>JBKJIL010000069.1:0-5535 GCA_046598435.1 Acidimicrobiales bacterium
TTCGGCCCCACGGCTGACCAGCTCGACCTCACCCGCACGCCCAACCCGCACACGTCCTTCGGCTACGCGGAGCACTACTGCCTCGGTGCGGGCCTGGCCCGGCTCGAGGCGAAGATCGTGTTCGAGGAGCTCCTGGCTCGCTGGCCGGCCTACGAGCTGGCCGGCGCCGTCGAGCGTCAGCCCAGCCGACTCGTCCGCGGCATCACCCAGCTCCCGCTCGCGCTCCAGCCGTAGGCTCCCGCCGTTCTCGGGCGATCTTGTGGGCGCAGTGCCCAGAAAGCCGCCCGAGTTCGCCCCAGCTTGCTCCGTCACTCAACCCGGGTCAACGTCGAGCGCTGGGTCGAGTCGACGTCAACCTGGCGAGCGAGCCGGAGCTGGCTCCAGTGGACGGCGGTGATGACCGTGGCCGGCACCCAGATGAGCACGGCGGCGCCGCCGAGGGTGTCGGCGTGGAGGTAGAAGGCCACGGCCGCGAGGTGGAACACCTGGGCGTGGTAGGTGGTGAGGGCGACGAAGTGGGGGTGGTCGCGCAGGCCTCGGGGGACCACCTCGTCGGGGGCGTCGCGGTCGAGCACGTGGAGCACGCCGATGAGGATGGCGGCCGTGGCCGCGAAGCCGACCTGTGACCCGAGGGGCAGGCCGAACCAGAACCCCGGGCCGCGGTAGCGGAACAGCTCCCCGAGGTAGAAGCGATGCCCGAGCCTGCTCACCGGGTCGAGCACCCAGAGCGCCCACACGGCCAGCATCAGCGCCACCGCCAGCTCGTGCCACGCCCGCGGCGCCCGCGTGCGGAAGGGGCCCGACGCGATGAGCCGACCGGCCGCGAAGGCGAAGTAGGCCATGAACGTGTAGCTGAGCGGCACCATCAGCGGCACGTCGAAGGCAAAGAGCTCGTTGTCGCGCAGGCCTGAGTTGAAGGCGTAGTGCGTGTACGGGAACCCCCAGTGCACCGAGCCGTTCTCAGCGGCCACGCCCACCACGAGGGCGATGGCGGTGTAGATGCCCGTGCGCCGCCAGCCCAGCTGACGCGACGCCCGCCACAGGAACGTGAGCCCGAAGAGCGTGACGTACCACCGTCCCACCACGGTGCCGATCAGCAGGTCCATGTGCTCCCCCAAGGTGCGCGACGACGAGAGCATAGGCTGACACGCGTGTCAGATACCGCTGCGCGCCAGCATCAGGTCACGGTCGGGATCGACATCGGGACCACGTCGGTGAAGGCGGTGGCCGTGGACGGCGACGGCACGGTGCTGGCGAGGGCGCGGGTGCCGCACCCCGTGCGCACGCCGGTCGCGGGCGCCTTCGAACACGACATCGACCAGGCCTGGCGGGTCAACGTGCTCGACGCGCTGACGCAGGTGGCGACCGGTCAGGACGTGGTCGCGGTGAACGTGTCGGCCATGGTGCCCTCGCTCGGCGCGGTCGCCGCGGACGGGACGGCGGCAGGCCCGGGCCTGCTCTACGGCGACCTGCGCGGCGAGCGCGAGGGACACGACGCCACGCAGGCGGGCGACAGCGGCGAGCTGCTCGCCTTCCTGGCGTGGGAGGCGGCGTCGACCCCCGACGCGGCTGGCTATTGGCCCGCCCAGGCGGTGGCCAACCACGCGCTCTGCGGTCGCGGCGCCATCGACTCCACCACCGCCATGACGGCCTACCCGCTGTTCGACTTCGTCGGGTGGGACGCCGACCTCGCCGCCGCCGCCGGCACCACGCCCGCCAACCTTCCCGACATCGTCTCGGGCGTGGAGGCGGTGGGTCGGGTCAGCGCCGACCTGCCCGCCGCGGGGGCGCTCCTCGGTGGCGGCACGATCGATGCCTTCGCCGAGCAGATGGTGGCCGGTGCCGACAGCTCCGGCGACGTGCTCGTGATCTGCGGCACCACGCTGATCACCTGGGGCGTCGTCGACGACTGGGTGGAGCTTCCGGGCCTCTGGACCGTGCCGCACTCGGCACCCGGCAAGACGATGCTCGGCGGCCCCAGCAACGCCGGCGGTCTGTTCCTCGACCGCACCCGACGATGGCTGGGCGACGACGCCACCAAGGGCCTCCTCGACCTGGCGCCCGGTGACCTGCCCGTGTGGCTGCCCTACGTGCGCGGGGAGCGCACACCCTTGCACCGGCGTGACCTGCGCTCGTCGCTTCACGAGGTGGCGTTGCACCATGAGTCGGCCCACCTGCTGCGCGCCGCCTACGAAGCGGCCGGCTTCGTGGTGCGCCACCACATCGATCTGGCCCGCGCCGGCGGCCTCGTGCCGAGGCGCATCGTGGCCACAGGTGGCGGCATCCAGGTGGAGGCCTGGATGCGGGCGCTGGCCGACTGCACCGGTCTGCCCGTCGACGTGGTCGCCATCCCCGAAGGCGCCGCGCTGGGCTCGGCGTTCATGGCTCGCTGCGTGGCCGGCTTGGAGGCGAACATGACCGACGGCTCGCGCTGGGCCCGCACGGCCCGCACCGTCGAGCCCGATCCGAGCTGGGTGGATGCCGCAGGTGGTCGCTACGAGCGCTTCAGGGCGCTGAGCGCGGCCGCCTGCACCTGACACCCCGAGGCTGGTGTGTCACGGGCGGCGGCGCCGGTCGGTTGGCGTGTCACGTCGATGGGGACGATGGCGCGGATCTCGTGACACGGCGGCGCGGGTCGACCCGCAGTCGATGGAGGGCGAGGCCGGCGAGGAGCAAGGCCGCGCCAGCGGTGGTGGGGATCGACCTGCCGGTGGACGGCAGGCGTGCCGTGCCCGACGTGGACGGGAGCGGCGCCCCCTGGGGGGATCCCGCCGGCGACGCGCCGCCCTCGCCCGGCTGGCTGCTCCCGGACGCGGCGGGTGACGCTGTCGCGATGGCCGCCTCGGCGTAGGGCTTCAGCGGAGGCTCGGCGGAGGTGGCATGGAAGTCGGGGAACCTGCCCGCCATCGACCCCTGCATCTGGTCCAGCAGCGCGGTGAGCTGCGCGGGCGCCACGTACTGGTCGGGCAGGGCGCACTGCGGGCCGAGCGGGCCGAGCCGGGCTGGATCGACTGGCCCGGGGTTGGTGAAGGCGTCGAGGACCAGCTCCTGGCTGAGACGGTCGGTGGTGCCGATCGTGAGGTGGTCGACGATGCGACCCGGGCACAGGTCCTGGATGCGCACGTTGCGCACGTTGGCCGGCTCATGGCCCCAGTCGAGGGCGGCGGTCGGCACCGGGTCCACCGGCCGCACGAGCTCGTCGTGGTCGGTGTAGAGCACCGACCAGCTGACGTCCCCCGGGGATTCGTCCCCCGCGTTGAGGGCAGCGATGAAGCGGGAGGACTGACCCATCTGGAAGAACGCCGCCGGCATGTCGACGGGCGATGCGCCACCTGGGCCCGCCACCTCGGTGCCGTGGCTCGGTGGGGCCACAAGGACAGCGTCGTCGACCACGGCCCGCACCGACGGCCAGAACGTGATGGCCCAGCGCGGGAGGAGCCCGCCCTGCGAGTGGCCCATGAGGTCGACCATGCGGCCGGTGCGGGCGTGCACCGCCAAGATGGCGTGGGCGACGTACTCGGCCGACTCCTGGAGGTCGCCGAGACCCCGATCGGGGTAGGTCACCAGGCACACGTCGAAGCCCCGCTCCGCCAGCAGCAGCGAGTAGTTCCAGCTGTACTGCTCCCGACCGGCCGTGAAGGTGCCGTGGACCAACAGCACGGGGTCGTGCTCGGGGTGGGCGAACGTGGTGGGGCACTCGAGACCGGCGGCCAGCGCCTGTTCGTCGATCGACCACGACGGGTCGGCCGTAGCGGCCGCGGCCGCTCCGGCCGCGGGGAGGTTGAGGAGCACGGCCAGCGACGCGAGGAGGGCAGAGCGAACGATCACAGTGTGGACATTGGCGCCGAGGTCCCCAACCACCTGTCGACCGGCTCCGAGGATCGCCGCAGGAGGATCGCCTCAGGAGGATCGCCTCAGAAGAGGTACTCGAAGTGCTGCGTCTCCACCATGAGGGGCAGGCGATAGCCGACGTAGAAGCTGTGGAGGCGCAGGGCGCCGACGAACTCCTCGCGGGTCGGGCCGATGAGCTCCACGTGGCCAGGCTCCTTGGCCTGCCACGCGGCGGCGCGGCGGTAGACCTCTTCGAAGTCGTCCACGCTGCCGACCGACAGACCGAAGTGATCCATGCGCGGCGCGGTCATCGGGGCGTCCTCCGCGATGAGGAACACGAACTGCTCGTGGCTGTGCACGCGGAGCACGAGCCGCTTGCGGTCCTCGGTGAGCTCGGCGTACTCCTCGAAGCCGAACACGTCGCCGTAGAAGGCGGTGATGGCCGCCCGACCCTCGGCATCGAGCGCGTCGGCTGGTAGCGACAGCGCCACGTGGTTGAGGTGCGGGGCCTTGGCAAAGGTCGGTCCGGTCATGGCTCTCCGTTCACGGTCGCACCAGCACCTTGCCGGCGAGCCGACCCTCGGCGAGGTCACGCATGGCGTCGAGCAGGCCGTCGAGGGGCACGGCATCGGGTTCGAGCAGCGCCTCCACCGGCATCGAGCCTGACGAGAGCAGCCTGAGCGCCTGCTCGAACCCGTCTTGGTCGTAGACGAAGGACCCGGTGATGATCAGCTCGTTGAGCAGGATGCGGTTTGGGTCGAAGCGGGGCGGGTCGATGCCGGCGCCCACGAGCACGAGCGTGCCGCCCCGCACCAGCTGGGCCAGGCCGGCCTCCATGGCCCGGGCCTTGCCGGAGCACTCGAGCACGAGGTCGACGGCGCCGTCCACGATGAGGCCCGGCTCGGCGATGCTCGGGATGACGAGGTCGTCGGGGTGCAGCACGCTCGTGGCACCCACGGCGGTGGCCAGCGCCTGACGGCCCGGGGACGGCTCGGCACAGCCGACGTCGTCGACGCCCATGGCGCGCAGCGCGGCGATGCTCAACGCCCCGATGGGGCCGGCGCCGAGCACCAGCACGCGCTGACCCGGCTCGGCGCGGCCCTGGTGGATGCCGTGGAGGGCGACGGCCAGCGGTTCGGCCAACGCGGCCGCGCGCGGGTCGAGCCCGGCCGGCAGCGGGAGGAGCTCGGCGGCGGGGGAGAGCTTGTAGGCGGCGAAGGCGCCCTGCTCCATGAAGGTGCCGGGCGTGTCCCGCCCCGAGCACAGCGACGGGCGGCCCGCCACGCACATGGCACAGGTGCCGCAGCGAGCCATCGGGCCGCCCACCACGACGTCGCCCAGCTGCCAGGTGGTGACGGCGTCGCCGACGGCGGCGATCGTGCCGACCCACTCGTGACCCTGCCAGCTGCCCGGTGCGCCCCAGCCCTCGAGCACCATGTGGAGGTCGCTGCCGCAGATCCCGCAGAGGTCGACGGCCACCAGCACGTCGTCGGCGCCCACCGTCGGCACGGGCACCTCGGTCACGTCGAGCCGACCCGGCCCTCGCAGCACGGCGGCTGGCATGCGCTCCGGCAGGTCCTCCACAGGCGGTCACCCTAGTTGACACGAGTGTCAGATGCGCGGGCGGACAACCCGTCGAACCCGCGACGACCGGGCCACGCGACTGTGGCCCGGTCGTCGCGAGGTCGGGGTGGGTGGGGGGAG
>JBKJIL010000114.1:0-7675 GCA_046598435.1 Acidimicrobiales bacterium
CACCGACGACGAGCCGGGCGCCCTCCTCCTGCCCGAGGGCGATGTACTTCTCGACGCGCTCCTGCTGACGCTCGGCCACGAGCGGCCCGATTTCGGTGGTGGGATCGTCGGGGTCGCCGACGGTCATGCCCTGCACGGCGGAGGCCAGCGCATCGACCACGGTGGCGTAGTTCTGGCGCGAGGCCAGGATGCGGGTCTGGGCGACACAGGCCTGGCCGTTGTTCATCAGGGAAGCGAACTTGAGGCCCTCCATGGTGGTGGCGATGTCGGCGTCGTCGAGGATGATGGCGGCCGACTTGCCACCGAGCTCCAGGCTCACCCGCTTGAGCTGCTCGCCACAGATCGAGGCGATGGTTCGGCCGGCGGCGGTGGAGCCGGTGAAGGCGATCTTGTCGACGCCGCGGTGGCGCACGAGGTGCTCGCCCACCTCGCGGCCGGCGGGGATCACGCTGACGACGCCCTTCGGGATGCCGGCCTCGTCGAGCAGCTCGGCCATCAGCATGGCGTCGAGCGGGGTCTCCGGCGATGGCTTGATGACGATGGTGGAGCCCGACAGCAGCGCCGGCGCCAGCTTGGACATGGTGACGAACTGCGGCACGTTCCAGGGCACGATGGCGCCGACGACGCCGACGCCCTCGCTGCGCACGATGACCGGCGTGCCGAGCATGCCGGTGCGCTCCTCTTCCCAGTCGTAGCCCTGGGCCACGCCGATGAAGCTGTTGAGCATCATCCAGGGGGCCGGCGACTGGGCCAGCTGCGAGAAGCTGATCGGCGAGCCCATCTCCGTGGTGATGACCTGCGCCATGTCCATCATCCGGGACGCGTAGATGTCGCTGAAGCGCTGCACGGCGGCGATGCGCTCGGCCGGGGACATCCGCGGCCACTCGCCCTCGTCGAAGGCTGTGCGGGCGGCGGCCACGGCACGGTCGATGTCGGCGGTGGTGCCCTCCGGCACCCGGCCCACGACCTCCTCGGAGTGGGGCGAGATCACCTCGATGACGTCGGTGCCGGCGGGGGCGACCCACTCGCCGCCGATGTAGAGCTTGTCGTGGACCTGCATGGTTGGTTCTCCTGGTTCGCGAGACGGTGGGATCGTAGAAGGGTCAGGCGTCGAGCTCGCCCAGGGCGACCTTGCTGGCCCAGGGGTAGTCGGGCTTGCCGCTGGGGGAGCGCACGACCTGCGCCACCAGGTGCACCTCGCGGGGCACCTTGTAGCCGGCCACGTGGGCCCGGCAGTGGGCGTCGAGCTCTTCGAGGGTGGGCTGGTGGCCGGGGCGGGGCTGCACGACAGCCGCCACCCGCTGGCCCCACCGCTCGTCGGCCACGCCGACCACGATGGCGTCGAACACGCCGGGGTGGGCCTTGAGGGCCGACTCCACCTCCTCGGGGAAGATCTTCTCGCCCCCCGAGTTGATGCACTGCGAGCCGCGCCCGAGCAGCGTGATCGTGCCGTCGGCCTCGAGGAGGGCCATGTCACCGGCCAGCGCGTAGCGGGTGCCAGCCCTGCTGGTGACGAACGTTGCGGCCGACTTGTCGGGGTCCTTGTAGTAGGCGAGGGGCACGTTGCCGCGTCGAGCCAGCCGCCCCGGGACGCCACATCCAGGAGCCAGCTCGTCCAAGGCCTCGTCGAGGACCACGGCGTCGCGCGCCGCCTGCACGGTGGGGCCCCCGCCCTTGTTCTGGGTGTCGCCCTTGGCGACGGTGCGCATCCCGTTGGCACCCGTCTCCGACGAGCCGATGGCGTCGACGATGAGCAGGTCGGGGAAGGCGTCGAGGTACCGATCCTTGACGGTGGGGGAGAAGATGGCCGCCGTCGAGGCGAGGACGAAGAGCGACGAGAGGTCGAGGGCCTCGGGGCCCCCCAAGTCGTCGAGGGCCTCGATCATCGGACGGGCCATGGCATCGCCGGTGATGGAGAGGCTGTTGATCCCCTCGCGCGCCACCGTGCGCCACACCTCGTGGGCGTCGAAGCGCCGCAGCATCACCACGAGGTTGCCCTCGAAGGCGAACCGCAGGAAGCCCCACTGGGCGGCACCGTGCATGAGGGGCGGCAGGTTCAGGGAGCGCAGCGGCGACTCGACGGCCTTGGCCTTGGCGGCCAGCGACCACTCGTCGGCCACTCGCTCGTTCGTGTACGCGTCGATCCCGCCGCCCAGCGCGAAGAACACGTCCTCGTGCCGCCACACGACGCCCTTGGGCATTCCGGTGGTGCCCCCCGTGTAGAGCACGTAGTGGTCGTCGGCGGAGCGCGGCGCGAAGTCGCGCACCGGTGACCCGGACGCCATGGCGTCCTCGAAGGCCACCGATCCCAGTGCGGCGAGGGCATCGTCGACGGGTGCCGCCGTGCCGTCGTCGATGTGGATCAGGTGGCGCAGCAGCGGCAGCGACTCGCGCACGTCGAGCAACCGCGGCGCCAGCTCGCGGTCGTACACGACGGCCTTGAGGTCGGCGTTGTCGAAGAGGTACCGGAGCTCGTCGGCGACGTAGCGGAAGTTGACGTTCACCGGGACGGCACGAACCTTGTAGGCCGCCAGCGCGGCCTCGATCCACTCGACGCTGTTGGAGCCGTAGACGCCGATGTGATCGCCGGCGCCGACGCCCTGGGCGGCGAGGTGGTGGGCGAGCCGGTTGGCCCGCTCCTCGAGCTGGCCGTAGCTGCGCCGCTCGTCCCCCACGACCAGGACCTCGCGATCGGCCACCGAGTCGACGGTGTGCTCGAAGAGGTCGGCGATGTTGTACGCCATGCTGCGACGTTAGATCAGGATCTGATGACCCGTCAGATCAGCGCGGGGGCCGCTTCCGCGCTGTGGCCTTCTTGGCTGGAGCCTTCTTGGCCACCGGCGCCTTCTTGGTCGGCGCCTTCTTGGCCACCGGCGCCTTCTTGGCCACCGGCGCCTTCTTGGTCGGCGCCTTCTTGGCCACCGGCGCCTTCTTGGTCGACGCCTTCGTCGAGCGAGCCAGCGCCGGTGAGGCCGCGGCGGGCGCGTCATCGTCGGCGTCGAGGTCGGTCACAGCGAGGAGCAGCTCCGCCATGGCGTCTTGGACGTAGTCGGCCAGGTCCCACACGTCGGGCACCAGCTCGCGGCAGGCCATGAAGCCGATGTCCACGTTCTCCATGTACGAGAGCACGGTGATGTTGAGGCCGGCACCCTCCATGACGGGGCCCATGGGCAGCGTGTACTTCAGCTGGGCGCCCGCGTAGTAGAGCGGGAACGGCGGGCCCGGCACGTTCGAGATGACCACGTTGTGGATCGGGCGGTGGCTGGCCAGGTTCAGGCTGGAGTACAGCCGGGCCGCCAGCGCGAACGTGGTGGGGGCGGCGTGCTCGGCCCAGTCCTGCAGGAGGTGGGCGCCGAGCGCATTGTGGTCCTCCTTGGCCCCCCGGGTGACCCGGTTGATGGTGCGCAGCCGCTCGATGGGGTCGTCCACGTCGGTGGCCAGCGAGGTGAACATGGCCGAGACCTTGTTGTTCATCTGACCGTGCTCGTCGTCGCCGCGCACCGACACGGGACAGACGGCGATGAGCGGCTCGGTGGGGTTCCCGCCGTGCTTCTCGAGGTAGCGACGCAGCGTGCCACCCATGAGGCCGAGGATGACGTCGTTCACGGTGCAGCCGACGGCGTTCTTGACCGTCTTCACGTCGTCCAGAGACACCCGGGTGAACGAGAGGCGCCGGTGGGGGGTGATCGGCGCGTTCCAGGGCGTGTTGGGCGCCGTGAGCGGCACCGCGCCGACGATGGCGTCGGGATCGCGGTGGCGCGACACCAGGGTGCCCACCGTGCGAGCCGTGGTGCCGATGAGCGGCAGCAGCCCCAGCTGACGCCGCGCCCGCGAGCGCAGGGCGTGACCCACCATCTCGAGGTCGCCGGGGATCGGCTCGGGGGTGCGCTGCTCGGGGGGATCGAGGACGCGGCCCTCCGGCTCGAGATCGAACAGGTTCACCATCAGCTCGGCCCCGGACACGCCGTCGACGGCGCAGTGGTGCATCTTGGTGATGACGCCGATGTTGCCGTCGGCCAGGCCCTCGACGACGTAGAGCTCCCACAGGGGCCGGCTGCGATCGAGCGGGGTGCTGGCGATCTGACCGGCCAGCTCGGCGAGCTCCCGGTGGCTGCCGGGCGCCGGCGCCCCCACCCGGCGGATGTGGTAATCGAGGTCGAAGTCGGGATCTTCCACCCAGATCGGGTGGTTGAGCCGGAACGGCACCTGCACGACGCGCCGCCGGAACGGGGGCACGAGGTGCAGCCGCGACGAGATGAAGTCCTTGATCGACTGGAAGTCGTACCCGCCGGGCATCGTCGACGGGTCGAAGATCGCCGTCATGGCCACGTGCATGTGCATGCTCGGCGTCTCGAAGTAGAGAAATGAGGCGTCGAGCCCAGAGAGTCGTTCCATGACCGCGACGTTAGGCGCGTGAGTGGGTGTCGGCCCGTGGTGACGGGCACACTGTGGCCATGGCTTGGGTGCTGCTCGTCCTCGGGGTCCTCGGCGTCGTGTACGCCCTCAACGCGCTGGCGCCTCGGAAGGGGCCGCCCCTGGTCTTCCTCTGGAGCTTCTTCGCATCGTGGCTCACCATCGAGCTCGTATGGCACAACCTCGTCTTCGGGGCGGTGACCACGGGGGTGCTGGTGGCCAACGGCGCCCTCGACCAGCCGGTCGGCGTGATCGGGCTGGCACTCATGGCCGTCACCGAGGTGCTGCTTGCGTCGATCGCCTGGACGACGCGGCGCACGGTGCTGCTCATGCACGGCGCCCTCGCCGATCTCGAGCCCGGCCCGGACGCTCCGCGCTTCCCGCTCCGCCAGCTGGTCTTCCCGTTCCTCCTCGGACGGCGTCACGGCGTGACGATCCAACGCAACGTGCCCTTCGCTCGTGTGGGGGGCAAGACGCTCCGCCTCGACGTCACCCGGCCCAGCGCGCCGGTTCCCGGCGGTGGGGCGCGGCGCCCCGCCATCGTCCAGGTCCACGGCGGGGGATGGGTGCTGGGCGACAAGCGGGAGCAGGGCCTGCCCCTCCTCGGGCACATGGCCGCGCAGGGCTGGGTGGGGTTCAACGTCAACTACCGGCTGAGCCCGGGCGTGGCCTTTCCCGATCACCTCATCGACCTCAAGCGGGGCCTGGCCTGGATCCGGGAGCATGCCGACGAGTACGGCATCGACCCGGGCTTCATCTGCGTCACCGGCGGGTCGGCCGGCGGGCACCTGGCGGCGCTCATGGGGCTCACCCAGAACGAGGCGCGCTACCAGCCCGGCTTCGAAGAGGCCGACACCAGCCTGGCCGCTGCCGTGCCGTTCTACGGCGTGTACGACTTCACCCCCGACGGGGCCTTCGGTGCCGACCCGGACATCTTCCGCAAGTTCCTGGAGCCCATCGTGCTCAAGGCCTTCGTCGAGGACGAGCCGGAGCGGTTCCGCGAGGCGTCGCCCGTCCACCACGTCCACGCCGGGGCGCCGCCGTTCCTCGTCATCCACGGCGACAAGGACACCCTGGCTCCGGTGGAGGACGCCCGCGTCTTCGCCGAGCGCCTCCGGGCGGTGTCCCAAGCACCCGTCCTCTACGCCGAGATGCAGGGGGCGCAACACGCCTTCGAGGTGTTCCCGTCGCCTCGTGCCGCCAAGGTCATCGAGGGCGTGGAACGGTTCCTCACGACGCTGTGGGAGCGTCGCCACCAGACCGGCTCGCCCAGCGAGGCCCAGCTCGAAGGAGCGCTCACCGACTCATGATCCGCCACACCGCCATGTTCCGCTGGGTGGACGGCACCACCGACGCACAGGTCGCGGCGGTGACCGACGCGCTGCGCGCCCTGCCCCCGCAGATCCCGAGCATCAAGGCCTACGCGGCCGGCCCCGATCTGCGCCTCGGCGACGACCGGTGGGACTTCGCCGTCATCGCCGACTTCGAGGACGGCGCCGGCTACCTGGCCTACGCCGACCACCCGGCCCATCAGGCCGTGGCCACAAAGCTCGTGGCGCCCATCCGAGCCGAGCGCGTGCACGTCCAGATCCAGCTGTAGCCAGTCGACCGGAACTAGAACGTGTTCTAGTCTGCGGTGGTGGACTTCGAGGACACCCCCCGAGAGACGGAGGTCAGGGCCGCGGCCCGAGCCTGGCTCGAGGCCAACGCCATCCCGAAGGGCCATCCCGAGGACTTCTCGGCCGGGATCTGGACGTCGGCCTACACCGAAGACGTCTACGTGACGCGCTGCCGCGCCTGGCAGGCTCGACTGGCCGAGGGCGGCTGGGCGGGGATCACCTGGCCCACCAGCGTGGGTGGGCGGGGCGGCCAGCCGATCGACGCCGCCATCTTCAACCAGGAGCAGGCCCGCTTCGGTGTCTCCAACGGCGTGTTCGCCATCGCCATCGGCATGGTGGGCCCCACGCTCCTGGCCCACGGCACCGACGAGCAGCGCCGCCGCTTCCTGCCCCCCATGCTCCGGGGCGAGGAGGTGTGGTGCCAGCTCTTCAGCGAGCCTGAGGCCGGCTCCGACCTCGCCAACGTCAGCACCCGGGCCGTGCTCGACGGCGACACCTGGGTGGTCACCGGGCAGAAGGTGTGGACCTCGACCGCGCAGCGCGCCGAGTGGGGCATCCTCCTGGCCCGCACCGACGCCGACGCGCCCAAGCACCAGGGCATCACCTACTTCCTCGTCGACATGGCCAGCCCCGGCATCGAGATCCGACCCCTGCGCCAGATGACCGGTGACGCCCACTTCAGCGAGGTGTTCCTCGACGAGGTGCGAATTCCCGTCGGCAACGTGGTCGGCGCCGTGGGGGAGGGCTGGCGGGTGGCGCAGACGACGCTGGCCAGCGAGCGCACCGCGATCGCGGGCGGCTCCGGAGGCGCCGATCCGCCGGGGCTCATCGCGCTGGCTCGCCAGTTCGGCAGGGCCGGCGACGCCCTCACCCGCCAGGCCGTCGTCGACGCCCACGTTCGGAGCGAGCTGCTGCGCTACTTGCGGCTGCGCTCGCAGACGGCGCTCTCGCAGGGCACCCGACCCGGCGCCGAGACCTCCGTGATGAAGCTGGCCTACGCCCGGTTCATGCAGCAGATGACCACCGCCGCCATCCACGTGCAGGGCCCCACCGGGATGCTGGCCGGCCCCCACCTCCCCAACGGCGGGGTGTGGACCACCAAGTTCCTCCACGCGCCGTCGTTGCGCATCGCCGGCGGGTCGGACCAGGTGCAGGCCAACATCATCGGGGAGCGGGTGCTGGGCCTTCCGCCCGAGGCCCGCCTCGACAAGGACACCCCCTTCCGCGACCTCGTCAAGGCCGGGCGGTAGGTTCCGGCCATGGTCAGCTCGGCAGACGCGCTCACGAAGAGCCAGGCCGCCCGCCGCCAGCGGGTGCTCGTCGCCGCGCTGCAGCTGGGCTCGGAGGGCGGCTACGACGCCGTGCAGATGCGCGACGTGGCGGCCAGCGCCGAGGTGGCGCTGGGCACGATCTACCGGTACTTCCCCTCGAAGGACGCCCTGCTGGCCGCCGCCATGGTCGAGTGGATGGAGGACCTCGAGCGACGCGTCACCGCTCGGGCGCCCCGTGGCGAGACGACGGCCGAGCGCGTCTACGACGTGCTGCGGCGCGCCGTCGCCACCATGGAGCGGCAGCCGAAGCTCGCCGAGGCGGTCATCACGGCGCTGACGTCAGACGACCGCGACGCAGGGGGCGCGTCCGCC
>JBKJIL010000173.1:0-5720 GCA_046598435.1 Acidimicrobiales bacterium
ATTCACCGCATCGGGGCGTCACCCAGGCTGGCTAGTTGATGGACGGGCGTGCCGGTGGCAGGGCCTTTCCGGGGCGCCGCATGGAAGCCGCATGGAACTCTGCTGCTCAAAACGACCGCAGGTCAGGACCCCTAGGCCCTGACCTGCATGTTCTCTGCGCGCTTGGAGGGACTCGAACCCCCAACCTTCTGATCCGTAGTCAGATGCTCTCTCCAATTGAGCTACGAGCGCCGGGTAGGAGCAGAAACCATATCTGAGCGCGTCCTGCCGGGTCGAAGCGGGCGTCGCGACGCTCGCCGAAGGTGCGTCAGTCGTCGTCGGCCAGGCTGACGTGATCCTCGTGGGTCTTGATCTCCTTGCCGTTCTTGGCAAGGGCCACCACCAGACCATCGGTCAGCAGCTTCTCGTCGACGATCGCACCGCGCTCGCCCTTGTAGTCGCCCTCGGTGATGATGACCTTGTCCCCGACCTTGAATCTCGCCATGGCGGCATCCTGCCAGAGCGTCGAGGACCTACGCCGAGACCGCCGGCGCCACCAGCGGCCAGGGGCGCTCGCGCTCGACGGCAAGGGCGACATCGAAGAGCACCTCGTCGCGGTGGTGCGGGGCCAGCACCTGCATGCCCACGGGGAGCCCGTCGACCGTGCCGGCCGGGATCGACACGGCCGGGTTGCCGTAGATGTTGGCGATGATCGTGAGCGCGCCCATGTTGACGAGGTCGGGGAACCTCGACTCGGCCTGGCCGAGCACGGTGGAGGGCAGCTTCGGGATGGCTCCGGCCAGCACCCGCACCCCGCCGAGCAGCGCGCGCACGGCGTAGCGCGCCGGGCCGCTCGAGAACAGGGTGTCGATGATCGGGGCCTGCGGGTTGCTGGTCGAGGACTCGGCCGCGAAGGCCGGACCAGGGTTGGTGGCCGCGATGATCAGATCGGCCTGCTCGAACGCACGGGCCATCACCTCGTTGGCCTGGATGCGCAGCTCCTCGGCGACGGCGGCCGTGCGCAGGTTGTACATGGCCTCGGCCAGGTGCAGGCCCACGGCCACCTCGTCGGTGAGCTCGTCGGAGCAGGCCGGCCAGGCGTCGCCCAGGTCGGCCAGCAGCGTCGCCAGGTTGCCCATCATCCACTGAGCGGCCAGGTTCGGCGGATCGACGCGCACGTCGACCTCCACCATCCCGGTGTCGGCCATCAGCTGCTTGGCCTCGGCTCGGATGCGGTCCTCCACCCCGGGCTCGAGGGTGACGCCGCCCAAGGCCGGGACGACCGCCACGCGCAATCCCTTCAGGTCCTGCGAGCCCAGCCCCGCCTCCCAACGACCGTGGGACGGCAGGCTGGAGGGGTCGTGCAGGTGCGAGCCCGCGCACACGTCGTAGTAGCGGGCCGCGTCGCGCACCGAGCGCGAGAGGTTGCCCAGCACCACCGTGTTCGGGCGCATGAAGGCGTGCGGGCCCCGGGGGATGCGACCGAAGGTGCCCTTCATGCCGAGGAGGCCCGTGTACCCGGCGGGGATCCGGATGGACCCGCCGCCGTCGCCGCCCGTGGCCAGGCTGACCAGCCCGCCGGCCACCGCGGCCGCCGAGCCACCCGAGGAACCGCCGACCGTGCGCCCGTGCCGCCACGGGTTGTGGGTGACGCCGTTGATCTTCGTGACGCTGACGTTGAGCCCCCCGAACTCGCTGGCCGTCGTCTTGCCGACCGGCACCACGCCGCCCCGCTCGAAGAGGCGAAGGATCTGGTGGGACGAATGTGACGCGATGCGGTCCTTGTAGACGAGCGAGGCCTCCGTCCAGGGCCAGCCCTCCACCGGATCGAGCTCCTTGATGGCCGTGGGCACCCCACCGAAGGGCAGCGACACGTCGGCCGCCTGAGCCGCGGCGCGGGCCCGATCGGCGTCGACGTGGGAGAAGCAGTTCAGCGCCGTCGAGTCGATGGCCGCCAGGGTGGCGTCGAGCTCCTCCAACGGGGAGCGCTCCCCCGCCCGGAAGGCATCGACGAGCGAGCAGGCATCTCCGCGCCACGGGGTGTCGGTCATGCGTGCATTCTCCCTTGTCGGACGGTTCTGTCCCAAGGCGGCGGCTCTCGTGCACGCGGCCCCCAGGTCGCGCGTCGTGCCCTGATGGCTAGAGTCGGCCCGGCGGACGGCAGACATCGACGTCGCGGGCAACGGGGGCTGTTGCTGGTGAGGGAGCTTCTCGAAGAGCTCGAACGAGGGCGGGGTGGCTGCCTCGTGGTCGAGCGGCGCGGCGAGCCGCCTACCCTGCCGAGCGTTCCCGTGGGAGTCCGATCGACAGTGGTGCGAGCCTCCGTCGACGAGCAGCTGGTGGCCTACGCGGCGCTGGCGGAGCTCTGCTCGCCCCTGCTCCCACTCATCCAGGAGCTACCACCCGTCCAGGCCCGAGCACTCCAAGGGGCGCTCGCCTTGGGACCTCCGGGAGGCGACGCCCTGGCGGTGGCCGCTGGATTCCGCAGCCTGCTGCTCCTTGCCGCCGAGCGCCAACCGATCCTCGTCATCGTCGAGGACGCCCACCTGCTCGACCGGGGTACCGCCGCGGCCCTCGCGTACGCGTGCCGCCGCCTCGACGGCGCCGCCGTTGGGATCGTCGTCATCCAAGATCCCGACGCCGCCGGCAGTCTCGACCTCCCGGGTGCCAGACGAGCCAGGGAACCGGAGCCCGGCGGGGAGCCGAGACCGCAGCGAGCTCACGCCGACCTCGACGGTGCCCTTGACCGAGCCCACCAGCGGGGCAGCCTGGTCGACATCGCCGCCGCGCTCGAGGCCATCGCGGCCGCGAGCACCGACGGCGACAGGGCCGATGCGCTCCTCGGCGCCGGCCAGGCCTGGCTCGACTCGGGGCAGGTCGAGCGGGCGAGCGCGGTCGCGACCCAGGCCCGTGCCCTGCGGGCCGGCTGCGAGCACGCGGCCAGAGCCGAGCTGCTCCTCGGCCGGATCCACGCCGTGCTCGGCAATGGCCGCCAGAGCGCCCTGCACCTGGAGGCGGCGGTGGAGCAGGCCGGCGACGATTCGCCGGAGGTGGCGGCCGCGGCGCTGCTCCTGCTGATGCCGGCGGCCATGTTCGCAGGCCGGATCGACGACGCCCAGGCCGCGCTGGACGCGGCCCGCCACCGCATCGCCGCAGCAACGCTGCCAGAGGGCGATCCCCTTCACCAGATGCTCACGGCCGGAGAGACGGCACTGGCCCTCGCCACGGGTCGGTCGACTGACATCGGCCCGATCCTCGAGCTGGCCGATGCCGTCGCCGCCGACGCATCCTCTGCAGGGGATCTGTCCCTGCTCGTCACGACAGTCGCGCTGCCGCTGATCTGGGTGGAGCGCCAGGACGTCGCGGTGCCGCTCCTGCACGGGCTCATCGGCGCGTTGCGCCGCAGCGGAGCCATCGGCGCGCTGCCCATGCCCCTGTGCGCGCTCTCGGTGGCGGAGCGTCGGGCCGGCCGCCCGACGCGCGCGCTCATCTTCGCCTCGGAGGCGAAGGACCTGGCCGAGCACATGGGCCATCGGGTGGCGCTCCTGTTCGCCTACTCGGAGCTCGCCAACACGCACGGCCTCTTCGGTGACGTGGATCGCTGCCGGGCCAGCGCGCAGGTGGTGCTCGATGCTGGGGGTTCTCGAACGGGGGCATTCCGCACCAGCGCCCTCAGCGCGCTCGCCACCGTCGAGCTGTGGTCGGGCGACCCGGTGCGAGTGATCGAGCTCCTGGAACCTCTGATCGAAGCGGGGAGCACGCTCGCTCCGTCGGTGACCCTCTTCCACCACAGCCTCCTCGCGGCATACGTCGCGGTTGGGCGGAGGGACGACGCCTCGGTGCTCCTGGGGGTGATCGAATCGTCCGCTCCGCTCGCCGACGGTCGCCTCCGCGCCACGGTCGCCCGTTGTGGTGCCCTCCTGGCGCCGCACGAGGACCGCGACGCTTGCTTCGAGCGCGCCATCGAACGAGCGGGCGACCAGCAGGTCGTGCGGGGCCAGACCCGACTTCTGTACGCCCGGCGACTCCTCGCCGACGGCGAGGTCAGCAGAGGCGCGACGTTGCTGAGCGAGCTGTCGGAGGAGCGCGACGAGAACCTGCTCGGCGTCGCTCGAGCGGCTCGACTCACGCTCACCCGCCTTGGCATGGTCGTCGCGAGTGGCGACCCGGCGTGGGCCCAGCTCGGCCCCGAAGGCCTCGAGGTGGCGCTCTCGGCCGCAGATCAGGTACCGGTGCTCTCGCTCGCTGACCGTCTCCGGCTCAGCCCGCCCGAGGTCGAGCGGCTGCGCGACGATCTGCTGGCGGTGCTCGGTGCGCGGTCAGGACCCGAGGTCGCGGCAGCCATGCACCGATCCGCGCACGAGCAGGGAACATCGCCCCGGGCGGAGATCCGGCTCCTCGGCGGGCTCAGGGTGCTCGTCAACGGCGAGCCGATCGACCTCCCTACAGGAGCGGCCTCCACCGCGGTTGCGCTCGTGGCGCTTCGCCGCGCGGTGCACGTCGAGGAGCTCACCGACGTGCTCTGGCCCGAAGCGTCTCCCGAGGTGGCCCGCCGCCGCCTCCGCAACGTGCTCACCCGCGTCCGTCAGGCGGCAGGCCCCATCGTGCTCCGCCACGGGGAGCGCGTGGAGCTGGCCGCCGAGGTCGTCGTGGATCACCACGTGCTCGAGACCAGTGCTCGTCGAGCGCTCGCCGCAGCGCCTGGGCCAGGCCGCGTCGCGTTGCTGGAGGCCGCGGTGGAGGCGCACCGCGATCCCTTCCTGCCCGAGGCGATCTACGAGGAGTGGACCCAGTCAGCCCGATGGCGGGCCGAAGCCCGTGGAGATGAGCTTGTCCGTGCCCTCGAGGAAGCGCTCGCGTCTGGCTGACCGGGCGGCCGGGCAGGCGAGGTGCGCTCTCGAGGTCAGCCGATGGTGAGCAGGGCGCGACGCAGGCGGTCGTAGGCGGCGTTGGCGGCGACCATCCGGCGCACCGCGACCCCGGGATCGTCGTCCGAGGCCACGCGGTCGGGGTGGTACGCCTGGGCGACACGGCGCCGCGCCGCGGCTGCCTCCTCGAGCCGGGCACCTGGCAGCAGTCCGAGGACGGCGTAGGGATCCGCTTCGGGGTGCTCCCACCATTCAGCGATCGTGCGGCCTTCCTCGAGCACGCGGTCCGCGCTCCAATGCCGAGCTCGCAACCTGGTCAGGTCTCGCTGCGCCTCGAGGCGGGCGGTCCGAGCACGGAACCGCTCCGCCAGCTCGGCCGCCCGCACCGAGTCGGGCTCGATGCGAGATGCCCAGCCCATCCCCGCCGTGAGATCGATGACAACGGCCGCATCTGCGGCGCCGGTGCCCTCGTCACGCGCTGGCCGGGGCGACCGTCCGGCGACGAGGTCGTGCTCGCAGCCTTCGTCTCCGGCCGGACGCCGCCGTCCTGCCGCCCGTCGATGTCGCCACAGGGTCATCGCATCCCCCCTTTGCAGGGTGACGCTACGAGCGACGGGTACCACGGCCGTACCACCGCCGGCAGAGCTGGACAGGCGGCCCGTATCGGTCGATCTCCAAATCTCTGTGCGTGCTGCTGGCCGCCGTACGATCACCGCACGGTCACCGCACGATCACCGTACGATCTGCTGAGGAGACAGCATGGCTGGCTGGTTTCGGACATGGGGAGCGAAGCGGGCGAGAGCGGTTGCTGACCGTCTCGATCAGCGCGACTCCCTCGACCACGATGCGCCCAGTGCGCCGGTCGACGTCGAA
>JBKJIL010000279.1:0-9811 GCA_046598435.1 Acidimicrobiales bacterium
CATGAGGCAGAACATCTCCCGCGTGTACCGCGACACCTGGAGGGCCTCGCGGTAGAACTCACCGGAGAACGGGTTGAGCGACCGCATGATGTCGCCGATCGTGCGATATCCGTGCGCCTCGAAGTGGGGAGCCTCGGTGCGGTTGGCCTGCTCGAGCACGCCGGGGTTCGTCTCCGCGACCATCTTCTCGCAGTAGTCGACCCCCACCAGGTTCTCCTGGAAGATGTTGTGGTCGAACATGTACTCGGCCGCCTCGCCGAGGTTGACGATCCACTCCCCGAGGTTCGGTGGACGCACGCCGTAGGCCATCTGCTGGGCGTAGCAGGAGCACACGGCGTGGTTGTCACCGCAGATCCCACAGATGCGGCTCGTGATGAAGTGGGCGTCGCGCGGGTCCTTGCCCTTCATGAAGATGCTGTAGCCACGGAAGATCGACGACGTGCTCTGGCACTCGGCCACGACCCCCTTGCCGAAGTCGATCTTGGTGTAGATCCCCAGGCTCCCGACGATGCGGGTGATCGGATCCCACGCCATGTCGACGAGGCCGTTGGCATCGGGCGTCTTGCTTGGCTTCATGGTCGCGGCCATCGATCAGCTCCAGGTCTTCGTGTGTCCGGAGGTCAGCTCGGACCCCTTCGTCCGCCACTTCGGTTCCTTGTTCACGGTGCGGTTGGTCATCTTCCTCAGGCCGCGCACGGCGGTGCCGTACAACCCGCTCGCCGCGGTCGAGACCCGTGCACCCGGTGGCTCGTCCATGAAGGGCATGAACTTGTCGGGGAAGCCGGGCATGGTGCACCCGATGCAGATGCCGCCCACGTTCGGACAGCCGCCGACGCCGTTGATCCAGCCCCGCTTGGGCACGTTGCAGTTCACCACCGGGCCCCAGCAACCGAGCTTGACGATGCACTTCGGCGAGCCGTACTCCGTGGCGAAGTCGCCCTGTTCGTAGTACCCGGCGCGATCGCAGCCCTCGTGCACCGTGGCCCCGAACAGCCACTGCGGCCGCAGCGCGTCGTCGAGCGGGATCATCGGGGCCTGCCCAGTGGCCTGGTAGAGCAGGTACAGGATCGTCTCGGAGAGGTTGTCGCCCTGCACGGGGCAGCCCGGCACGCACACGATCGGGATGCCGGCCTTGGACGTCCAGTCCCACCCGAGGTAGTCGGGCACCCCCATCGCCCCCGTGGGGTTGCCAGCCATGGCGTGCATGCCGCCGTAGGTGGCGCACGTGCCCACGGCCAGCACCGCCAGCGCCTTGGGGGTCAGCCGGTCGAGCCACTCGCTCGTCGTCATCGGCTGGTCGGTGTCGGGGTTGTTCCCGAACCCGCACCAGTAGCCCTCGCGCTTGATGGCCTCGTTGGGGATCGACCCCTCGACGATCAGCACGAACGGCTCCAGCTCACCGCGGTCGGCCTTGAAGAACCACTCGAGGAAGTCGTCGGCACCGCCGTTGGGTCCGCACTCGAAGTCGATCAGCGGCCAGTGCACGGCGATCTTCGGGAGGCCCGGCAAGGCACCGAGGGCGATCTCCTCGATGCTGGGCTGCGTCGCTCCGGTCAGGGCGACCGAGTCGCCGTCACAGCTCAACCCGGCGTTGATCCACAGCACATGGATGACGGTCTCGTCCGACGGAGCTTGCGTGGTCGCGGACAACGGTGACCTCCCCCGCGCGGAGGCATCGGGGCGCCCCCCAGCGCCTCCCCAGACTGCACCGATGTGACGGTGACGTAAATGAGTGCATTTGCCACCTACCCCGACGACGTCCCCCCGACGTCCCGGCTCGGCACCAGCGCCCCGCTCAGGCCATGGCGGCGGCCACTGCCGCCTGACCGATGCTGATGCCCCCGTCGTTCGGCGGGACCACCCTGTGCGTGAGCACCACGAGGCCGGCCAAGGTGAGCGCCTCCTCCACCACCTCGGTGAGACGCTGGTTCTGGAACACGCCACCGCACAGGGCCACGGTCGCCAGGCCATGCTCCCGGGTCAGCTCGATGGCGGCGGCCGCCGCGGCGCGTCCGATGGCCTCGTGGAAGCCGGCCGCCACCAGCGGCGTCGGGGTGCCCCGGCCGCGCTCGTGCACCACCCGTGCCACGAGCGAGGTGGGATCGATCAGCAGCTGGTCGCCGTCGGCGCGGAGCAGGTCCTCCTCGAACTGGGGCGCCTCATCTCGGGGCACCCTGCGGGCGAGCATCTCGAGCTCGATGGCGGCCTGGGCCTCGTAGGTCACAGCGGCGCGCCCGCCGAGCAGTGCGGCCACCGCGTCGAACAGACGGCCCATGCTCGTGGTGACGGGACCTTGGCCCTGCGTGGCCAGCGCGCGGACCGCGACGCGGCGTACGTCCGCGAGGCCGTCCTCGACTCCAGCCATCGCCGCCCACGCCACCGCCATCCGCCACGGCTCCCGAATGGCCGCCGCGCCGCCCGGCATCGTGATGGGGAGCAGATGGCCGACCCGGTCGAACCCGCGAAGGTCGGCGACGAGGAGCTCTCCACCCCACAGCGTGCCGTCCGGGCCGTATCCCAGACCATCGAAGGCGAGGCCCAGCACAGGACCGGGGACGCCGTGCTCCGTGAGGCACGAGGCGATGTGGGCATGGTGGTGCTGCACGGCCACGGCCGTGAGGTCGAGGTCCATGGCCAGCTTGCTGGAGAGGTACTCGGGGTGCAGGTCGTGGGCGACCACCTCCGGGCGCACGTCGTAGAGCCCGCACAGGTGGTCGATGGCCTGCAGGAACGATCGGTAGGTGGCCAGGTGCTCGAGATCACCGAGGTGGTGGCTGGCGACGACGTCGGCGCCCAAGGTGACGGCCACCGTGCTCTTCAGCTCGGCACCCACCGCGAGGACCGGCTGACGGGCGGGGACGACGAGCGCGATGGGCTCCGGTGCCAGCCCCCGGGACCGTCGCAGCACCTGTGTGCGCCCGCCGGAGACAACCCGCACCACGGAGTCGTCGCAGCGGATGTGGATCCCGCGGTCATGGCCGAGCACCCCGTCCACGAGCGGCGCCAGGCGCATCCAGGCATCGTCGTCCTCGTGGGCGATGGGCTCGTCGCTCACGTTCCCGCTCGTCATCACGAGCGGGCCACCGACACCCGACACGAGCAGGTGGTGCAGGGGCGAGTAGGCGAGCAGCACACCCAGCTCCATCAGGCCAGGGGCCACACACGCGGCCACGGCGCGACCGGGACGACGGGCGGCGATCACGATCGGTCGACCGGGCGACATGAGAGCGGCGACGGCGGGCGGCGACAGCTCGCACAGCTGCTGCGCGGCAGCCAGATCTGCGACCATGACCGCGAACGGCTTGTCGTCACGGGCCTTGCGGCGGCGCAGCTCGGCAACGGCATCGTGCTGGGTGGCGTCGACAGCAAGGTGGAACCCGCCGATGCCCTTCACGGCCACGACGTGGCCCGCCCGCAGCGCGCCCACAGCCGCAGACAGCGCCGCGTCACCCTCGAGCGACGGCCCACCGGTGGCCGCTGTCGTCGGGGTCCAACACAGCTGTGGCCCACAGGTGGGACACGCGTTGGGCTGCGCGTGGAAGCGTCGATCGCCAGGGTCGTCGTACTCGGCCTGGCACGCCGCGCACATCGTGAAGCCGGCCATGGTGGTGGCCGGCCGGTCGTAGGGAACCGCTCGCACGATCGTGTATCGGGGCCCGCAGTCCGTGCAGTTGGTGAACGGGTACCGGAACCGGCGGTCGGACGGGTCGTCGATCTCAGCGAGACAGGCCGCACAGGTGGCGGTGTCGACGCTCACCGGCGCCGTCGGCGCGCCGCCGCCATCGGTGTGCACGATGGCAAAGCCGTGATCGCCCGCAGGGGGCACCACGCTCGCGGTCACCTCCCGGACGCGCGCCAACGGAGGAGGGTCGTCCCGAAGGATCCGGGCCAGCTCGGCCAGGGCCTCCTCGTCGCCTTCCACCTCGAGGAGCACCCCGCGGCTGTCGTTGCGCACCCAACCGCGAAGGCCGAGCCGCGTGGCGTGGCGGTAGACGAAGGGTCGGAACCCCACGCCCTGCACGGTGCCGGTGACGCGGATCCGGTGGCGAGCGGGTGCCGAGGCGGTCACGGCCGGATCAGCAGATCCTGGGGAGCGGGTCGCCCACGAGCATGTCGACGATGCGGGTGCCACCGAAGGTGGTGAGCAGCACGACGATGCCCTCCGGGTCAGCGTGGATCTCGCCGATGGCCGCCGCCCCGGCTCCTACCGGGTGAGCGCGCATGGCGGCCAGCGCGTCGTCGGCTTCCTCGGGCGCGACGATCGCCACGAGCTTGCCCTCGTTGGCGACGTAGAGCGGATCGATGCCCAGCAGGTCGCAGGCGGCGTTCACGGCAGGGTCGATCGGGAGGCGCTCCTCGTCGAGCACCACAGCCAGGTTGGTGGCCTGAGCGAGCTCGTTGCACACGGTCCCGAGCCCGCCCCGAGTGGGGTCGCGCAGCCAGCGGGTGGATGCGCCGCCGACAGGAGGACCTCCATCAGGTCGCCCAGCGGCGCCGTGTCGGAGCGGATGTCGGCTTCGAGGGCCAGGTCGCCACGGGCGAGCATCACCGCCATCCCGTGATCGGCGATGGTGCCGGAGACGAGCACCACGTCGCCAGCGCGGACCAGGTCCGGTCCGAGCGCCCGCCCCTCGGGGATCACACCCACGCCGGCGGTCGTGATGTACAGGCCGTCGGCTGCGCCCCGGTCGACCACCTTGGTGTCGCCAGAGACGATGCTGACCCCAGCCCGTCGGGCTGCGTCGGCCATGTCGGCCACGATGTCCCGCAGCTCGGCGACAGCGAAGCCCTCCTCGATCACGAAGGCCGCCGACAACCAACGAGGCCGCGCCCCGAGCATGGCGACGTCGTTCACCGTGCCGTGGACCGCCAGGTGTCCGATCGAACCTCCGGGGAAGAAGCGCGGCCGCACGACGAAGGAGTCGGTGCTGAACGCGAGGCGCTCGCCACTCGGCAGAGCCAGGCAGGCTGCGTCGGCCAACGGCGCCAGCGCGTCGTTCGTGAACGCCTCGAGGAACACGGCATCGATCAGCGCCGCAGACGACTTCCCTCCGGCCCCATGGGCCAGCGTGATGATCTCGTCTCTGAGGCGCGGCCGCCGCCGTCGGAACGCCTCGATGCGCTCGAGCACCTCGCCCTCCCGCACGGCATCGGCGTCAGTGGCCATGGTCCTCCCTCTCCTCGGCTGCCCGCTGGGTGCGGTCCCACAGATCGAACACCAGGGCGTTCTGGACCTCCTGGATGCGGTGGACGCTGGCCGATCGCACTACGAGGCAGTGCTCGACGCTGCCCTCCGAGGCCATCGTGCCGCCGTCGTAGCCCGCCAGTCCCACGGTGAGGAGCCCGAGGCGGCGCGCTTCGTGGAAGGCACGCAGCAAGTTGGTGGAGCTGCCGCTCGTCGACATGCCCAGGGCGATGTCCGTCGGCCGGCCCATGGCCATCAGCTGCCTGGAGAACACCAGCTCGAAGCCGACGTCGTTGGCGAGGGCCGTCAGCACGGCCTGGTCGGCAACCAGTGAGCGGGCGGCCAGCGAGCGTCCGGTCGGCGGGTGGCTGAACAGCGAGGCGAGGCCTGCGGCATCGGTCGAGCTCCCGCCGTTGCCGAAGGCGAACAGCCGTCCACCGGCCACGAAGCGCTCGGCCATGGCCGCGGCCGCGTCGGCGAGCTGCGCGGCCAACTCGTGCAGGGTGGTGGCTCGCAGGGCACTGCTGTCGGCCGCCTTGGCCGCCGCGGAGCGGGCGAGGTCGGCCACCAGCGAGCCGGCGTCTCGCTCCTCGCGGTCGATGAACGGGTACAGGAAGTCCGTCACGCGTCGACCAACGCGATCGCCGTGCCAGCGTGCACCAGCACGAGGTCTCCCGGTTGCACCACACCGACCATCATCGTGCTGACCTGCTCGAGGCCGGTCGCCGTGCGCACCGTCGCCGTGCCGCGCGCGGAGCTGTCGCCATCGGTCCGCACCACCTCACCCAGCCGGCCCTCGTCGGAGCACGTGACGCACACCGGCGCCTCCTCGGTGCCCTCGGTGAGCAGCCCTGGGTGCTCCACGCACACCTGGGTGAGCTCCCACAGCAGGTGGTAGCCGAGCAGGAGTCGACCGTCGTGCCACGCCGCCGGGTCGTCAGCCATCCAGAGGAGGTGGTCGGCGTCGTTGCGCGTGGGCACTGGGCCAGCACCCATCCAGATCGTCGTGAGGCCCCAGGCGCCCGCCCGACGCAGAAGCGAGCCCACCGCCGCAGCGGCCGGAGCGATCACGAGCAGGGCGTCGCCGGACCGGGCCATCGAGCGCAGAGCGGCCACCGCATCTGCATCGATCACAGCCACCGCAGGCAGGGCCCGTGTGCCGACGATCACCGGGTGGACGAACTCGACCGCCACGTGCTGGGCGTGGTGCACGGCATCGGGCGACCAGCACCACAGCGTGCCTCCGCCGGCGAAGCGACGAGCCAGAGACAGCGCGACGGTGGCCAGCGCCGCGGTGGTCTCGTCGCGGCTCTCGTCATCAGCCCGATGCGACACACCACTCCCCTCGCGCCCCACAAACCGGGAGCAGGTGTGGCACAGTACTGCTCGCACTGGCGGATGTGTGGGCCTCTGGTTCCGAGGTCGCGGAGCTCGTCGGGAGGTGCGGAGATGCCTGAGGTGCCGGCTCGATGTCACTTCGACATCGCCGCTCCAAGACACTTCCTCTACCCATCCCTGCTCCTGCTCCTGGCCGAGGAACCCCGTCATGGCTACCGGCTGGTGGACTCGTTGCTGCGCCTCGGGTTCGGACCGGTCGACCGTCCGAGCGTCTATCGGGCGCTCGGGGATCTCGAGTCCGATGGGCTCCTGCACTCGTGGGAGAGCTCGTCCACGGCGGGAGCGGCACGACAGGTGTACGGCGTCACCCAGGCCGGTCTGCACATGCTCAGCGTGTGGATGGATGTCGTGGCCGATGAGCGGGCGGCCCTCGACGCAGTGCTCAAGCGGTTCGACAACATCGACAGCGACGCCGACTGACGGCGGCCCGGCAAGCGGCGTCGATGACGCGCATCAGATCGGACGCCGACGCGGGCAACGTGGGCACCGGAGCGGGCCCCGGCTTCTCAGCGCGATCCCAGCGAACGAGGGTCAAGAGTGACGTATCGTGGACCATCCGCGTAGACCTACGTGGAGCAACGGGGGCGAGACGAAGATGCGCAAGATCCAGATTGCGGTTGTCGCCATGGCGATCGTGTCGATCGGGTTGGCCGGCTGCGGCGACTCCGACGATGACGGCGCTGCTGGTGGCAACGCGGCTGACACCGTCGACGTGACACTGAGCGACTTCAACGTCGAGCTGAGCGCAGCCTCGGCACCTGCGGGTGAGGTCACCTTCGCGGTGGACAACCAGGGACCATCCACCCACGAGTTCGTGGTGTTCAAGACCGACCTGGCACCCGATGCGCTGCCGACCGACGACCTGGGTGATGTGGCGGAGAGCGACGAGTTCGCTCCCGTGGACGAGATCGAAGACATCGAGAAGAGCGCTACCCCCACCCTGACCGTCGACCTGACAGCGGGCAGCTACGTGCTGATCTGCAACATCACCGCCCACTACCGCCAAGGCATGACGGCGGCGTTCACTGTGACCTGATCCCGAGTGGGGAGAGCGCAGTGAACCAGATCGGCGACTACGGGATGATCGGCGACTGCCACTCGTTGGCACTCGTGGGCCGTGACGGATCGATCGACTGGCTCTGCTTTCCCCGGTTCGACTCGCCGTCGGTCTTTGCCCGATCGCTCGACGACGACGGCGGGCAGTTCCAGATCGCGCCAGTCGCGGACGTGCGCGAGGTCCACCGCACCTATCTGCCCGCCACCAACGTGCTGGCCACCACGTTCGTCACCTCCGACGGCGTGCTGCAGCTCACCGACTGCATGCCGGTCCGGCCGTTCGATGCCGAGCGTCCTGCGGCAGTCGACCACCACGCCTCGGTGCTCCGGCGGGCACGGTGCCTGTCCGGGCGCGTCACCGTCGCCGTGGGCCTGCGACCCCGCTTCGAGTACGGCACCGTGCTGCCCAGGTTCACCCTCACCTCGGCGACCACCGCGGCGATCGTCGGGGGTCCGGACGCGCTGTGGGTGCGGGCGAGCCGGGAGCTCGGCGGCGATCGCGGGCACGTGAGCGCACGCTGGGATCTCACGGCCGGCGACGAGGCCTGGCTCGAGGTCGAGTGGACCGCGGCCGCCTGCTCTTCACCTCATGACGGGGTCGTCGACCACATGGCGGCGATGACGACACGACTCGCCGAGACCGTCGCGTTCTGGGAGGCGTGGCTCGCTCGGTGCACCTACGTCGGTGACCACGAACGCCGGGTCCACCGCGCCGCGCTGGTGCTGAAAGCGCTCACCTATGCCCCCACGGGAGCCGTCGTGGCGGCCGGGACAACGTCGTTCCCCGAGTGGATCGGGGGCGTCCGCAACTGGGACTACCGCTTCACCTGGATCCGCGACGCCACCCTCACGCTGGCGTCCCTCGTGCTGCTCGGCTACCTCCCTGAAGCGGCCGCCTTCAAGGGCTGGCTGGAGCGCACCGGCGCCGGTCGACCCGACGACCTGCAGATCATGTACCGAGTCACCGGCGAGCGGCTCCTGCCGGAGCTCGAGCTCGAGCACCTGGCCGGCCACCGCGGCTCGGCACCGGTGCGGATCGGGAACGGCGCCGCCGGGCAGCTGCAGCTCGACTCGCTCGGTCAGCTGCTCGAGGCGGGGTACCTCTTCGGCCGCGCCGGCGGAGCGTTGAGCGTCGACAACGCCGAGTTCCTCCGCCAGGTCGCAGATCTGACCGTGCGGGCCTGGCGCCGTCCCGACCAGGGAATCTGGGAGATCCGCGACGAGCCGCGACACTTCGTGCACTCGAAGCTCAACTGCTGGATGGCCCTCGATCGAGCCGTACGCCTCGCCGAGGCCGGCCAGCTCGCCGGAGACCTCACCAGTTGGCGGGCCGAGCGCGATGCGATCGCCGAATGGCTGCTGTCGGCGGGGTCGCCTGACGGCTGGTTCGTGCAGGCCGCCGGGTACCCGCTCGCCGATGCCGCCGCCCTGCTCGTGCCCGCGCTCGGGTTCCTGCCGCCGGCCGACCCGAGGGTCCTGGCCACGATCGATGTCGTCCAGCGCGACTTGAGCGACGGCGGGTTCGTCCACCGCTACCGCTCTCCCGATGGCCTCCCCGGAGACGAGGGTGCCTTCCTGCTCTGCTCGTTCTGGCTGCTCGATGCGCTCGTGCACGCTCGGCGCCTGGACGAGGCCGAGACCCTGCTCGATCGGCTGCTCGGCGTCGCGAACGACGTGGGGCTCTACGCCGAGATGGTCGATCCGTCGAGCGGCGAGCAGCTGGGCAACATGCCGCAGGCCTTCACCCACATGGCAGTGGTCACCTCGTGCAGCGCCATCTCGGCGGCCCGACGCGGCGAGCTACCGCCGCCCGACAGCGCCTTCTCGTTCGTCGAGGCAAGCCTCGATCGCCGATTGGCGATCAGCTGACTGCCTGCCTCGTCAGGCATCAGGACCTGGCAGTCGAGGGCCTCTGCCAATCGGCATGAACGGCGCCGTGTTCCGTACCGTGGTCCCGCAGGCCGCACGCTCGACAGCACCGCAGCGGTCCTGGCTCAGAACGTCGGCAGGGGCATGGTCGGCGGCGCGCTGTCGGTCGAGGGCATGTCGGCGATCACGAGGCGATCGCGACCTTGCTCCTTGGCCTGCATGAGGGCGTGGTCGGCGGCGCGCAGCACGTCGGTCATCTCCCCCGACCAGGTGGAGTCGGCCACGCCCATGCTCACGGTGAAC
>JBKJIL010000004.1:0-2610 GCA_046598435.1 Acidimicrobiales bacterium
GGAATGTGTCACTTCGTTCGTCCCGCCCCGCGATCTACGTCCGCACCGCAGGAGCCACGAGGGACCCGTGGCCCTCGGACGAGACGCTCCAGTCGTTGCGGGGAAGAGGCGCCGCCCGCGCCGTCCGGGCGCCGCTCGACTTCCGGCCGCCATACGGCGTCCGCGAGCTCGCAACACGAGCCGACGTACCACTTGTCAATGGCCAAGTTGCGGTCCCCGGTTGTGGCCGTGAGAAGTACCCGTTCCTCGGGGTAGTTCAGGCCTTCTTGTTCGGGGGTGTTCGGTCGGTGGCGCGTGCCTCCTTCATGCGGTAGGACTCGCCTTGGGTGGCGACGACGATGGCGTGGTGGAGGAGTCGGTCGAGGAGGCTGACGGCGGTGGTGTGCTCGGGGATGAATCGGCCCCAGTCCTCGAACGGCCAGTGTGATGCGATGCCGAGCGAGCGTCGTTCGTAGGCGCCGGCGACGAGCCGGAAGAACAGTTGGGCGCCGGTGGCGTCGAGCGGAGCGAACCCGATTTCGTCGATCAGGATGACATCGGCGCGCAGGATGTTCTCGATGACGCGGCCCACGCTGTTGTCGGCGAGCCCGCGGTAGAGGGTCTCGACGAGCTCGGCCGCGGTGAAGTAGCGGACCCGTTTCCCGGTGTCGACTGCGGCGTGACCGAGCGCGACGAGCAGGTGGCTCTTGCCGGTCCCGGCGGGCCCGACGAGACACACGTTCTCGTGGGCGGTGATCCACTCGAGCGACGCGAGGTAGCCGAAGGTCGCGGGTTTGACCGACGACACGGCGAGGTCGAACTCGTCGATGGTTTTGGTGACGGGGAACCCGGCGGCTTTGAGCCGCTCTTTGGCGTTGGACTCGTCGCGTGACGCGATCTCGGCTTCGATGAGGGTGCGGAGGAACTCCTCGGGTGACCATCGTTGGGTCTTGGCGGTGACGAGCAGCTCGGGCGCGAGGCGGCGCACCGCGCCGAGCCGCAACCGACGTAGGCCGCCATCGAGGTCGGTGGCGAGGGCCGGTGCCGCGGCGGTCATGTCGCTTCGCCGATCGCGTAGTCCGACAGCGATCGGGTCGCGACCGCAGGCAGCGCAAGGATGAGCGCGTCGCCGGGCTGGGTCGGGCGGGCGACACCAGTGCCAGCCGCGAGGATCGAGCGGACGTCGCTCGCCCGGAGACGACCGAACTCGACGGCGCGCTCGACCGCCGCGATCAACGCGTCGCGGCCGTGGGCTGCTTCCATGGCGGCGAGCTCGTCGAGATCGCCTCCCAGCTTGCTGTTCCCCGCCGCGGCTGCGGCCTTGATGAACGCGACAGCGGCGGGACCAAGCGCGCAGAACGCGATCTCCGCCGCCGTCTTTGGGCGAACGGCGCGAGCCGGGGTGGCGGGCCTCGGTCCGCCGTAGTGGTCATCGACGATCGATGTCTCCCCAGGCGCAACCAGGGCATGGGTGGCTTGGACAGTCCCGAGGAGGATCACCTCGAGCACACCGTCGACGACTCGGACCTCGACCTGGCGGCCGATGTGGCGGGCCGGGACCGAGTAGCGGGCCGAACCGAACCGGACACACGAGAGGCGGTCGACCTTGCGGAGCACGACCTTGCCGACCGTCGCCCGCAGCGCCGGCAACACCCTCAACAGATCCCGCTCGACTGCGAGCCGTTCGTCGGGGACCGCGCTGATCTCGGAGTGAACCGCGGCGTTCACCTCGGCCCGCCACACGACCCCGGCCGCGTTCGCGGCGACCAGGTCACCGGCGGTGAGCTCGGCTGGGATCATGAGGTCGGACTTCACGTAGCCGACGAGGTTCTCGACAACGCCCTTGGATTCGGGGTCATGACCCTCGCAGAAGTCGGGTCGGAACCCGTAGTGCGTCGCGAAGCGCACGTAGCCGGCGGTGGGGACCACGAGCCCCGCGACCGTCGCGGCCTTCAAGCAGCCCATGCGGTCCGAGAGCACGGTCGCGGGGACCCCGCCGAGCGCTTCGAAACACGCGGCGAGCGCAGCCATGGTCGTGTCGGCGCGCTGGTTGTCAGCGAAGAACACGAACCGCCAGCGGCTCCACGCCAACACCGCGCAGAACACCGACAACGACCCGATCTCGCCCCAGTCGATCACCAGCATGTCGCCCGGTGACCACACCGCCGGTCGGCGGCCACGATGGTTCGACCGACGCCACGACTGCTTCTCCAGGGCGACGAGGCGCCGCAAGTTACGCGCCGAACCGGCGTAACCGGCCGCCCTGGCGACGGGCAGCAGACGCTTCGCGCTGATCCGACCCTGCGTCTTCGCGACCCGCTCCGCCACGACATCGCGGACGTCGTCGTAGTTGTGGACCACCATCTCGCTCTCAGCGGTCGCGTTCTTCGCGGCGTCAGCGAGCACGGCCCGCTTGACGGTCTTGTGGGTGGTGCCGCAGATGTCCGCAGCACCTCGGTAGGAGCCGACCTCGCGGTAGGCGGAAAGGATGTCCATACGTTCCCTCGCTGTGATCATTGAGAAGTCCCTCGGTCGGAGTCGGTGTTGGCAGACACCGCCACCGTCACCGGCCGGGGGACACCCGAAGGTGGATGCTTCAGCGAGAGGTGGGGACTTCCGCTGGCCACCAGC
>JBKJIL010000135.1:0-13290 GCA_046598435.1 Acidimicrobiales bacterium
CGGGTGGGACGGCCGGTCTGACAGGAAGCCGGGCGAGCGGGCGGTGCCACGGCTTCTCGCGCCGGAGCAGTGGGATTGCTCCGACGGCTGACCCCATCTTGGACCCCTTCCGGCAGCCCGGCTAGGGCAAACTTGACGGGTTGTCAGGCCGCGTCGCTGCGAGCGAGAGCTTCCTCACGCACGGCGGTCACAGCCCGCTTCACGAGGCGTCGGGCGGCCTCCGCCGTGACCCCGAGCTCCTCGCCGACCTCGCGGTAGCTCCGCTTGCGGCCGTCGTGCAGGCCGAAGCGCTGCTCCACGGCGTGGCGGGCCCGCTCGTCGAGCACACCCAGCAGATCGCCCACCAGGGCCTGCTCTTCGGCGTTGACGAGCAGCGACTCAGGGCCCGGCTTGTCGTCGGCGATGAGGTCGATCAGCTCGCTGCCGTCGTCGTCACCCACGGTGCGGTCCAGCGAGGTGGGCGTGGTGAGCCGGTAGAGGCGGGCGTTCTCGTCGTCGAGCTCGTCCCCGTCGCCGGAGACCTGGCGCAGCGCGGCCCGCAGGCTGGCCGAACGATCGCCCGGCAGTCGCACCAACGACGCCTTCTGATCGAGGGCCCGGCCGATGGCCTGGCGGATCCAGAACGTGGCGTAGGTGGAGAACTTGAAGCCCTTGCGCCAGTCGAACTTGTCGACGGCGTGCTCCAGGCCGAGGTTGCCCTCCTGGACCAGGTCCAGCAGCTCCATGGCGGGCGGCAGGGGGTAGCGGCGGGCCACGGACACCACCAGGCGGAGGTTGGCCCGGATGAAGCGGTCCTTGGCCTCGGCGCCCTTGCGGGCCAGGCGGCGGTTCTCGGGCGTGTCATCGCCCGCTTCGATGGCGGTTCGGGCTCGGACGCCGGCCTCCACCGCCTGGGAGAGCTCGCGCTCTTCGCCGGCGGTGAGCAGCGGCACGAGGCCGATCTCGTTGAGGTACTGACCTACTGAATCTGTCATGGCAATCTCCTCAACGATTGGTACCCCGAGCATCTTCCCCAGCGAAGCGAATTTCCACCATCGCCATAGGGCAAATCCCGCGAAGTGCCCGGCTGGCGCTGTAATCCGGTGCTCAGGTGACAGAAGTCACCGGTTGTGGGGCCCCGGCGGGCGCCGGGGACGCATGGTTCGGAGCGAATAGGTTGCGGGGATGGCCAATGAGCGCCTCGGCGTCTTCGGGGGCACGTTCGACCCTCCCCACATCGGCCACCTGGTCGCCGCGGTTAACGTCCGCCATGAGCTCACCCTCGACCGGGTGCTCCTCATGGTCAACAACGTGCCGTGGCAGAAGGTCGGTCATCGGGCCATCAGCGCCGCCGAGGATCGCTTCGCCATGGTGCAGGCTGCCGTGGCCGACGTCCCGGGCCTCGAGGCCAGCCGCCTCGAGATCGATGCCGGTGGCCTGTCCTTCACGGCCGACACCCTCTCCGCCCTGCTGGCGACGGACTCCCAGCGTGAGCTCTTCGTGATCCTCGGCGCCGACGCCGCCGCCGGGCTCGACACCTGGGAGCGGGCCGACGAGGTCCGTGACCGGGCGACCATCGTGGTGGTGGAGCGACCGGGCACCCAGGATGTCGAGGTGCCGTCCGGCTGGCGCTGGCAACGGGTGGAGGTGCCCCGGCTGGAGGTGTCCAGCACCGACCTGCGCCAGCGCGTCCTCGACGGTCGTCCGCTCGACTACCTCGTCGCCCACGAGGTGGTGGACTGCATCGAGGCCCGGAACCTCTACCGGGAGGCCCGATGACGACCGAGGACGGCGCCCGGACTGGCGGATCGACCCACCCGCCGCCGGCCCGCCTCGATGACCTCGATCTGGAGCTCCTCCTGCCCGAGCGGGGCACGGGGGTGCGCGCGGCCCGCCGCGCGGCGCGGGAGGCGAGACGGCCGCTGGTGGCAGCGGATCCTGCGGAGGCGGCGGATCTTCCGTCGGAGTCCGCTGATGGCCCCGCTCCGGCCCAAGGACCCAGCCGCCGCTGGATGGCGGGCTTCGCCGTCGTCCTCACGGTGGCGGTGCTGCTCGGCGGGGTGCTCACCGTCGCCGGCCTGCGGACCCTGCGGGACAGCACCGCCGGCCGCACCCTCACCAGCACCGACCCGAGCGAACCGGGCTTCGAGGGCTTGCTCGAGCCGACGCCGACGCTGCTGGTGATCCACCGCTCCGGCGGGGTGCTCCGCTCCGCCGCCCTCTTGGCCTTGGCCACCGGCGACGCGGGCGGCTCGGTGATCCTGCTCCCGCCATCGGTCGAGGTCGGCGATGGCGACGGTGCCGCCACGTTGGCGGTGACGGCGGCCTTCGGCGGAACCCCGGAGGTCGTGCGGGGGGCCGGGGAGGCGGTCGCCGGTGTCGGGGTGCAGGAGCTCGTCGAGCTGGACGACACGCGTTGGGCGGAGCTGGTGGCGCCGGTGGCACCGCTCGCGATCCAGAACCCCGATGACGTCGCCGGCTTCCCCGCGGGGCCCATCTCGTTGCAGGCCGACGAGGTCGGGGCCTGGCTGGCCGCGACGGGACCGGACGAGAGCGAGCTGGGAGCGCTGTACCGCCAGCAGCTGTTCTGGGAGGCGTGGCTCGCCGCCGTGGCCGGGTCCGGGACGGCCGAGGCGGTCCCCGGGGAGCTCGACTCGGGGATGGGGCGATATGTGCGGGGCCTGGCCGGCGGTCACCTCGAGGTGGCGACGATCCCGGTCACCGATCGTGTCGACGGCCTCGGAAACACCATCTTCGAAGTCGATCGTGAGGCGCTGCGCGGCATCATCACGGACCTCGTGCCGTTCCCCACGGGCACCGTGCTGGCCCCTCGTACCCGCGTGCGACTCCTTGACGGCACCGGTGACCAGGACCACGTCCGCCGGGTGGCACCCAACGTGGTGATGGCCGATGCCACGATCGTCGTGGTGGGCAACGCGGGCGCGTTCGACCACCAGACGACCGAGATCCGCTACCACAACCCCACCCAGCGAACGGCCGCTGAGCGCCTGCAACGGGCCCTCGGTGCGGGCACCGTGATCGAGGACGTTCGACCGATCGACGCGTTCGATGTCACGATCGTGCTGGGCACGGACACCTAGGAGCGACGCTGACCGAGCAGACCACCATCGACGAGACCCGCCAATGGGCGATCATCGCGGCGCGCGCCGCCGACAGCAAGGTCGGCCAGGACGTCGTCGTCCTGGAGGTCGGTGAGGTGCTGGCGCTGTGCGGTTGGTTCGTCATCGCCAGCGCGGCCAACGACCGGCAGGTCAAGGCCATCTGCGACGAGGTCGAGCGCCAGATCCACGAGGCCGGAGGTCCCAAGCCGAAGCGGGTCGAGGGCCTGCAGGACCGCCAGTGGGTGCTCATGGACTACGGCGACGTCGTCGTGCACGTCTTCCAGCAGGACCAGCGCGAGTTCTACGACCTCGAGCGCCTGTGGGCCGATGTCCCCCGGGTCGACTGGGCCGAACCAGCCGCCTGACCAGGACGTTCACGGGGTGGAGCTAAGGAGAATCGAACTCCTGACCTCTTCCATGCCATGGAAGCGCTCTACCAACTGAGCTATAGCCCCGTGGGAGAGGACAACGTAGCAAGCGCGTCGGCCCACCACGAAACCCTCTCACCCGACGACGAAGTTGACCAGCCTCTCAGGCACCACGATCACCTTGCGGATGGTCGCTCCGGCAAGCAGCTCGGCGACCTGGGCGTCGGACCGGGCAGCCGCTTCGAGGTCCTCCTGGGACAGCCCGGTGGCCACCACGATGCGGGCCTTGACCTTGCCGTTGAGCTGCACCGGCACCTCGATGGTGTCGTCGACGAGGAGCGCCGGATCGGCCTCGGGGAACGGCTCCCAGGTCAGGGAGCCCTCGTGGCCCAGCCGGGCCCACAGCTCCTCGGCCGCATGCGGCGCCAGCGGCGCCAGCAGGAGCACCATGGGCTCCGCGACGTCGCGCGGCACGCCGCCGTCGGGGAACCGGATGGTCAGGTGGTTGTTGAGCTCGGTGATGCGGGCGATGGAGGTGTTGAACCGCAGGGTCTCCATCCCGTCTCGCACGGCGGCGATGGTCTTGTGCAGGAGCTTGCGGGTGTCGTCGGCGACGGGGGCCTCGCTCACCCGTAGCGCCCCGGTCTCCTCGTCGAGCACGTTGCGCCAGATGCGCTGCAGCAGGCGGAACACGCCCACGACGGCCTTGGTGTCCCACGGCCGGCTCTGGTCGAGTGGTCCGGTGAACATCTCGTAGAGCCGCAGCGTGTCGGCGCCGTAGTCGGCGTACATCTCGTCGGGCGTCACCGAGTTCTTGAGCGACTTGCCCATCTTCCCGAACTCGCGGGTGACCTCGTCGTCACCGTGGAAGAAGCGACCCTCGCGGGCCACCACCTCGCTGGCCTCGCGGTGGAAGCCGCGCTCGTCGGTGTAGGCGGCGGCCTGCACCATGCCCTGGTTGAACAGGCGACGGAACGGCTCCTTCGAGCTGAGGTGTCCGAGGTCGAAGAGCACCTTGTGCCAGAACCGGGCGTAGAGGAGGTGGAGGACCGCGTGCTCGACGCCGCCCACGTACAGGTCGACGCCACCGCTGTCGCCCTCGAACCGCGGGCCCATCCAGTAGCTCTCCACGGCGGGGTCCACGAAGGCGTTCTCGTTGGTGGGGTCGAGGTATCGCAGCTCGTACCAGCAGGAGCCGGCCCACTGCGGCATCGTGTTCAGCTCGCGCCGGTACACCTTGGGGCCGTCTCCGAGGTCCATGGTGACCTCGGCCCAGTCGGTGGCCCGACCGAGGGGCGACTCCGGCTCGGAGGTGTTGTCGTCGATGGCGAAGGTGCGGGGGGAGTAGTCCTCCACCTCGGGGAGCAGCACCGGCAGCTCGGCATCGGGCACGGCGACCGGGAGGTCGTGCTCGTCGTAGACGATCGGGAAGGGCTCACCCCAGTAGCGCTGGCGGGAGAACAGCCAGTCGCGGAGCTTGTAGCTGACCGTCCGACGTCCGAGCCCACGCTCCTCGAGCCAGTCGGTGATGACGGCCTTGGCCTCGGTCACCGCCGAGCCGTCGAGGGACACCTCGGCGTTGGCGCTGTGCACCGCCACGCCGTCACCGGTCCACGCGGCCTCCCAGGTCGAGGCGTCGGTGGGCCAGCTGGCGGGGGGCGTCACGACGGCGACGATCGGCAGCCCGAAGGCCTGGGCGAAGTCGAAGTCGCGCCCGTCGTGGGCGGGCACGGCCATGATGGCGCCCGTCCCGTAGCCCATCAGCACGTAGTCAGCCACGAAGATCGGCACCGGCAGACCGGTGACGGGGTTGGTGGCGTAGGCGCCGATGAACACACCGGTCTTCTCGCGGTCGTCGGACTGGCGGTCCATCTCGCTGCGTCGAGCGGCCTGGGCTCGATAGGCGGCCACCGCCTCGGCGGGGGTGGTCGCGCCCGCCGTCCAGCGGGCGTCGACGCCGTCCTCCCAGGTGTCGCCGACCAGCGCGTCCACCAGTGGGTGCTCGGGGGCGAGCACCATGTACGTCGCGCCGAAGAGGGTGTCGGGACGGGTCGTGAACACGGAGATGTCGGCCGTGTCGGCGCCGGTGGCGAAGCTGACCTCGGCCCCCTCGCTGCGACCGATCCAGTTGCGCTGCATGAGCTTGATGCCGTCGGACCAGTCGAGCAGGTCGAGGTCGCGCACGAGACGGTCGGCGTAGGCCGTGATGCGCATCATCCACTGCTTGAGGGGCCGGCGGAACACGGGGAAGTTGCCCCGCTCGGAGCGCCCGTCGGCCGTCACCTCCTCGTTGGCGAGCACCGTGCCGAGCCCCGGGCACCAGTTCACGGGAGCCTCGTGGAGGTAGGCCAGCCGGTGGGCGTCGACCACGCGGCGGCGCTCGACAGGGTCGAGCTCGGCCCAGGGGAGCCCCGAGGGGTTCGTGCCCGCCGCGGGCTGGCGGGTGCCGGCCGCCAGCTCGGCCTCGAGCTCGGCGATGGGTCGAGCTCGCTCGGCCTCGGTGTCGTACCAGGAGCCGAAGACCTGCAGGAAGATCCACTGCGTCCAGCGGTAGAAGCCCACGTCGGTGGTGGCCACGCTGCGGCGGGGATCGTGGCCGAGGCCGAGACGGCGCAGCTGGCGCCGCATGTTGGCGACGTTGGCATCGGTCGTCACCCGAGGGTGCTGGCCCGTCTGGACCGCGTACTGCTCGGCCGGAAGCCCGAAGGCGTCGTAGCCCATGGCGTGGATGACGTTGTGGCCGGTCATGCGCTTGTAGCGGGCGTAGACGTCGGTGCCGATGTAGCCCAGAGGATGACCCACGTGGAGCCCCGCTCCCGACGGGTACGGAAACATGTCGAGCACGTACAGCTTGGGCAGGTCACGGACGCGATCGAAGCCGTCGGCCAGCGGGCCGCTGGGGTTTGGTGCCAGGAACGTGCCCTCCCGGTCCCAGCGGTCCTGCCAGGTGGTCTCGATCTCAGCGGCGAGCGCGGCGGTGTAGCGGTGCGGGGGGACGCGATCGTCCCGGGGGGCCTCTGGCTCCGAACTCTGGTCGCGCATGGGGTCGACGGTAGTTGGCGACCTCGAGCGCGCCAGAACCCGTTGCAGCCCCTGTAACAGAGTGATCACCAGAAGGGTCGAAGCCGACGTGCTGACACTGAACCAACGGATCGAAGCTGGTGCCGCGCGGGGTCATGCCCTCACGTTCGTGGTCGGCGGTGACCACCAGACGGTGCCCTACGACCAGCTTCACGAGGAGGCTCGCGGCTACGCCGCCAACCTCCAGGCACTGGGTGTCGCTCCTGGCGATCACGTTGCGCTGCTGGGTCCGACCTCGCGTCCGCTCGTCACCGCCATCCAAGGGGTGTGGCTCGCCGGCGCAACCGTGGTGGTCCTGCCGCTGCCGATGCGGATGTCCTCCATCGAGGAGTTCGTCAGCCAGACCCGCGTCCGCATCACCAACGCCGACGTGAGCCTCGTGCTGGTCGACCCCGATCTGGCGCCGTTCATCGAGCCGGTCGCGGGGGACCCTCCGATGGTCGGCTGGGACGCCCTGCAGCAGGGGCTTGGCCAGGCTGCCGCGTCGGCGTGGGAGCGTCCCCAGGAGGACCTCGAGCGCCTCGCCATCTTGCAGTTCACGAGCGGCTCGACGTCTGACCCGAAGGGCGTGATGCTGCCCCACCACACCGTGGGCGCCAACCTCGACGCCATCGCGTCGGCGACCTCGCTCGACCCTGATGACGACGTCCTCGTGTCGTGGCTGCCGCTCTACCACGACATGGGCCTGGTCGGGCTGTTCACGTTGGGGGTCTCCACCGGTACGGCGCTCGTGCTCGGTGCCCCGACTGACTTCATGGCCGGACCCAGTCGGTGGATGGAGTGGATGTCGACCTACGGTGGCACCGCGACCGCGGGGCCGAACTTCTCCTACGTACTGGCCGCCCGGGCGCTGCGGCGCGGCGATCAGCTCGACCTCTCCCGGCTCCGCATCGCCCTCAACGGGGCAGAGCCGGTCGATCCGGCCACCGTGGCCAGCTTCATCGAAGCGGGGGAGCGGCACGGCCTGCGCCCGGGGGCGGTGTTCCCGGCCTTCGGGATGGCCGAGGTGGCCATCGCGGGGACCTTCCCCGAGCCGATGTCCGGCCTGCGCACCGATGCCGTCGATCGCCGGGTGCTGGAAGGGGAGCGCTACGCCGCTCCCGTGGCGGCCGACGCCGAGGGCGCCCGCCACCTCGCCATCCTGGGCCGGCCCGTCGACGGGCTCGAGATCCGCGTCGTCGATCCGATCACCGGTGACGTGCTCAAGGACCGGGAGGTTGGCGAGCTCGAGATCCGGGGCACGTCGGTCACGCCGGGCTACTACAAGCGCCCCGACGTCAACATCGAGCTGTTCCACGACGGCTGGCTCCGCACCGGCGACCTCGCCTACCTGCTCGACGGCGAGATGGTCATGTGCGGGCGCATCAAGGACATGATCATCGTCGGCGGGCGCAACGTGTTCCCCGAGGACGTCGAGCGTGCCCTCGCCGACGTGGACGGCGTCCGGGCCGGCAACGTGATCGCCTTCGGCGTCGACGGCGCGCAGGGCAAGGAGGGCCTGGTGGTCGTCTGCGAGTCCAAGTCCGACGACCTCCACGAGGTCCGCCGCTCGGTCGCCGAGCGCGTGCGGTCCGCAGTCGGGCTGCCCGCCAAGGACATTGTGCTCGTGGAGCCGGGCAGCCTCCCGAAGACCAGCAGCGGCAAGCTCCAGCGCTCGCTGTGCAAGGTGCGCTACCTCGGCGCGGAGCTCATCCCCGCCTAGCTGCCCTACTGGCGGTGTATCAGCTGCCCAGGGCGGGTTGCTGGCTCAGACCTTGTGGCTGGCTCAGACCTTGTGGAGGTCGTCCATGACGGCCCGCCACCGGTCAGGGTTGCTGGCATAGGGGGCATAGAAGCTGAGGCGCTGCACGATGTCGCCGTAGCGGGCCTGGATCCCCGCGGCCAGCTTCTCCGGCTCGGCGACGACGGCGAAGGTGTCGAGGATGTCGTCGGTGATGAGCTCGCCCATCTCCTTCCACTTCCCCTCCTTCGACATCTTGTTGAGGTCGTCCTGGAGGCCGCCCCAGCCGTGGAGCTCGAGGACGCCGCGGTAGGCGGGTGTCGAGCCGTAGAAGGCGATCTGCTGCTTGGTGCCCTGCACCGACGCCGCCATCTCCTCCTCGGTGGTGCCCGTCACCACGAAGGCGGGGCCGGAGATCTCGATGTCGGCCAGCGTGCGACCGGCCTTGGCGGCGCCCCGCTCGAGGGCGGGGAGGGTGACCTCGCGGAGGTAGCGCTCGGTGGTGAAGCCGTGGCACAGGAACCCGTCGCACACCTCGCCGGCCACCTCGGTCATGAGCTCGCCCACGCCGGCCAGGAAGATCTTCGGCTTGCCGTGCTTGCTCGGCCCCGGATCGAAGAACGGCGTCATCAGCGTGTGCGTGTAGAACTCGCCCTGGAAGTCGAGCTTGGCCTCGCCGTCCCACGTGGCCCAGATGGCGCGGATGGCGAGGATCATCTCCCGCATGCGCGCCGCCGGGTGCGACCACGGCATCGAGAAGCGCTTCGTGATGTGGGGCTTGATCTGGCTGCCCAGCCCGAGGATGAACCGGCCGCCTGACGCCGCCTGGAGGTCCCACGCGATCTGGGCCAGGTTCATCGGGTTGCGGGCGAACGCCACCGCGATGCCAGTGCCCAGCTCCACCCGCTCGGTCTGCTGTGACGCCAGCAGCAGCGGGAAGAACGGGTCGTGGGCCGTCTCCGCTGTCCACAGCCCGTCATAGCCGTGTGCCTCCTGCGTGGCGGCCGCCTTGCCCGCGCCCCGCAGACCTCCCCCGATGCTGCCGTCGACCTTCATGGCCTGACCCTAACCCGAGACTTGACCACTCGGTCAAGTGAGTCGCTCGGTCAGCCCTGCTCGCGCAGGAAGCGCTCCAGCTCGGCGGCCAGCTCGTCGCCACTGGTGGCCGACAGCTGGGCACTGGTCGCGTGGTCGTCGGCCTGCCGCTCGAGCTGTTCGAGCATGGCCTGGTGCTCGGCGTTCTGGCCGATCAGCTCGTCGATGCGAGCCCGGCTGGCCTGGGCGCGCCCCTCCAGATCGCTGAGCGGGAGGGCCAGACCGGCCACCCGGTTGGCGCCCTGCAGGAGGGCCAGCGAGGCGGCGGGGTACGGCATGGCGGCAACGTAGTGCGGCACCTGGGCCCACAACCCGATGGCGGGCAGGCCCCGGAGGGCGGCCTTGCGCTCGATCATCCCCTGCACGCCGGTGGGCACCTCGACCGAGTTGCGGACGAACCCCTGGGCGAGCTCCACGGTGGACGCGGAGGCGGCGAGGAGCGGCGGCCGGGTGTGGGGCGCGGGGGTGGGGTAGGCGCCCAGACCGATGACCATGCGGGTGCCGAGGTCCATCGCCAGGTCCACCACCTGCTCGGAGAAGGTCAGCCACGCGTGGTCGGGTTCGTTGCCGAGCAGCACCAGCACGTCGTTGCCGGCGCTGTCCTGCGCCCAGGAGAGCTCGGTCTCGTCCCAGCTGAGCCGGGTGTTGACGCCGTCCTCCAGCCGCATGATCGGGCGACGGGCCCGCCAGTCGAGCAGGGCATCGGCATCGAAGCGCGCCACCGTGCGCAGGTCGAGCGCATCGGTGAGGACATCGGCGGCGCCGTCGGCGCCCAGGCCGGCGTCGATCCAGCCTTTGAGCACCATGACCAGCACGGGTGCCTCGAGCTCGGGCTGGTCGAGCATGGCGTAGAGGGCGCTCATCGGGTGGCGGGCCTCAACCGAGCCGGGCCACGGCGTCGGCGGCCGCGTCGGCGCACCGCTCGACCTGCAGGGCGAAGCCCTCGAACCCCGCCGCGTCGCTGCCCATGGCCCCGCCCACGTAGCGGGCGTACACGCCCTCCACGATGCAAGCCAGCTTCCAGTACCCGAAGGCGATGTAGAAGTCGATCTGCGAGAGGTCGCGACCCGAGGCCTCGGCGTAGCGGTCGAGCACCTCCTTGCGGGACAGGAAGCCCTCGACGGTGGTCGGCGCCGTGAGCAGCATCGGATGGGAGTCGCTGGCCTCGGTCCAATAGACCATCAGCAGCCCGACGTCGGCGAGGGGATCGCCGAGGGTGCAGATCTCCCAGTCGAGGACGGCGATGACGTTGCCGTCGACGTCGGTCATGCAGTTGTCGAGGCGGTAGTCGCCGTGCACGATCGACGCCCGGCCCTGGTCGGGGATGCGGGCGAGGAGGGCATCGTGCACCTCGTCGACCTTGGGCAGCGGGCGCGTCTGGGACTGCTGGAACTGGCCGTACCAGCGCTTGAGCTGGCGGGCGATGTAGCCGTCCTTCTTGCCCAGCTCGCCCAGGCCGACGGCGTCGGGGTCGATGGCGTGGATCCGAGCCAACGTGTCGGCGATCGACAGGCTGGCCGTGTGGCGCGCCTCGAGGGTGATGGCCCGGGCGGCGTTGGCGTCGCGGAGCACGTGGCCGTCGACGAAGTCCATGACGTAGAACGGCGCCCCGTTCACGGTCTCGTCGGTGCACAGCCCGAGGGCGGGGGCGACGGGGACGTCGGTGGCGCCGAGGGCGGAGATGATCCGGTGCTCACGGCCCATGTCATGCGCGGTGGCGAGCACGTGGCCGAGCGGCGGGCGGCGCAGCACGTAGTGGCCTCCGGAGGCGTCGGTGACGCCGTAGGTGAGGTTGGAGTGCCCGCCGGCGATGAGATCGAAGGTGAGGGGCCCGGAGGCGCCGGCGATGTTGGCCTCGAACCACGCCGTGACCTTGGCCTCGTCGATCCCCTTGATGTCCTCGCCCAACGTCGCTCCTCCTGCTCGGGGGCCCAGCGCCCCGTTGGGCGAGGGTATCGCCGCCGATAGGTTGGGGCGACCGAGCCCCAGGGAGAGACCAGGACATGCCGATCGACGTCACGGATGCCACCTTCGCCGCCGAGGTGGTCGAGCGATCCAAGCAGGTTGCCGTCGTCGTCGACCTCTGGGCGGAGTGGTGTGGGCCGTGCAAGCAGCTCGGTCCGATCCTCGAGAAGGTGATCGACGAGACCAACGGCCAGGTGGTGCTGGTCAAGGTCGACGTCGACACCAACCAGCAGATCGCAGCCGCCTTCCAGGTGCAGGGCATCCCCGCCGTGCACGCCATGCGCGACGGCAAGATCGTCAGCAGCTTCGTCGGCGCCCAGCCCGAGGCGGCCGTGCGCCAGTTCGTGGCCGGGCTGCTCCCCACCGAGGCAGAGAGCGCGCTGGCCGGGCTCCTCGCCGCGGGTGACGAAGCCTCGCTGCGCCAGGCCCTCGCCCTGGAGCCGGGCAACGAGCAGGCCGTGGTGGCCCTCGCCGAGCTCCTCGTGGCCCGTCGCGCCGACGGCGACGTCGACGAGGCCCTCGCGCTGCTGGCCCGCATCCCCGAGACCGACGCCACGCGCGTCCTGGCCGCCCGGGCCCGCATCGGCGTGGACACCAAGGACGACGTGACCGTCGAGCTCGACGCGCTGCTCGATCGGGTGAAGGACGACGAGGACGCCCGACAGCGGTACCTCGACCTCCTGGAGGTGATGGGAGCGCACGACCCCCGCACCGTCGGGTACCGCAAGCAGCTCACCAACCGACTGTTCTGAGCCCGCGTGCGCGTCGAGCGGCGTGACGGCGCGATCGTCGTCGTGGGGCCGTTCGTGGCGCCAGGAGCGGCGGCGACGACGATCGGGCGCTTCGTGTTCGTGCGGCCGGGCGCCGTGGGCTCACGTCGGCTCATGGACCACGAGATGGTGCACGTGCGCCAGTGGCGCCAGCTCGGGGTGACGACGTTCCTGGCGCGCTACCTGGGCGCCTATCTCCGCTGGCGGCTGCGTCGCTACCCCCACTGGGCCGCCTACCGTCGCATCCCGCTGGAGATCGAGGCGGAGTGGGAGGCACGGGGCCGGCAACTGGCCCTGTCCGAGCAGACCGAGCTCACCTAGCATCGCCCTGCCTCCCCCGGTCCCGACCGTCTGCCGCGCCTCGGGAGGAACCGTGGCCCTCGCCCCGCCGTCGTCCGCTCTCGACGACGCCCCTCCGCTTCGCCGCCCTGCGCCCCCGAGGTCCTGGCGCGAGCGCATCGAGCAGGCGGCCGATGCCACCGGCACCACCCCGCTGCGGATCGTCGTCGGCGGGGCGGCTGCCGTGGCGGTCGTGCTCGCCGTCCTCTGGATCACCCGGCCTCCGGCCACGCCGCCCGAGGTGTCCCTGCCCTTCGCCAGCACGACGGTGTCCTTGGCGCCGCCGGTCAGCCCGTCCACCACGTCGGGCACGATCGTGGTACACGTGGCGGGCGCGGTGCAGCACCCCGGCGTGCACGAGCTGGCCGCCGGGTCGCGGGTGATCGACGCCATCGATGCGGCCGGTGGGCTCACCGCCGAGGCCGACGGGAGCCGCCTCAACCTGGCCGCGCCCGTGGTCGACGGCGAACGGGTCTACGTGCTCCGGGTCGGCGAGGAAGCGGCCCCCGTCGTCGTGGGGGGCCCGTCAGGCGGCTCGCCGGGCTCCTCAGCAGGCGCCTCAGCCGGTGGCGCCGGCACTGGGCCGATCGACCTCAACACCGCTGACGAAGCGGCGCTCGACAGCCTCCCCGGCATCGGCCCGGCCACCGCGGCCGCCATCATCGACCACCGGACGACGATCGGTCGCTTCACCTCGGTCGACCAGCTGCTGGACGTGCGCGGCATCGGCGAGGCGAAGCTGGAGGCCATCCGCGACCTCGTGCGGGTCTGACGGTGCGCGATCGGGCCGTGAGCGATCGGGCCGTGAGCGATCGCGGGGCCGTGGTCCTCGCCGTTGCCGCCGCAGTGGG
>JBKJIL010000150.1:0-18858 GCA_046598435.1 Acidimicrobiales bacterium
ATCGGCTCCGACAGGCCGAGGTGGCGCTGGCGGGGGCCGTCAGCCCCCACGCGGCCGCTGAGGAGCTGGCGGAGCACGCCATGGCACTGCTCGGATCGGCGAGCGCGACGGTGATCATCGAGGGCATCGGCGACACGGTGCGGGTGAGCACGGGCGACACCGAACGATCCGTGTTCGGCGACGGCAGCCGGATGCGCCTCCTCGACGACGACGGGGTGCCGTGCGGCTCCATCGCGGTGAGCGCGCGGGCCGACGGACGCGCCTATACGACGCAGCAGGAGCGCATGCTCGACGCCCTCGCCCAGCGGGTGTCGTCCACCTTGCACCGCCTGTCTCTGTTCTCGGAGGTGCAGCAGGAGCGTCGGACCCTGGCCGACGTGCTGGAGTCGTCCTCCGACGGCATCTTCACGGTCGGGCTCGACATGACGGTGCGGTCGTGGAACCCGGCCATGGCCCGCATCGCCGACCTCCCGTCGGCCCAGGCCGTCGGTCAACCGGTGGGGGCGGTCTTCCGTCCGGTGGGCGAGGACGGCCAGCCGCGCTACGGCCACGCCGATCCTGGTCGCACGGGTCAGCCGGAGGTGGCGCTGGTGGTGGTCGGGGGCCCGGGAGCCGACGAGCGCTGGCTCACCTGCAGCTGGGCCCCGCTCTCGGAGGGCGGGTACGTGGTCGTCGCCCGAGACGACAGCGAGCGCAAGAAGCTCCAGGACGACAAGGACGGCTGGATCGCGCAGGTCAGCCACGAGCTGCGGACGCCCCTCACCCCCATCAAGGGCTTCCTCCACACGCTGCTGCGGCGAGACGACCAGTTCACCGCCGACGACCGGCGGCACATCTACGAGGTCATGCTGCGCGAGGAGCAGCGGCTCGAGGACCTCGTCGGAGGGCTCCTCCACGCCACGACGATCGACCAGCGCGGGTTGATCATCCTGCCGGAGGTGTTCGACTGGCCCCGCCTGCTCGAGGAGCAGGTGGACCTGTTCCGCCGCAGCGATCCGAGCAGGTCCATCACGGTCACCAGCGACCCGTCGGTGGCCGAGGTGGTGGCCGACATCGGCCTGACCACGAGCGTGATCACGAACCTGCTCTCCAACGCGCTGAAGTACGCCCCCGGCGGTTCGCTCATCGAGGTGCGCGTCACCGACGAGGGCGATCGGGTGCTCACCACGGTGAGCGATGACGGCCCCGGAGTCCCCGTCGGCGATCGGGAGCGCATCTTCGAGAAGTTCACGCGCCTGGGCAACCACCTCACCCGACCGCAGCAAGGTGTGGGGCTCGGTCTCTACATCGCCCGCCACTCGCTCGAGCAGATGGACGGGGAGATCTGGGTCGATGACAGCCCGACCGGCGGCGCCCGGTTCGGCTTCACCCTGCCGACGCCGAAGGGGGCGCCGCCACGGATGTCCGACGCTGCGCTGCGGTCGTAGCCCCCCGCCTGGTGGGTGCCTACGACTCGGTGATCGTGACGGTCTTGATGGACACGATCTTGGTGGGCGTCCCGTTGGTGGCGGCGTCACCGAAGGCGTTGATGGCATCGACGACGTCCTGGCCGGCCGTGACGTGCCCGAACACCGAGTACGTGGGGGTGAGCTGATCGCCGCCGGCTCCGACGGTGATGAACCACTGGCTGCCGCCGGAGTCGGGCTGGCCGGTGTTGGCCATGGCCAGCGTGCCGGCCGGGTAGGGGGCGTCGCCGGTGGGGAGCTCGTCGGGGATGGTGTAGCCGGGACCGCCCGTGCCGGGCGTGGGGCCGACCGGGTCGCCAGCCTGGTTCATGAAGCCCGGGATGATCCGGTGGAAGGGCACCTTGTCGTAGAAGTGGTAGCGAGCCAGCACCACGAAGTTGTTGACCGACAGCGGCGCCGCGTCGCCGTCGAGCTCCAGGACGATGTCGCCCTCGGTGGTGGCGAGGGTGGCCGTGTAGGTGACGCCGTCCTCGATGCAGGTGGGGGGGGCCTTCTCGAACTTGGTGGTGCGCGTCTCCGAGCCGTCAGCGGCGGGGCAGGGTGTCTCGCCGGTGACGGCGGCGCCGTCGCCCGGAAGCACGACCTGCACCGGTGACTCACCGGTCGAGGTGGTCGTCGTGCCGTCAGCGGCCGTCGTGGTGGTGCCATCGCTCGACACATCGGTGGTGTCATCGCCGGAGAACACGGAGATGGCGAGGGCGACGAGGACGATCGCGCCGAGCAGCAGCCCGAGGCTCCGAATCTGCCGCGTCCGCTGGGAGCGCCGATTGGCCATCTGCTGCTGCTCGAGACGGGCGAGCCGTCCCTCGTCTTGACGCTGTCGCTTGTCGCTGGGCATGGCGGGCAACCCTAGTGTCCGCTCCCGCGAGGCCGAAGTCGGGGCCAACGGGTTCGCGGTGAGCGCGGCCCCGGCGATAGCGTCGCCTCTCGTGGCTCTCGTCGTGCAGAAGTTCGGCGGCACGTCGGTCGCTGACCCGGAGCGGATCCGCGAGGTCGCCGACCACGTCGCCCGCACCAAGCGTCGTGGCGACGACGTCGTCGTGGTGGTCAGCGCCATGGGCAAGGAGACCGACGAGCTGCTGCGCCTCGCCAGCCAGGTGTCCAAGGTCCGTCCCGGGCGCGAGATGGACATGCTCATCACCGCCGGCGAGCGCAAGGCCACCGCCTTGCTCTGCATGGCGCTGCACGACATCGGCGTGCCCGCCGACAGCTTCACGGGCAGCCAGGCCGGCTTCATCACCGACGACACCCACACCAACGCCAAGATCGTGGAGCTGCGTCCCGAGCGCCTGCGCGAAGCCCTGGCCGCCGGTCGCACCCCGGTCGTCGGTGGCGCGCAGGGCGTCTCGACCACCCGCGACGTCACCTTCCTCGGCCGGGGCGGCTCCGACACCACCGCCGTCGCGCTGGCCCACGCCCTCGACGCCCACTCGTGCGAGCTCTACACCGACGTGCCGGGCGTGTTCACCGCCGACCCGCGGCTCGTGTCGAGCGCCCGCCGCATGAGCACGGTGAGCTTCGACGAGATGCTCGAGATGACGGCCTGCGGATGCCCCAAGCCCGCCATGCGGTCCGTCGAGTTCGCTCGCACCTGGGGTGTGCGGCTGCATGTCCGTTCAGCGTTCACCTGGGAGCCTGGCACCTGGGTGCAGGAGGAGGATCCGTCCATGGAACAGGCCATCGTCTCGGCCGTCGTGCACGACACGTCGGAGGCCAAGGTCACCGTGAGCGGCGTCCCCGACCAGCCGGGCATCGCGGCCCGACTGTTCCGGTTGCTGGCTGACCGGGAGGTGAACGTCGACATGATCGTGCAGAACACGTCCGATCACGGCGTCACCGACATCTCCTTCACCGTTCCCCACGACGACCTCACCACCGCGGAGGAGGTCACCAACGCCCTCGCCGCGGAGATCGGGGCCACCGGCGTGACGACCGACGCCGACATCGCACGGGTGAGCCTGGTGGGCGCGGGCATGAAGTCGAACCCCGGTGTGGCCGCCACCACCTTCGAGACGCTCGCCGCCTCGGGGATCAACATCGAGATGATCTCCACCTCAGCCATCCGCATCTCTTGCATCGTGCGCGAGGCACAGGTGGAGCAGGCCGTCCAGGCCCTGCACGACGCCTTCGAGCTGCAGCTGCCCGCCTGACTTCCGCCAACCCCTCGCGAGCTGTGCACAGAAGCCGGTTGGGGCGAGAGAACCGCCTGCCGTAGCCTTGGGCCATGCGCGTCGGCCTCTTCGGCGCCACCGGTCAGGTCGGTGGCGTCATGCTCAAGATCCTCGCCGAACGGGACTTCCCCGTCGACGAGCTCCGCTTGTTCGCCTCCGCCCGCTCGGCAGGCCGCACCCTCCCGTGGCAGGACGGCGAGGTCACCATCGAGGACGCCGAGCTGGCCAGCTACGACGGCCTCGACATCGCCCTCTTCTCGGCCGGCGCCACCGCCTCGCGTGCCCTCGCTCCCCGGGTGGCGGCGGCCGGCGCCACCGTCATCGACAACTCGTCGGCCTGGCGGATGGACCCCGACGTGCCGCTCGTGGTGCCGGAGGTCAACGCCCACGCCCTGGCCGACATCCCCAAGGGGATCGTGGCCAACCCCAATTGCACGACCATGGTGGCCATGCCCGTGCTCAAGCCGCTCGACCTCGCGGCCGGCCTGCACTCCATGGTGGTCACCACCTACCAGGCGGTATCGGGTGGCGGGCTGGCTGGTGTCGCCGAGCTCGATGAGCAGGTGCGCAAGGTTGCCGACGGCGCGGCGGCGCTCACCCACGACGGCCAGGCCGTGGAGTTCCCGGCTGCCGTCAAGTTCCCCAAGACGATCGCCTTCAACGTGATCCCCCAGGCGGGCGGGTTCGTCGACGACGGCTCGGGGGAAACCGACGAGGACCAGAAGCTCCGCAACGAGAGCCGCAAGATCCTCGAGCTCCCCGACCTCCTCGTGTCGGTGCTGTGCGTGCGGGTGCCGGTGTTCACGGGTCACTCGATGGCCGTCAACGCCACCTTCGAACGATCGCTCTCGCCGGCCGAGGCCACCGAGCTCCTTGCCACAGCGGCCGGCGTGCGGCTGTCCGACGTGCCCACGCCACTCGACGTGGCGGGCGGGGACGTCACCCACGTCGGCCGTCTCCGCCACGACCCGACCGTGGCCGGCGGTCGCGGACTGGCGCTGTTCCTGTCGGGCGACAACCTGCGCAAGGGCGCCGCCCTCAACGCCATCCAGATCGCCGAAGCCCTGCTGGCTCGCGGCTAGCGAGCACCTGATCCGCGGTCGGCCATCGACGGCGGCAGCGGCACCTCGGGTCGCCCCACCACACCCAGACGGGCGAAGGTCGCCTCGGCCTCGCCATGCCACGCGTCGAGCTCTGGGCAGGCGAGCGCTCGGCCCACGCACGCCGCGGCGTCGAGGGTCAGAGCGGTCTCGTACTCGAGCCGGCGCGCCCGGCTGCGGGCGATGCTGGCCTCGAGGAGGGTGAGGCCCCGCTCCGGCTCGCCGACCTGGGCCCAGGCGTAACCCTCGACCCGCTCGAGGAGCTGCACCACATGACCGGCGGCGCGGGCACGGGCCTGGTCGAGCAGGGCCCCCACCGTGTCCAGCACCCGTCCCGATGCCGCGGCGAAGACGAGCCGCTCGAGCTCGCGCGCCTCCGTCTCGAGCAGCATGCCCTCGGCCCCGACGTCACCGAGCAGCTTCATGGCCAGCCGGAACCGCTCCTCGGCATCGTCCTGACGCCCGGCACGGCTGGCCACGCGACCCAGGTTGCTCATGGCCCAGCCCTCGCCGATCCGCCACCCGCCGCCGGCCCAGAGCTCATGGGCGGCGGTCAGAAGCGACTCGGCTTCGTCCAGTCGGCCCTGATCGGACCGGATCTCCGCGATGTTGTTGAGGTAGATAGCGTTGTTGACCAGCGCCCCGGCGCGACGATCGGCCTCCACCGCCAGCTCGTAGGCGCCCACCGCGTCGTCCCATCGGCCCTGCCAGTAGGCGATGTTGCCGAGCTCGTTGTGGGCGGCGGCCGCGCCGCGCTCGTCGCCCAGCTCCTCGTAGATCGGCACGGCCAGCTCGCTGTGGCGCGCCTCGTCCAGCCGCCCGTGCTCGACCAGCACCTGATCGAGCACGTAGTAGCTGTAGGCCAGCGCGGCCCGGTCGCCGCTCGTCGCGGCCTCTTGCACCGCGGCCTCCATGGTGGCGACCGCCCGACGGTGACGGCCCTGACGAAGGTCCGCCGAGACCGAGGCGGTGAGCAGCTGAGCGCGCAGCGCGCCCGCGGCCGGCGTGGGATCCACCTGATCGAGCGCTCGCAGGCCCTTGCCGAACCAGCGCTTGGCCTCGGCGTAGCGCCCCTCGTGATCGCGGACCCAGCCCGCCTTGCGACACAGCCGAGCGAAGCGGAGCGGGTCGTCGCCAGCCAGCCGCCGCGCCTGTGCGTAGGCCGCGGTGGCCCGGTCGTAGCGCCCGCCGAGCTCCCAGGTGTCGCCGAGGCGCTCGGCGATCTCCGCGCGCTCGACCGGGGAGACGTCAGCCAGGCGTCTGGCCGCGTCGAGTGCGGCGCCGTAGAACGTGGCCGCCTCCACCGGCGCACCAGTTCGACGGGCACGGTCGCCGGCCACCAGCGAGTAGCGCCACGACGACGCGAAGCGGCCCGCACGGTGGAAGTGGATGGCCAGCAGCTCGGCGAGTGCGTCGGGGTCGGCAGCCTGTTCCTCGAGGATCGATCCGGCGCGCTCGTGGAGCCGCTGACGGGCTCGGTAGGGCAAGGTCTCGTAGGCCACGTCGCGCAGCAGGATGTGCCGGAAGCCGGCGACCCCGCTGCGCTCGTCGAGCGTCAGGTAGTGATCGAGGCGACGCATCTCCGTCGTCACGTTGGGGAGCGGCGCGTCGACCATGGCGGCCAGCACGTCCACCGGAAAGTGCCCACCGAGCACGGCGGCATGGCGCAGCAGCGTTCGGTCCGCGGGCGGCAGCGCGTCGATCGTCGTGCCCACCACCGCTTCGATCGACTCGGGCAGCTCGCCCACCCCGCCGGTCAGGGACGCGCGCACGAGCTCCCGAAGGAAGAGCGGGTTGCCACCGCTGCGTTCGACCAGGTCGTCGATGACCCCGGGCGGTAAGGCCGCGCCCCCGGCCGCGCTGGCGGCCAGGGCCTTGAGCTCCTCGTTCGACAGGTGGCCCAGGAGGAGGCTGGAGGCCGGGAGATCCGCCAGCTCGAGGCCGCCCGGGACAGCCCGACGGGTGATGACGACAGCCCAGGGGCGGGATGTGACGCCGCTGAGCAGCGCCCGCAGCAGCTCACAGGAAGCGGTGTCGAGCCAGTGCGCATCCTCGATGGTGATGAGCGTGGGATCGGCGAGCAGGTGCTCCATCAGCTCGACGACCGATCGATGCAGCTGGGCCTGGCGGTTGGCGGGATCGAGCCGGCCTGTCTCCGGCGTGTCGGGCAGCTCGAGCCCGACGGGAACGCCGAGGAGCGGCATCCACGGCACCAGGTGGGGGGCGGTGTCGGCGACGATGCCCTGGAGCACCTCGGCGACATCGGCGACGCCGGCATCAGGGGCGAGGCCCATGGCGGTGAGAAGCCCGCGTCGCAAGGCGAAGTACGGGGTGGCGAGGCTGTATCGGCCGGCCTCGAAGGTGAACCTGGACAGCCCGTGATCGGTCTGCGTCACGGCCGCCACCAGGCTCGACTTGCCGATGCCCGGCTCGCCGACGATCTCGATGATCTGACCGACGCCGCGGTGGGCGTCATCGAACGCAGCCCGGATGAGGGCCTGCTGCTCCTGCCGTCCGATCAGCACCGCGCCCGGTGTCGCCCCCACCTCCCGGCGACCCACCGGCGCTCCCACCACCGCGGCCGTCACCGGGTCGGCCTTGCCCTTCACGAGGAACGGCGCGAGGTGCTCGAGCTCGAAGTGGGTGCGAGTGCGGTCGAGCACGTCTTGGGTGGCGATCAGCTGCCCCCATCTCGCGTGGCCCATGACCCGTGCCGCCAGGTTGACGGCATCCCCCATCACGGTGAACGTGCGCCGGTCGGCGCCGCCGAGATCCACGGCGAAGATCCGTCCGCGGTTCACGCCGGCACGAAGGTGCAGGGGGATGCCCGAGGCCGCGTCCAGCACCTCACGCAGGGCCAGCAGCAGGCGGTCCTCGTCCTCAGCAGAGGCGGAGGGGATCCCCGTCGCCAGGATGATCTTGCCGCCGTCAGCATCCACGTCGGTGGCGAGGAAGGTGACCTCGTGCTCGCGGCAGCGCTCCTGCACGAGCTCGACCAGTTCCTCGAGCGCGTCGAGCAGTGCTGGGCCGCCCCCCTCGTCGAGCAGCCGCTCGGTGCCACCGAACTTCAGGAACCCGATCACGGCCAGCCGGTGCTCGCCCTCCTTGCGCAGTCCGTCGAGATGCCCACGGACTCGATCGGGGATGCCGCTGACAGCGTCCCCGTCGAGCAGCGGACTCGGCAACGTGGCCTCGGCCGTGCTCGGAGCGCGGCGCAGGAGCAGACCGGCGTCCGATCCCTGGACGTCGGCGATCGTGAGGTCGGCGGCCGTGGCCTCGCTCACGAGGATCTGACCACCCTGGGCCGCCGACTCGAGGCCGAGCACCGCCGACACGCCAGGTCCAGCCAGCATGAGCTCGCGATGGGACGAGCCGACGAGGAAGGCATGCAGGCTGCCGCTGTGCACGCCGACCGACATGGCCAGCTTGGCGAGGCCCGCGCCGGACCTGGTGCGTCGCAGCGCCCGCAGCGCCGCCTGCATGTCGTGGGCGGCCCGGGCCGCACGGCTGGCGTGCCGGTCGCCGGTGAAGAGCAGCAGCACCGCGTCGCCGCCGAACTTGAGGCAGTCGCCACCCCAGCGCCCCGCTACGCCGAGAAGCTCACCGAAGACGGTGTTCAAGGTGTTGGTGAGCTCCTCGGCGCCCACCTTCCCCCGTCGAGCGAGCCGCTCAGCGAGGGCGGTGAACCCGGAGACATCGGCGAAGACCAGCGAGCCGTGAACCTCAGCGTGGCTCGCCGCTCCCTGCTCCAGGAAGGAGCGATGGAGCGCCGAGACGTATGGCCGGAGGTCCCCGGCCATCAGAGACCGCCGTCCGCTGACCGCGTCGCGCGGCGCCGACGCGTCATGCGACCCCAGCGCTCCCCTGACTCCCGAAGTACGGCGGCACGGTCTCGAACGTGGCTCGGAACCCACCCGCGAACACCGTCGCAAGGAGCTCGGAAGCGGAGATCGAGCACTCCGCCCGGCCGTCGGCACCGGTCGTGACCGTCCCGTCGGGGTTGGCGCCGGCGCACGGCACCAGCGGGCCTCCCGCCGCTTGGCCGCGGGTGAAGCGCACGTGCTGGCCGGGCACGGCGTCGCCGCTGGCCGTCGTCAGCGTGGCCGTCAGCCTGGGGATCTGCATGATGACCCGGTCGGCCGCCATCGAGGTGTCGTGGTACACGTGCCAGCTGTGGCTCATGCTGGTCGTGTTCCCCGCCTGGTCGACAGCGGTGACGCTGAAGACGTACGGCGCCACCCTGGGCGTGAGCCCCGTGATGGTCGCTCCGGTGGACGAGCACGACGTCGCCGCCCCGTCCAGGGTGCAGGAGAAGGCCAGGGAGTCGGCTTCCGAGGGGTCGGCGGCGCTGTAGGCGAAGCTGGCGGTCGTCTGGCTCGTCGGGTCGGCTGGTCCGATGAACGACTGGAACACCGGGGCGGCGGTGTCGATGCGCCACGTGAAGGCGTTGGTGGAGGTGTTGCCCACGGCGTCGCTGGCCACCACGGTGAAGGTGTGGTCACCGTCGATCGGCGCCGGCACCGTGACCGTCGTGGGTGAGCTGCACGGCGCCGCCGCTCCCCCGTCGAGCTGACAGGTGAAGGTGACCGCCGTCTCCGGGTCGTCGGGGTCCGTGGCCGCGAACGAGAACGTGGCCTGACTGGCGTTGGTGATCACCGGGGGCGTCTGGTCGAAGTCGAACTCCGGCGGGGTGCCGTCCACGTAGTACGGCACCACGACAGTGGTCCTGAGCCCGAACTGGTCAGTGCTGGTGAAGGTCGCCGTGTGGGGCCCCGCCGTGGACGTGTCCACGACACCGGGCCCCGAGCAGCTCCTGATCGTGAGCGCACTGGTGCACGAGACGTCCGATGACACCGACGCACCCTGGGCATAGCGACCGTTGGCAGTCGGTGAGCTGACGGTGACCACGGGAGGGTGCTCGTCGATGGGGATGGCCGCGTCGGATCGCCTTCCGTCCGCGGCGATCGCCGACACGACGTGCGCTCCGTCCCCGGTGACCGTGACCGAGCAGGAGCCGGTGCAGACCATCGGGGTGCCGCCGTCGAGCTGGACGCTGAAGGACACACCCGAAGGGCCATTGACGGTGACGACCGTCGGGTCGGCAAAGAGGCCGTTGGACTTGGCACCCGGATCGACGACGAAGCTGAAGGCGTTGGCTGTCGTGGTGGCCTCGTAGTTGCGAGCCTTGTTGGAGCTGTGTCCGCAGTTCCCTGCCACGTCACAGAGGTAGGTGTTGAACTGACCGATCGAGCTCGTGCCGGCCGGCAGCTTGGCCGTACCGGTCCAGCAACCCCCACCGGTGTCGACCAGCTCGACGTGGGTCCAGGCTCGTGACGAGGCGCCCCCTTGGGCGAGGAACAGCAGCACGCCGCGGGCGACGTCGGTCGCCCGGGTGCACGAGCGGAACGTGGCCGTCGAACCGGAGATCGTCCCGCTGACCGTGGCGATGTCGGGTCGCTGGAAGTCGTCGCTGTTCGACCAGTGGACCGTCCACTGCGCGGTGGTCATGTTGCGCTGCGTCCCCGTGCCGGTGCCGGAGTCGTCGGACGCGAAGTGCCCGGGCACCACCACCAGCTTCTGGGCCACCCCACCCGGCTCCACCGAGGTGACGACCTGTTGCGGTCGGGCCGGGAAGGCCGCCGCCGTGATCCGCGCCTCGGCATCCATCGGCGCGCCCGACGCTGAGGTCGTGACCGGGTAGACAGGATCGAACCCCTCGATCTCCAGGGTGGCGACCTGCTCGAGCACCGCATCGTGGGCCACCATCCCCTCGGCTGGCGGGGTGAGGGCGAGCACCGTCCGGGGCTGGAGAGGCTGGTTGGGGGTGACCTGCGGCGCCTGGTCGCCCACCACGAAGTAGCTGCCGTCGGCGGCGTCGACCTGGGTGAGCGGATCGGCGAACGACGCCGTCGTCGTGGCCGACACCGGAGTGTCTTGGGGCGGGTCGACCGGGATCACGGAGGGGGCGACCGAGCCGTTGACACCGAGCCGGTACATGGGAGGCCCGTAGAAGGTGGCCTCCTGGATGGCCTTGGCGTCGTAGACGCTGGCCACCCCGACCTGGACGTACTGCTGCTTGGCGAACATCAGCGCCTGACCGATCGACGAGGTGCCATCGAGCTGGCCGGCGTAGAGGGCGAGAAGCCGACCCGAGTAGGCCAACGACGTCTTCTCGCCGATGCCGTAGCCCGTGGGGCCCTGGAACACGCCGCCCCGGCGAAGCACCTCCTGCGACCAGTCCGCCAGGGCCGCTTGCTCACCGGCGTTGGGATTGGCGATGTAGGTGTCCGAGGTGCTGAGGCCGGCATGGCACCCGAGGGTGAGCAGCACGCCGTCGCTCAGATCCGGCGGGAGGTCTGCCGTGCTGAGGACCGACGGCGGGGTCGTCCCGTTCGCCCAGTCCGCGGCCGGGAGAGCCTGCGAGGAGTTGGAGTGGGCGTTCACGGACACGAACCCGTGGGCGGCGTCGGCGATGGCCGCAGCGGCGCCCTGGCGTGTCCACGTCTCGGAGAAGCTGGTGACGGCGGAGCCCGCCGGCACCCGGGGTGCCAGGGCCTCGTCCACGGCTTGGCCCGTCGAGGTCATCCAGTCATACGCCGCGTTGTACGACGCGTTGGGCGTCCGGACCCCGTTGGAACCCGTGTACTCGTCGACGGCGGCGACGATCTCGTCGGGCTTCTCCACGAGCCGACCAACGGCGAGCTGCGGGACGTAGAGCGGATCAGCCCCGAAGGTCTTCGGCTGGAGGTCGCCGTAGGGGTTGTCGCTCAGCACGAACCCGCCGGCGAGGGCCGCCGACTGCGGATTGTGCTCACCGCCGATGGCGAAGTCAGCCCCGGCCGTGGATTCGTTGTGCTCGGCGGAGCGGTCGGGCACGCGTCCGAAGGGGATCACCTCGTCCGAGCCCACGAGCACCACGTAGCGGAGGTCCGTCAGCGAGCCGCGCAGCCCGTCGACCACCTTGTTGATGTCGGTGACGACCTTGTTGGCGGCATCGATCGAGCAGGGGGACGCGTCGAGCTCCTGGTAGTCGGCGAGCACGTCATCGCTGCCGTCGACGGGGATGACGGCGCCGCGCACGTCGAACTCGTGGTTGCCGGCGGCGTCCTCGTAGGTCGCCAGGTCGTTGAGCTTGACCATCACCGCGGCGGCCGCTGCCGGACCGTAGAGGTCACCCAGCCGCTGCTGGTTGACGAGGATCAGGGTCCGCGTGGCGGGGTCGATGGAGCTCGGCAGGGTGCCACGGACGCCGCCCGTGCCGATGGTGCGAGCTGCACATGGGAGTGGCGACGACGAGGGGCTGACGACCGTGACGCGGAGGTCGTAGGGCTGCGGGCTGGCGGCGCCGTTGAACCCGCTCACCTGCACCGTGAGCGGCTGATCGTCGAGCGCCGTGGTCTGGGTGAAGACGCTCTCGTTCACGGTGCCCCGCTGCACCGACGCGTCGCGCACGGCTCGGCCGGGCAGCAGCGGCACGTCGTCGAGCAGCTCGGGCGGTGTGACGGCACCGTCGCTCCCCGGCGCCTCGGCGCGGTCGGACACGAGGGGGAGCGCCGAGTTGAAGGGGCTGTTGAACGGGCTGTTGAACGGGCTGTTGAAGGGCGCGCCACGCAACGACGACGCGCCGGCGCCGTACAGCACCAGGTCGTAGTCCGCCGGGAGGTGGCTCAGCGTGGCGGTGACGATCGAGCCGGCGGCCGGGGCCGGCAGCGTGAAGTAGTCCACGTTGCCGGGAGCCCCGAGGTGCGACACGTAGAAGGTGTCGCTCACGAGCGGCGAGCCGCTCGGGTTGGCGTCCTCGCTGGCGATCGCGGTGGCGGCGTCGACCACGGTGACGGGCGCCTGGCCCGACACGGTCACGGCGCCCGCGTTCGTCGATGCGGTGGCGCCGGCGCTGTACGGACCACCGAGCACAGCCGGCGGCTCGGCCGTCAGATCGACGCGCACGTGCTGCTCGGCGGCACAGGCGACTGGGGCCGACGGAGTGATCACCCCGCCGGCGGAGACCGTGACCGGCTGGGCCGCGCCGCCGACCGACATCGTGACCGTGGCAGGTACGAGACGGAACCCCGGCGGCAGCGCAGGAGCGACGGCGAGACCCGCAGCCGAGCCGCAGGCCAGGTCGAAGTCGATCCCGTAGGCCGCCGAGCCCCGGGTCGGCAGGGGCGAGCTGGCGATCAGCTCGTCGTGGCCGACGAGCTCGATGGGCAGCGCACCGCGGGGCACCAGGGCCACCAGCAGCCCGGCCAGGTCGATCGGTCCGAGGGCGCTCGAGGCGTCGGCGAGGAGGGCGCCGAAGCTGGCCGTGGCCGCCGTCGCCAGCTGTCCGTTGGCCTGCGCCTGGGTGAGGGTGAGGTCGCTCGGGCAGAGCGCTCCACAGGTGACGAAGCGGGCGCGATCGGCGAGCGAGCGCACCAGGGTGGCGCCGAAGGTGGTGTCGCGGAGACGGATGTCCGCCACACGGATCGACGGGAGCAGCGATCGGGAGAGGTTGAGCCCGTTCAGGACGATCGAGGTCTGCGCGAAGTAGCCGGACAGGTCGCTGCCCTGGAGCTCGAGGTCGAGCAGGCTGCGCTGGCTGAGGTCGTTGTTGGCGCACGACGCCGGTTGGCCGGCGAGCGAGGCGCATGGCGACGGCAGCGCCGACGCGGGGGTGAGCGAGAGCGCGTAGGAGGCAAGGCTCACGCGTCGAAGGGCGGTGTCGTTGGCGAGGACGCTGGCCACCGTGAGGCCGCTCAGCCCCGAGTCACAGCGAGCCAGCACGGTCTGCAGCGTGAGCGTCTGGGGCGGCACGTCAGCGCAGGGGGTGCCTGCGAGGACCTCGTCCCAGGTGGCGGGGGGAACGAGCGGGATGCTCGAGATCGGGATCTCCGGCAGGAACGCGCTGTTGAACGGCGAGTTGAACGGGCTGTTGAACGGCGAGTTGAACGGGCTGTTGAACGGGGCACCGAACAGCGGGTTGGCTCGGAGGTCGCCGCCGGCGAAGGCGGGGGCCTTGGCGATCAGCACGCTGGCCGGGATGGCCGACAGAGGGACCTCGGGATGGCCGGCCGTAGCCATCGGCGCGGCAGCGGTGACCGACAGGTTCTTGATCGTGTCGCCGATGTTCAACCGCACGACCTGGAGCTTCCCCGCGCACATGCCGCCCAGCAGGATCTGCTGGTTGGGCTGGAGGGCCACGGCCGTGGCCGCGCCGGGCCCGGGCGTGCAGCCGATCGTCTCGCGACCCGGGGTCGCGGTCAGCCCGAAGGCGGGATCGTACGGCGAGGCCCCGGAGGCAACCAAGCGCTGGATGCCCAGGGCGTTGGTGGTCGACGGACCGTCACCTCCGGCGACGAGCAGCCGGCCTTCGCTGTCGATCGTGGCGCCGCCACCGGTGGCAGCTGCGCCACCGAAGGTGCCGGCGAGGAGGCCATTGGCGCCGAAACTGCTGTCTCGCTGCCCGGTGGAGCTCAGGCGCAGCGTGTACGCCTTCGACGGGGTCGTGCTGATGGTGCCCGACACGATCAGGCGACCGGAGGGATCGATGGTCACCGCCTCGGGGGCGTCGCTGGAACCGCCACCGAGATCGAAGCTGACGGCGCCGGTGTTGCTCCCGCCGATGGGGAACGACGTGTCGAGGGCTCCCGACGCGGTGAACCGGGCCACAGCGGTGTCGAGCTGGGAACCAACCTTGGCCGTCCCGACCACCAGGATCCGTCCGTCGGGCGTCACGGCGAGGTCCTCGGCCTCGAGCTTGCCGCCGGCCGTGGTGGTGCGGGCCACGCCGGCCGCGCCGAAGGTGGTGTCGAGCGCGCCGTTGGCGTTGTAGCGGAGCACGGCGAAGTTGGTGGCGCTCCCGGTGGACGCGCTGACGAGGATCTTCCCGCTGGACAGGACGACGATGCCGTTGCCGTGGAGGCCCTGCGTGCCGCTCAGCGCCGTCTTGGTGATCCCGCCGATGCCGAAGGAGGTGTCGAGACCCCCGGTCGACGTGAGCCGGGCCAACAGCAGCTTGTTGCCGCCCGGGTCCTCCCCCGCCACCAGGATCTTGCCGTCGGACTGCAGCGCGATCTGGGCGTCGCTGGTGGCCGCCAGCGAGCCGATCTTGAGCTTCACGAGTCCCGCCCCGGCGCCGAACGAGGCGTCGAGGGCGCCGGCCGGCGTGAGGCGCGCCACCACGACGCTCTCCTTCTTGCCGGGCTGCAGCCCACCGACGACGATCTTGCCGTCGGGCTGCACGAGCACCCGGCTCACCTGCGTGAGCGACACGCCACTGACAGCGACGGTGGCCACGCCACCGGTGCCGAAGGTCGTGTCCAGCGACCCCGCCGTGCCCGGAGGCGCCGGCGCCGCGCCAACCGCGCCCGGCGCTATGAGCATCGATGCCAGCAGCCCCCCGAGCGCGGCACCCGCCACCCATCGACGTGCTGCGGTCCTGTGCGAGCGACGCTCACGGATCACCCTGTCCATAGCCGACTCCCCAACGCATGGCGCGTCGGTGACCGACGCACTCGCCCCTGTTGCGCGGCGCCCGAAGCGCCCCAATCAGCCCAGGCTGCGCGAATCGTGCCGAAAAGTCACGCGAATCGACGCATCGGGACCGATGTCACGGCCCGAGTGTTCAACGGCAGACACACGGCATGGACGCACACTTGGGGCAGCCGTGCGCGTACCGCGCAGCAGCGTCGTCGAGGGAGAGGTCGAGCTGGTCGGCGAGGGAGGCCAGCCACGCCAGGACGTCGCCGAGCTCATGGAGCTGTTCGTCAGGGGTGCCCTTGCGCACGGCCTGCGCCAGCTCGCCGAGCTCCTCGGTCAGCCAAGCGACCGTGGCGGACACCCCGCGCCGGCGGTCCTGGGCTCCGTAGGTGGCGGCCATCAAGCGCTGCAGCTCGGCTAGCTCCATGCCCCTGACCCTACGGCGGTCCGCAGGATCGCCGGTCAGCGGCCCGGCGGGCCGTTCCATCGGACCATTACGACCGTGGCGTCGTCACGCAGGTTGTCCTGCTGGTGCTCGAGCACGCTGCCCACCAACCGGCGCACGATCTCCTCCGGGCTGACGAGGTCCGAGGCGTGGTTCTGGGTCAGGTCGATGAGGCGCTCCACGCCGAACAGCTCGCCCTCGGTGGTGCGCGCCTCGGTGACGCCATCGGTGAAGAGCAGCACGCCATCGCCCGGCTCCAGGGCGGCAGACGCGACGACAGGCCGACCCGGCATCAGTCCCCACGGCGGCGTGGACCCACCGACGAGCTCGCCGATCACCTGATCGCCTCGGATGTGGAGCGGTGGCGGATGGCCGGCGTTGGTCCAGGTCAACTCGCCGGTGGCCACATCGATGCGAGCCAGCACTCCGGTCACGAAGGACGCGTCCTGGTACTGCGTCTCGAGGGTGAGGGCCAGGTTCTCGTGCATGGCCAGCAGCGGCCGACCCTCCCGGCGATCGTGGCGGTAGGCACCCATGGCCAGCGCGGCGAGCACGGCAGAGTTCAGGCCGTGCCCCATGGCATCCATGATGGCGAGGTCGAAGACGGGCCCGTTGTCGGCGTAGTCGAAGCAGTCGCCGCCCACGTCGTAGGCCGGCTCGATGAGCCCGGCCACGACGACGTCGGCCGTCTTCAGCACGAGCGGTGGCAGCAGATCCCACTGCAGGCTGGCGGCCACGCTCATCCGTCGACGCCGCCGGTAGAGGTTGTAGTGGTCCGTGCAGCGGGCCTGGGCGGCGATCAGGTAGCCGGCCAGCAGACCGAGCTCCTCGCAGCCCTCGATCAGCGCGGGATCGTTCGAGGGAAGCGAGAGCGCCACCACGCCGGTGCGATCCGACCCCTCGAGGATCGGGATCCACACGCGCACCGCGTCGTCGCGCGCGGCGGTGATGATCCGCTGATCGCTGAAGGCCCGACCCGCCATGGACGTGGCCACCGGTTCTGCGCTGGGCACCTGCGCGTGGGCGGCCCGATCAGGGAGCGGCTCGAGAGTGGTCTGGCCGAAGTCGACCAAGTAGACGACGAGGTCGGTGGCCCCCAGCTCGGCGGCGGAGGCGGTCAGCACGTCGGGCATCGTCGCCGGTCCGGACTCTCGTGCTCGGCGCAGCGCGCCCCCAACGTCGATGCGTGCCATCGGGAGACGCTACCCGTGCGCCGTCAGCAGAGGCGGCGACGTGACGACAGCACCATCGCCGCGCCGAGCACGAGCAGCCCGAGTCCGGTGCCGGTCAGCAAGGTCACGTGGGCGCCGGTGTTGGGCAGACCCGGTCGGCCCGATGTCGCTGTACCGCCCCCGGACCCGCGGCCGTCAGACCTGCTACCGGCCCCGGACCGCGATCTGGCCTTCCCATCGGCACGGCTGGTTCCTCCGCCCGCGGATGGTGCCCCACCAGTGATCCCAGCGCCCCCGGCAGAGGGGGGCGAGCCACCGCCACCCGTGCCCGAGGGGGTGGGCAGCGCGCTGGTGGTCGAGGTGGTGGTAGGTCCCACCGTCGTCGTGGTCGTCGGTCCCACCGTCGTCGTGGTCGTCGGCCCCACCGTCGTCGTGGTCGTCGGCGACGGGAGCGCGGCGCACCTCGGCACGCGCACCGTGTTGGTGTCGAGCGTGACGGCACCGTTGCGGGCCAGGAGTCGCCCCTGCACCACGGCACCGGTGGTCGCGCTCACCGAGGTCAACGCGAGGATCGTCCCCACGAAGGTCGAGGTCGTGCCGAGCGTTGCCGAGCTCCCGACCTGCCAGAAGACGTTGCAGGCCTGGGCGCCGTTGGTGAGGGCCACGACGCTGGCCGAGGCGGTGATCAGCGTGCTGGCCGACTGGAAGATGAAGACGGCGCCAGGGTCTCCCTCGCCGTCGAGCGTGAGCGTCCCCCCGAGGTCGAGGGTCGTGCCCTGATAGACGCCGCGCACCAGCACCTGTCCCCCGCCCAGGGGAGCGACGATCGGTGGCGCGGTGGGGGTGCGCCCGGCGGCGTCGAGGTAGGCGGTGGTCAGATCGGTCTGCGCGTCGATCGCCTGAGAGTCAGCGGCGTGGATGGTGCCCCCGGGGCTCACCACGCCGGGCGGGAAGCCGGTGACAGCTGACCCCGGGCTCACGCCGAGGTCGCCCCGGATGAGCGATGGCCCGGTGTTGGTGACCGTCGACCCTGCCAGCACGGCGAAGCTGCCTGCCTTGCCGAGACCCACGGTGGCGGTGGCGGCGTCGGCTGGCCGAACCCCGACCACAGCGGCAGTGAGCCCGAGTGCCATCAGGCAGGCTCCGGCACGGCGGAGACCACGGGGGGAACCTGCTGCCATGACGACCCACCTCCGTTGCGCCCGGTCCAGGCGCGCCGACGGCGGCCGTTGTCAGGGATTGGCTGACCCTGTTCCTACCCTTGCCGCTGAAGCGTCAAACCGACAAACCGGGCGACCCCACCGCCGGGCGCGGTCAGCTCAGCTCGAAGGTGCCGGCCATCCCCTGCTGCTCGTGGTCGTCGATGCCGCAGATGTAGCGGTAGGTGCCAGCCTCGTCGAGCTCGAGCACGACCGTGCCCGCCTCACCGGGCGCGGTGGGGCCGATCTCCCCGAGCACCTCGCCATCGGGGCCGAACACCTCGAACTCGTGCTCGAGATCGCCCGCGTTGGTCATCTCGAACTCCACGGAGTCGCCGGCTGAGACGCCTGACGTGTCGAGGCCCTCGAAGGTGTAGTCCACGGACTCGAAGACGACCTCGATGTCGCCCTCGGTGGCGATCGCCGCCCCCCCGTCGCCCGTCACGATGATCTCCTGGCGGATCCCGTCGCCGGTCTGACCGGGCTTGCAGGCGATCTCGTAGGTGCCAGCGGCCAGATCGACGCTGAAGTCAGCGCTGGTGCCGGGGCCGATGTTCTCGCGCTCGGTGACCACCCGGTCCCCGGCCGCGTAGACATAGACCTCGGTGACCTGCTTGCCCTCGTTCGTGACCCTGAAGGTCGTGCTCCCGGCGTCGAGCTCAGTGTCGGCGGGCACGCAGGCGTCATCCGACGCGGCGATCTCCACCACGGTGCCACCGTCGTCTGAGCACGCGGCGGTGCCGAGCAGACCGAGGAGCGCGGCGAGGAAGAGGGGACGAGCGGTGGTCACGGGAAAGCTCCTTCGTAGGGGGTCAGCGAGAGGGGGCGGGCGGGATGGTCAACGAGC
>JBKJIL010000335.1:0-9118 GCA_046598435.1 Acidimicrobiales bacterium
CCCGACCACGGGCGAGCCACGCCAGCAGGCCCCCGCTACTCGCCGCAGGACACCCCGGCCCCGACGATGCCAACGTGGTGCGCAACCTCGAGGCCGGGGTGTCCTGCGGCGAGTAGCGGGGGCCTGCTGGCGTGGCTCGCCCGTGGTCGGGCACGATGGCCTCCACCATGACGACAGGCAACGCATGACCATCATCAAGATCAATGCCATCACCGTGGCCGCCGACAGCGGCGACGAGCTGGCCCAGCGCTTCGCCAAGCGGGCCGGCGCGGTCGACGGCAAGGACGGCTTCGAGGGCTTCGAGCTCCTCCAGCCCGCCGACGATCGCACGACGTGGCTCGTGATCACGCGGTGGCGCGACGAGGACGCCTTCAACGCCTGGGTGAGCAGCCCCGCCTTCGGTGCCGGTCACCAGAGCGAGGCGAAGGCTCACGGTGAGGGTGCCCAGGACGCCCCCCGGCCGGTCGGCGTGAGCTCTGAGCTGTGGAGCTACGTCGTCGCGGGTGGCTCGCCGGGCTCTGCCTGACGACCCCGATTGTGACCCGACTGTGACCCTGCGCCAGCTCCACGCCGACTTCGCATGGGTGGTCGTGGGGAGCAACGCGCTGGTCGGCATGTGGGCTCTCGGCGCCCACTACCGCGAGTCGCTGCGTGGGCCCTGGCTGTGGCGCAGCACCGTGGCGGCCGAGGTGACCATCTTCATCGAGGTCAGCCTGGGCGTCGCGCTCGTCGCCATCGCGCACCGTGACGTGGCCCAGTTCCACGCCTTCTATGGCTTCGTGGCCATCGCCACGGTCGGCATCGTCTACAGCTACCGCCAGCAGGTCGCCCCGCATCGCTTCCTGCTCTACGGCCTCGGGGGTCTGTTCCTCATGGGCCTCGCGCTGCGCGCGATCGCCATCTCTCCCATCCCGATCCCCTGAGCACCGGAGCCCCCGTGTCCGACACCAGCAGCCCCACCGCACCCCGTCCCGGCCTCGCTCGGGTCCACCGCGGCGTGATCGCCGTCTTGCCCGTGGGGATCCTCGTGCAGGCCGCCCTGGCCGGCCAGCACCTCTTCGAGGGCACTGGCATCACCCTGCACGGCATCCTCGGCAACATCACCTTCGCCCTCACCGTGGCCGGCGTCGTGCTCACCGTCGCGCGCCGGTCCGACGGCGTGGCCTTCGCGGTAGCGGTGGCGCTCATGGCGCTGGCCTTCGCCCAGGTGGGCCTCGGCTATGTCGGCCGGGAGACCACCGCGGCGGCGGCCTGGCACATCCCCCTGGGCGTCACCATCTTCGGCCTGGCCTGCTTCCAGCTCTCCGACCTGCGTCGCCCCTGAGTCGCGGAGCTGGGCGACCAGCTCGAGCAGCGACCCCCGAGCGCGACCGCGCCGTCGCGCGCTGGACTCGGTGGGGTCGATGTCCTGGTGGACCTAGAGGTGCACGACGGGGCAGGTGAGCGTGCGGGTGATGCCGTCGATCATCTGTACCCGGCTGACCACCATCTTGCCGAGCTCGTCGACGGTGGCGGCCTCGGCCCGAGCGATCACGTCGTAGGGGCCCGTGACGTCTTCGGCGGACACGACGCCGTCGATCCCATCGACCTCCTGGGCCACCTGCGCGGCCTTGCCGACCTCGGTCTGGATCAGGATGTAGGCACTGACGGCCATCGAGCCTCCTCGTCTGTTGGACGACCGCATCGTAGCCATGGCCGCGCAGCAGGAGATCGGGGCGGTGATGGGGAAGCAATGCTCCGTGAACGCACATCAGCGCCTGGTGCATCGGGTCGAGGCCGAGCAGGACGACGTCCTTGCCACGCTGCAGCTCGTGCAGGGCGATGCCGCGCTGGAAGGCCGGCTCTTCGCTCAGCTCGTCGACCTCCTGGTCGAGGGCATGTTCCTCGACCTCCGGCAGCGCTACCTGGATGGCCAGATGGAGCGCGAGGTCTACGTCGACGAGCTGTCCACGCTGGCCGATCTCTGCCGCCGCCCTGGCCTCTTGCCACTCCCTACCCGCGACGCCTGACGCCCGGCGGAGCGCTCCCCACCCGGGGTAGCGTCCACCGCCGCCTGCACGTCTGCGCGGGCCGTCGGCGCGCTCCGGGGAGGTGATCGCGATTCGGCTCTACGTCGAGGTGGCCCGGAGCACCTACCGTCGCATCGCGATGTACCGCAGCGCCACGCTGGCCGGCGTCTTCACCAACACGGTCTTCGGGTTTCTCCTCGCGTACATCTTGGTGGCCGTGTACGACGAGCGTGCTGACGTCGGCGGCTTCGATGTCACCGACGCCGTCACCTTCACCTTCGTCGCACAGGCCCTGCTGATGGCCCTGGGCATGTTCAGTGACACGGAGATCGCCGATCGCATCACCTCCGGTGACGTGATCGTCGACCTGCAGCGCCCCTACGACCACCAGGCCTGGTGGGCCGGGGTGAGCTACGGCAAGGCGGCCTACTACGTGGTCTTCCGCGGGATCCCCCCGTATTTGGTGGGGGCTCTGGCCTTCCACCTCCGTCTGCCGACGCCCGCCCATGCCGCCGCCTTCGTCGTCAGCGTCGCCCTCGCCGTGGCCATCGCCTTCGGGTGGCGGTACCTCCTGCAGCTGAGCGCCTTCTGGCTGCTCGACGTGCGGGGCGCCAACCAGCTGGGCTGGCTCGCCGCCCAGTTCCTCTCCGGCTTCTTCCTCCCGCTCGTGTTCTTCCCCGCGTGGGCCGAGTCGATCGCCCGGGCCCTTCCGTTCGCCGCCATGCTCCAGGTGCCCGTGGAGGTCTGGCTGGGCAAGCACGTGGGGACCGACCTGTTGGTCGTCGTCGCCTCCCAGGTGACGTGGGCGGTCGCCTTGCTCCTCGCCGGCCGGTGGGTGCTGTCGCTCGCGCTGCGCCGGGTGGTGGTGCAGGGTGGGTGAGGCAGCGGCATCGCTCGGCGTGTGGCGACACCTCGTGGCGGCCCGCATCCGCGCCGACTGGCAGTACCGCACGTCGTTCTTCCTGTTCCTGGCCAGCCAGACGGTGGTGGCTTGCATGGACCTCGCCGTGGTGGCCGCCATCTTCCACCGGGTCGACTCGCTGGCCGGGTGGTCTGGCATGGAGGTGGCCCTCCTGTTCGGCCTCAGCGGGGTGTCCTTCGGCCTGGCCGACCTGTTCATCAGCCAGGTCGAGGAGGCATCCCGCCACATCAAGGCAGGCACGTTCGACCTGTTCCTCCTGCGGCCTCTGCCGGCCCTGGTCCACCTCTCGGCATCCGAGTTCGCGCTGCGCCGGATCGGGCGCACGCTGCAGCCGCTGGTGGTGATGATCGTGGCGCTGGCGGCGGCGCCCATCCACTGGAGCGCCGAGGTGGTCGTGCTGGTGCCGGTTGCCATCGTGAGCGGCGCCGTCGTGTTCGGCGCCGTGTGGGTGGTGACGTCGTCGATCTCGTTCTGGACCGTCGAGAGCCAGGAGGTGGCCAATGCCTTCACCTACGGGGGCTCGCTGGCCACCAGCTACCCGATCGACATCCTCGGATCGTGGCTGCGCCGGATCGCCACCTTCCTCGTGCCGCTGGCCTTCGTGGCCTACCTGCCCGCCGCCCGGATGCTGGGCCGCCACGAGCCGCTCGGGCTCCCGAGCGTCGTCGCCTGGGGTGCTCCTGTCGTGGCCCTCAGCTCCGCCCTCGTGGCCAGGGCCGTGTGGGGCCTCGCCGTGCGGCATCACCAGAGCACCGGGAGCTGAGGTGGCCGCCGATCCGATCATCGACGTCACCGGCCTCGAGAAGACCTTCACCGTGCTGCGCCGGGCCGGCCGCGTCCGACGCCGACGCGAGCAGGTGACCGCCGTGGCCGGCATCGACCTCCAGATCGAGCGCGGCGCCATGGTCGGCTACATCGGGCCGAACGGGGCCGGGAAGTCGACGACCATCAAGATGCTCACCGGGATCCTCGTGCCATCGGAGGGCCGGGTGCGCGTCGACGGCCTCGAGCCGAGCCGCCAGCGCACGGTGCTGGCGGGGCGCATCGGCGTGGTCTTCGGCCAGCGCTCTCAGCTCTGGTGGGACCTGCCCCTGCGCGACAGCTTCGAGCTGCTTCGTCACGTCTACCGCGTCCCCGTCGACCGCCACGCCGCCAACCTGGCCCGCTACGCCGACGGGCTCGAGCTGGGCCCCCTCCTCGACGTCCCGGTGCGCCAGCTCTCGCTCGGTCAGCGCATGCGCGGGGAGCTCACGGCCGCCCTCCTGCACGACCCATCCATCCTGCTGCTCGACGAGCCCACCATCGGCCTGGACGTCGTGTCGAAGGAGGCGGTCCGCGAGTTCCTCGTCTCGCTCAACCGCGACGCCGGCACGACGGTGCTGCTCACCACCCACGACCTCGCCGACGTGGAGCGCCTGTGCCGCCGCCTGCTCATCATCGACCACGGCCGCGTGATCGAGGACGGCACCGTGGCCAGCATCACCGAGCGCTACGGCACCGAGCGCACGCTCGTCGTCGACCTCGTCGAACCCGGACCGCCGCTGATGGTGGAGGGGGCGGTCGTCACGAAGGTCGACGGCCCTCGGCAGTGGCTCCGGTTCGATCGGGCCGCCGTCACCGCCTCCGAGCTCCTCACCCGCGTCACCGCACAGGTCGAGGTACGTGACCTGAGCGTCGAGGAGCCCGACATCGAGTCGATCGTCCGGGAGATCTACCAGCGCTGAGGCCAGCGTCAGCGGCAGGAGGCCGCTGGCTACGCTTCCCCAATGCGACTCAGGGCGTTGCTGCGGCCCGTGCCTCGGGTGACGGGGTGATCGCCTACGACGACGCCCTTCGAGACCAGGTGGCAACCAACCTGGCCGCCCATCGGCGTCGGCCCCTCGAGCTGGGGGAACACCGCCACGCGGCCGTGGCGGTCGTGCTCGTCGACTCGGCGGCAGGCGAGGATCGGGTCGACCCCCACCAGCCGACCAGCGAGGCGATGGACGTCATCCCGGGCGGCGCCGGCGGCCTCGACGGTCGGATGGTCGACGTCTCGGGTGGTGCCGCGTTCCTCCTGTGCCGGCGGTCGGCCGGGCTCAGCTCCCACGCCTCCCAGTGGGCGCTGCCCGGGGGTCGAGTGGACGACGGTGAGTCCGTGGTCGACGCCGCGCTGCGGGAGCTCGACGAGGAGCTCGGGGTGCGCTTGAACGAGGACGCCGTGCTCGGTCTGCTCGATGACTACGCCACCCGCTCGGGCTACGTCATCACGCCCGTGGTGATCTGGGGTGGCGGCCCGCTCGAGCTGCGCCCCGCACCCGACGAGGTGATGGCGGTGTACCGCGTGGGACTGCACGAGCTCACCCGCGCCGACTCGCCGCGCTTCGTCACGATCGCCGAGAGCGATCGTCCGGTCGTGCAGGTACCCCTGGGCAACGACCTCATCCACGCCCCGACGGGCGCGGTGCTGCTGCAGATGCGCTGGCTCGGCCTGGAGGGCCGACCCGATCCGGTGGCCCACCTCGAGCAGCCGGTGTTCGCCTGGGGCTGAGCCACCCGCAGGAGCGGTGCGGTCTACTGGGTCAGGCGCTTCTCGAGGGCCTGAAGCTCGGCGGTGAGCGGTTCGGGCAGGGTGGCGCCGATGCTGGCGTAGTGCGCCTCGATCTGGGGCAGCTCGGCGCGCCAGGACTCGGCATCCACGGCCAGCAGCTCGGCCATGGTGGCGTCGTTGATCGAGAGGCCAGCGGTGTCGATGGCCCCTAGGGCCGGCAGGCGGCCGATCGCGGTGTCGATGGTCTCGCCGCCACCGGCCACCCGCTCCACGACCCACTTGAGCACGCGGCTGTTCTCGCCGTAGCCCGGCCAGAGGAACTTGCCGTCATCGCCCTTGCGGAACCAGTTCACCCAGAAGAGCTTGGGCAGCTGGGCGCCTTCGCGCTCACCGATCTCCAACCAGTGGGCGAAGTAGTCGCCGACGTTGTACCCGGTGAAGGGGAGCATGGCGAAGGGGTCGAAGCGGAGCTCACCGATGGTGCCGGCCGCCGCCGCGGTCTTCTCCGAGCTCATGATGGAGCCGAGGAACACGCCATGGCGCCAGTCGAAGGACTCCGTGACCAGCGGGACGTTCGTGCCCCGACGGCCGCCGAACAAGATGGCCGAGATCGGCACGCCCTTCGGGTCCTCCCACTCAGGAGCGATCGACGGGCACTGCGACGCGGGGGCCGTGAAGCGGGCGTTGGGATGGGCGGCCGGGGTGTCGGAGCCAGGCGTCCAGTCGTTGCCCTTCCAGTCGATGGCGTGCTCGGGCGGCGGGCACATGCCCTCCCACCACACGTCACCATCGTCGGTGAGGGCCACGTTGGTGAAGATCGAGTTGGCGTGCAGCGAGGCGATGGCGTTGGGGTTGGTGTCGTCGCCGGTGCCGGGGGCGACGCCGAAGAAGCCGGCTTCGGGGTTGATGGCGTAGAGGCGACCGTCGTCACCGAACTTCATCCACGCGATGTCGTCGCCGACGGTCTCGACCTTCCAGCCCGGCAGCGTGGGCACCATCATGGCCATGTTCGTCTTGCCGCAGGCCGACGGGAAGGCGGCGGCCACGTAGGTCTTCTCGCCCTGCGGAGAGGTGACGCTCAGGATGAGCATGTGCTCGGCCAGCCACCCGCCGTCGCGGGCCATCGTGGAGGCGATCCGCAGGGCGAAGCACTTCTTGCCCAAGAGGGCGTTGCCGCCGTAGCCCGAGCCGTAGCTCCAGATCTCCCGGGTCTCGGGGAAGTGGCTGATGTACTTGTTGTCCGCGTCGCAGGGCCACGGCACGTCGGCCCGGGTGGTGCCGTCGGCCAGGGTGAGCGGGTAGCCCACCGAGTGCAGGCAGGGCACGAAGTCGTCGTCGCCGAGCACGTCGAGGACGGCCTGGCCCATGCGGGTCATGATCCGCATGTTGGTGACCACGTACGGCGAGTCGGACAGCTGCACGCCGATGTGGGCGATGGGGGAGCCGAGGGGCCCCATCGAGAACGGCACCACGTACATGGTGCGGCCGCGCATGGCGCCGCGGTAGAGCTCGGTGAGCTCGGCCTTCATGTCCTCGGGAGCGCGCCAGTTGTTGGTGGGACCGGCGTCGATCTCCCGCTCGGAGCAGATGAACGTGCGGTCCTCGACGCGGGCCACGTCACCGGGGTCGGACAGGGCGAGGAAGCTGTTGGGACGCTTGGCCTCGTCGAGCTTGGTCATCGTGCCGCTCGCCACCATCGAGGCGGTGAGGCGATCCCACTCCTCTCGCGACCCGTCGCACCACTCGATGGCGTCAGGCTGGAAGACGCCCGCCCAGTGCTCGACCCACTCGCTGAGCTTCTGGTTGCTGGTGGTGGCAGGCATGTCGTCTCCGCGGGGGTCGGTGGATCAGCTGGTCTGCGTCTGCGTGGGGACCGCCGGCACGTCGCCGAACCCTGGTGTCCCCATGTCGACCTCGGAGCCGAGGCGCAGGCGGGTCGCCCGCGTCGAGGCGTCGACGTCGAAGATCACCCGCTGGCCCTGACGAAGCATTCGGAACACCGAGCCAGCGAGGGCGTCGGGCGCCAGGTCGTACTCACGAAAGTCGGTGTCGCAGAGCACCACGCCGTCACCCGACCCTGGGTCATACGACTTGATCACACCCTGCATCGGCAACCGGCTCCTCGTGAGGACTAGCGGTGGTAGTCCGTTCACCGTAATGGAGCAGTTCAGCCAGCGGCCAGACGGCCGCCATCCTCTCGACGCACGCGCGACAGAGGCCACCGCTCCATGCCGGCGGTGGCCTCTGTCTGTCCCCGCCTCGGGCTAGGAGACGGTGAACTCCTGGAGCATCCCCTGGGAGAAGTGCGGGGGACCCTCGTCCTCTCCGCCCACGGAGATGAAGCAGATCAGCGCGTACGAGCCGGGGGTGAGGGTGGCCAGCGCACTGGACTCCTCGCCCGGGCCTCCGTAGGCCTCGCCGAGGAACTCGGTCATGTCTTCGCCCTCGTCCTCGGGTAGGTCGAGGAGCTCCTTGAAGGTGAGCGTCACCCCGTCCTTCTTGCGGACGATGCCCATCATGTGGTCCTCGGCCTCGCTGGCGTTGGTGAACTTGAAGGCGACCGTGCCGGCGTCGACCGTGGCGGGCATGCCTTCGTAGGCGTAGTCCACGCCGGTGACGTCGATGGTCTCGAAGGTGCACGCGTCGATGGCACCGTCGACCAGGGCCAGGTACTGCTCGAAGGTGGCATCGGCGTTGAACGCCTCAGCGTCCCCCTCGGTCAGGGCCTGGACGGTCGTGTTGAGCTCGGCCGCGGCGGCGGCCAGCTCGTCGGGGGCCTCCTCGGCGACCGTGGCGAACAGGGGGGCGATCTCCTCGCCCTGGGCGACGATCTCGTCCTTGGTGGTGTCCTCGCTGATGTCGACCTGGAACACGGCCTCGTTGAACTCCAGCACCGCATCGCAGAACGCGGCGTTGTCGCCCTCGGCCACCGTCGTGGTGCCCGCAGCGTCTCCGGTCGCCTCCTTGTCGTCATCCGAGCCGCAGGCGGCGATGCCTGTGGCCAAGGTCAGGGCGAGGAGCCCCGCTCCCGCCCGTTGCAGGGTGCGCATGTAGACCGATCCTCCCAGTCAGCGCGGCGTTCGCTCGGACGACGGTCGTCCGGTGCCGGCACTGCTCAGAGGACCACGAACCGCCCGAGCGGGCGATGTCGCTGCCATGTGACTGCGGGGTGGTGGTGGCACCACCCGGTGCGTCAGCTGACGCGCTTGACGACCTTGCCGGCCTTGATGCAGCCGGTGCAGACGTGGAGGCGCTTCGGCGAGCCGTTCACGATGGCGCGGATCTTCTGGATGTTCGGGTTCCACCGACGCTTGGTGCGCCGGTGCGAGTGGCTGACGTTCATCCCGAAGGACGGGTGCTTTCCGCACACCTCGCACACAGCTGCCATCGTTCAGAGACCTCACACATCAGGATCGGTCGATCGACCGATTCGCAGGACCCGGAGAGGCTACCGGTGGGCCGTGATCGCCGCCAACCCGAGGGGGTCGCGCCCGCACCCTAAGATCCACGGCCGATGACCTCCCTCACGCGCCTCGGCGCCGACGAGCTGCGAGCCGCCGTACGTGGCTACCGCGATGCGCTGGCTGCCCACAAGGAGGGGATCAACCGCCTCAACGTCTACCCCGTCCCCGACGGCGACACCGGCACGAACATGGC
>JBKJIL010000051.1:0-9085 GCA_046598435.1 Acidimicrobiales bacterium
ATCGAGAACGTCATCGACGACGACCGCCGCACCAACGCCTTCGGACTCCTGATGTCGCTGAACATGCTCATCGAGCTGCCCGCCGGCTTCGACTACACCGGCGCCCAGTTTGACCGCTGGGCCCGCAGAGCGGGCTTCGCGCGCACGGAGATACGCCACCTCGCCGGTCCCACCAGCGCCGCCATCGCCCACAAAGGCTGAACGGCCTGTTGGCGCGCCCCCGGTTGCCGTAGCTGGCCGAGGCCGTCCTTCGTGAGGTGGTCCATGAGGTCGGCAGACATCTCGATCGGCGACTGGTGTTCATGACCCAAGTGTCCGCCGATCACCACAACGCCACGATGTCACCAGGGTCGCACGGTTACCAGGGTCGCACCGGAGGGCCTTGGTCTCAGGGGCACCAGATATTGCCCTCGCTGATCGCCCGATCTGGAGGGCGTAGGAGCGCAGGAGATCGGCGCGCATCGGGGACGTTCGACGACGGTCTTCGGGGACACCTCGGCCGTCACGACACCGTTGCGTAGCCGGCGTTAAGGGGCAGGCCCGATTCGGCGCCAAGTGGCGACCCCACGCTCCGGTGGCGAGTCCGCTGTGCCGGTGCCCGTCGGGGTTCAGCCGGGCAGGAGTAGTTGCGCGCTCACAGTTTCGACCACCCAACGTTCCCACTCGCCGACATCCCACCCGCGGTCGACGACGAAGAGCAGGTAGGCGTCCTCGGTGCCCAGCGCGTACAACAGGTCCGCTGCCCGCTGTGCGGGGACCGCTGGGTCATAGCCCTGCTTGGCCGTGAGTGCGTCGGCGAGCACACGGTGTCCGGTAGCGCGGCCGTTCCGGTTCTTCTCGAGCACCTCGTCGACCTCGGCGTCGGCCGACGCCGATCGGATCACCTCGTAGAGGCGGTGCGACCGGTCGCAGATGCTGCGAGCGCCGTGCGCCCAGATGGCGATCGCTCGTCCGGCATCGGGTTCCTCCATCGCCCGCACGTAGAAGTCGTTGGGGCGGTCCACGAGCCCGACGGGGTCGGCGTCTCCGGCGATCGCCACGTCGAGCGCGGCGGACAGCACGGCGGCCTTGGACCCGTGGCGGAGGTGCAGCGTCTGCACAGCGACGCCGGCTTCTGCGGCGATCGCAGCCATGAACATTCCCGGCACGCCGTTGTTCCTGGGGCTCGACAAGCACGATGCCCACCAGGGCGAACGTTTCGAGGAACACCGGACCGGGCTCGACCACCTCGCCATCGGCGTGACCGCCCGGGCCGACCTGGACCGGTGGGTCGAGCACCTCGATGCACTCGGCGTCGAACACAGTGAGATCAACGACATCACCGAGCCGTTCCCGGCAGCGACGCTGTGCTTCCGCGACCCCGACAACATCGCCCTGGAGCTCATGTGGATGTGATCACCGAGCTTCCGCAGCGACGGGGCGAACGTCCGACGACCACGTCGACCTTCCCGCACAGCCAGCTCGACCAGCAGCCCGACGACCCGACCGTGCACGACGAACTGGCTCGGCGGGCGTTGTCCCTCGAGGGCGTCGTCGAGCGCGAAAGCATCATCTCCGTGCCGGGTGCGAGGGCGCTGGTCGTCGCGGACCGCTGCTCGGTTGGCCCCGATGCTGCCTTCATCCGCGGGCGCGAGTTCGCTCACTTCCATCCGGATCCGGACTGGAGCCTCCACCTGGCGCTGCCCGACCCGGTAGCCGACGTCGCCATCGACCGTGGATGGGCCGAGCTCCACTTGATCGCGAGGACCGAGGAGCTCCCAGGTTCCGTCGTGTTGGTCTACGCGCCCCGCGATGCCGACGAGGCAGCGGCCGTGTGGGCGCTGCTGCAGGCGTCACATGAGTTCGCCACGTCGTGAGCGCCATGGGTACACGAACTCTCCTGCTGACGCTGCACATCGCCGCCGCCGGATCCTGGCTCGGGGCCGACATCCTCGTCCACGCGCTCTCGTCACGGCTCGAGCGAGATCGATCGGCGGCACCGACGTGAGCCCCTGCAATATTGACGCCTGCGTTGGCCGCGACGGCCTCGTACTGTCGCTGTGATGGTGGCCACGAGCGAGGAACTGCAACGACTCTCCGACGCGGTGTGGGAGCGCACGTGGCGGCGACTCGGTGGTCTGACCGACGACGAGTACCTCTGGGAGCCCGCGCCCGGGTGTTGGTCGATACGAGAACGGCCCGACGGCACGCCCTTCGATGAGTGGGCGCCGATCGTGTACCCCGACCCGTTCACCACGTTGGCTTGGCGGCTCTGGCACCTGATCGACATGTACGGCGAGGACCGTGCCCCGAGATATCTGGACGTACCGCCGCAAGGCGAGCCCGTCGGCCAGGATGCCCCTGACTCCACACCCCCGGCCACCGCAGCCGACGCCCTCGACCAGCTCGACCGAGCTCATGCACGGTGGGACGCGCATCTCGCCCTCGCCGACGACGAACGACTCGGCGCCGTCATCGGTCCTGTCGGCGGCGAGAACAGCGACGGCACGCGGGCTGGCTATGTCCTGCACATGCTCGACGAGTTCATCCACCACGGCGCGGAGATCTCGCTGCTGCGTGACCTGTACAGGTGGCAGCGGCCGATCAGCACCGATGCGCTCACCGAGCGAGCGATCCGAGGCGACCACGCACTCCTCGCCGACCTCGAGTCCGTCGGCCCCGAGACCACCTCAGCTCTGCTCAGCACCGCAGCCAGCTTCGGGCGGTGGGCGCTCGTCGAGGAGATGATCGACCGTGGCGCCCGTCCTGCCACCACCGGACGAACACCGGCGCACGCTGCCGCCGGCGCCGGAGAGCTCGACCTTCTCCGCAAGCTCGTCGATCGCGGCGCCGACCTCGCAACGCGGGACCCCGACTTCGACGCGACGCCGTTGACCTGGGCCCGGTTCATGCACCGCTCACATGTCGTCGCCTGGCTCGAGGAATGCCACGCACCGGAGTGAGCGCAGGGGCTCCGACCAACCGGGCTGAGAAGTGCGGTCGAGGTGCGGTCGAGGGCGCTGGATATCGGCGCCACATAGTCCCGGCCGAGGCAGTGCCAGGAGAGCGGCCTATTGGCGCGTCGCGAGCGTCCGCGACCCGGTGGCAGGTGATCATTCGCGCGGTAGTCCTGCCGTTGCTCCGTCGTAGGGTCAGGTGGTGCGGGAAGACAGCCATGTGGACGCTCCTCGGAACGTGTACGACGCGTCCGCTTCTGACTACGTGGAGTTCGTCGGCACCGAGCTCGGCGAAGCGACCGAGGACGCCGTCGACCGGTCGATGCTCGCTGCATTCGTCGAACTCGTCCGCTCGTGCGGAGGAGGCCAGGTCGGAGATCTTGGATGTGGCCCCGGACGGGTCGCCGCATTCCTGGCACGAGAAGGCCTCGACGTCGTCGGGATCGACGTTTCGTCGAAACTGCTTGCCGTCGCTCGAGTCGCGCACCCGCATGTGCGGTTCGAGGAGGGTCGTCTCGACGATCTCCCGTTCGTGGACGATGCGCTCGCAGGAGCCGTTTGCTGGTACTCGATCATCTACACGCCACCGGACTTCCTCGACGGCGTTCTCACGGAGATCGCCCGCGTGGTCGCGCCCGAGGGTCTGGTACTTCTCGCGTTCCAGGCCGGAACAGGTGATGCCTTGACGAGGACGAACGCGCACGGGAGCGGGATATCACTCACGAGCTACCGACATGACGTCGACGACATCGCCCATCGGCTGGATGCCGCTGGCTTCGACCTCCACGCTTCCACGCTGCGAACCCCGTCGCGCAGCCACGAGACGAGTTCGCAAGCGTTCGTCATCGCCCGGCACCGGTGAGGCTGTCAACCCAGGACTGTCCCCGAGGTGCCGCTCCGGGGCGCCGGAGACCAGCGGCCCATAACCACGCTAGAGATTCGTCCGAAGGTCCGCGCGATCGGCGCTTCTACTGGTGCCCGGAACCGGCGGTTCGGGGCAGGCGATGTCGGTCGCCGTTGGCGAAACCGGGCGACGCTATGCAGTGGTGGAGGGCGGAACGCCATACGGATTATCGATGACGTACCGCCAAGAGCCGTCGGACTGTTTGCGGGCAACCTCAGACGTCACGGATGACGCGACCTGTGCATCATCCATCGTGAACGTCCACGCGTTGCTCAGAAGGGCGACATCGCCCGCCTCCACGGCGTACCGCGTCGACATCGATATCTGCCCGCCGAGAGCGACGAACTCGGACCACACTGCTCGGATCTCATCGACTCCGGCAGCCACCGACCCGTCCTCGTGCACCATCCGAGCATCGGATTCGTACAGAGCGGTGAGCGCGTCGAGATCTCCGGTGTTGAAGGCCTGCTCCACACGTTGGTGGAGTTCTGCGGGATCCATCGTGAACGCCTCCCCATTTCGAGCCGATGACGCTCGATTGTACGTCCGCGGAACTGCCCGAACTGGCTGTCCCCGACGTGCCGTTGAAGGGCGCATGTCGGTCTCCCCGAACTCCCGCGTACCGACCCGGCGCCCAGTCCCAATCGGCGCGTAGCCGCGCGACCTCGGACCAGCGTTGTGGGACAGCCCTGTCGTCGTTTCGCGGTCCACAGAGCCGATGATCAGCTCGCGGGCGGGCAGAACAGTTCGAGCTGGATGTTGTCGGGGTCGCGGAAGACGAGCACTGAGCCGTATGCCTCGTCGGCGATCGGTGATTGGGACAGTGGCTTGTCCGCAGTGGCGAGCCGGGCTACGCCGTTGGCCTCGAGATGGTCCTGCCATCCTTCGAGATCGGTACGGTTCGGGACGAGGAACCCGACATGGTCCAGGCCGGTGGCGGTCTCGGCGAAGAGGCAGCCGTCGTTGGTGTCGTGTTGATGTAGCACGATCATGAGCTCTCTTGTGTCGTCGGTGAGGAGCTTGCCGACGCCACCCTGGTGGGGTACGTCGGTGACGAACTGCACGCCGAAGACGTCTTGGTACCAGGGGACGCTGGCGTCGACGTCGGTGACGGTGAGCGCGACGTGGTGGGTACGAGGACGGGCAACCGTTGACATGGGAGTGCCTTTCGTTGTGTGGGACGGGAAGGTCAAGAACTCGTGGCGGCGATGCGGTCGCCGTACCGCCATGCATCAGAGCCCACGCCTCGGGGTTCGGCTTGGAACGGCTCGTCGTCGTCGATCAGGAATTGGTTGAATGCGAACCCCTCGGGTCCGATGTCCGGGTAGAGAGATGGCGCGATGACTCGCGTTGCTGGACGTCGCAGTAGTTCAGGAACATCGCGATGAAATCATCGATCAGGCGGATCCATCGCTGCCCACCCGGATCGTTGGAGATCTGCTGATCGACCAGGCCGGTCGTCAGCGCCGTCCACATGTCGAGATGCTCCGGGGCGGTGACGCCGTTCAGTGCCAGACGTTGACGCGTCGACTCCAACGCCCGAACTGCTGGTGCGTATGACTCTCCTGATGGCTCAAAGCCGGGGATGACGCGCTGGAAGAGCAGTTGGTAGCGGGCCGCGTCGGCGGCACAGAAGTCGACGAAACGGTGGACGCCAGCGGCGAGGATCTCGCGGGGATCGTCAGAGTCATGTGAGGCCGTCATGTGCAGCTCAAACTGTTCGGCCGCCTGTCTGAACATGGCGTCGAAGATGCTGACCTTGGAGTCGAAGTAGGCGTACACCGTCGGTGTCGTGATCCCCGCGCGCTTCGCCAGCTCGCGCAACGACAACCCAGCCAGACCCTCATCGCCCACCAGAGCCCAGGCCGCCTGCACGATCGCGTCCTTGGCCGATTGGCGTCGGGCATCCCGCCAGCTCACACCAGCATCAGGTCGAGACATCGTTCGTAGACTTTATACACTGTCAAACTCTTGTCAAGCACGGGCCATCGGGGTGCCCCGCATCGATGTCGCGCAGCTCTGCGAGCAGCCCGACACACCGGTCGAGCACGTCGGCCAGATCAGCTGCCATGACGGTCCTCCTCCGGGGTCGGGGCGCCGCCAACAGCTGGGCAGCGCGGTCGCTCACGGTTGCGGGGACCATCACCTCGGTCCCGAAGGGGAAGCCCTCAGCATATCGAACTGACGTTCGGCATCAAGGCCGATTCGGACAGCTCCTTCCCGTGATTGCGGGCTATGTGACCCCGGGGCGAGCCCAGCGAGGAACCTCGACTACTGGCCAGCTCCCTCGACAGTGCCGACGAGCGGCAGTCGAAGGACGAACTCGCACCCGGTGACATCTGACTGGGCGAGGACGAGGTCGCCGCCGTGGGCGCGCGCGATGCCTTGCGACAGAAAGAGCCCGATGCCGGTTCCGGGGACGCCGGGGTCGAGGCGGGAGAACTTCTGGAACAGCGCCGGATGCTTGCTGGCGGGGATCCCCGGCCCGCGATCGCGCACGGAGATCTCGACGTTGGAGGCGTCGGTCGTCACCCTGACATCGATGCGCGCGCCGGCGGGCGAGAACTTGACCGCGTTGGACAAGAGGTTCAACAGCACCTGGCGCACGCGCGGCGGGTCGACCGAAGCGACCGCCCCCTCGACGGCGTCGACGAACACGGGGTGAGTGGTCGTCACCCCCGCCATGTCGGTGATCGTCTCACTGGCGAGCTGAGAGAGGTCGGTCGGCTCGAGGAAGAGGTCCAGCGACTCGACCTCGACCTTGCGCAGGTCGGAGAAGGCGGAGATCAGCGAGCCCAGGTGCTCAGCAGCGCGACCGATCGACGCGGCCGACTTCCTGATTGCGTCGAGTGACATCGAGTCCGTTGCCTGTTCGAGCATGGTCGCGAAGCCCCGAAGGATCGTCACCGGGCCGTTGAGCTCGTGGGCGAGGGCAGAGACCCACTCCCCGGCGAGGTCGTCGACCGGGGGTGCCGTCGGCGTGGCTGCGGGAGCCTCTGCGGCAGGGGGAGGGGGAGCCCGCCCCGGGGCGGTCGGGGACGCGTCGTGACGGTCGGGGAAGTGCTGAAGGATGTGAGGGACGAGACGTTCGCCAATGCCTCCCTTCTCCAGGTACGACGCGGCTCCGAGGCTCATGGCCTCGGCCTTCATCTCGCTGGCGTTGAAGCCAGAGAGCACGACCACCTTCGACGACGGGGACTGCACGCAGATCCCTGGAAGCGCCTCCAAGCCGTCCATCACGGGCATCGCGAGGTCGAGGAGGACGACATCGGGCTGAAGCCGGCCCGCCGCTTCGATGGCCTCGGCGCCATCGCCCGCCTCGCCCACGACCTCGAAGCGCCCGTCCTGGTCCAGGACCAGGCGGACCAGGAATCGGATGTCGGGCGTGTCGTCGACGATCAAGACGCGTCGGGCCGGCTCCGAGCGGTCCGGCCCGACCTGAACCGCAACCGCTCCATCGCTCATAGCGACCGATCTCTGGTGATCGCAGCCGTCGTGCGGCGCAGGTCACCAGGACCCAGCCGGGTCTCGCTGTTTGCCTCACCGAGCAGGTCACTGATGATCTGTCGGGCTGACACCAGCGTCGATGCCAACGCTTCCCGTGACAGCTGGTGCTGGTCGAAGGCCAATGCGGTCTCCGCGACGACGAGTCCCTGCACGATGTTGTCGTTGATCTCGAGCGCTTGGCGCTGCTTCTCCTTCAGATCCTCGAAGAGGGACGCGCCCCGCATCAGCGCCCCGTAGGTCCGGCGAAGGGTCCAGTAGTAGACGCCGACTCCGGCCGTGAACACGTCCCAAGAGACGACGTGCCACTCTCCGAAGGCCGCTCGCGCCGCGAGGCCCACGTGATCCTCGACGCCGACGGACGGAAGGAACATGTGCACGGCGTGGGCCCCGTGGTGGACCGCGCAGGTCATGAAGATGGCCGCGGTGGCGGTGCCCAACAGGTTCGAGCCGAGCTGGCGGCTGCGCATGAGCGGCACGATGATGGCGCCGGAGATCAACACGTAGGCGACCGCCACGATGAGGTTGGCCGCTGCGGCCGTCTGCCACATGCACATCCCCCCTTTTCACCAAGGTTCTCGGGTCAACATACGCCCTCGGCCACGACGAGGTCGCTCGTCTGCCGCAAGCGCTGATTCGGCCCTGATGGCTACCGCACCGAGGCGGGGCCGTCGCCCACGAAGACCAGCTTCTTGGGATCCCAGGGGTCGGTGCCCTGGCCCCGCTCGAGGATCTGGACGGTGCGGTCGACCACCTTGATGAGCGCATACGAGGCGTTGTCGCGCTCGTTGGTCTCGAGGATGACGTTGGCCGCGTCGACGGTGGAGCGGATCACGTACAGCCCGTCGCCTTGGCCGGCGAACTCGACGTACTGGCCGGGGCGCTGCCAGCGGTAGACGTCGCCCCAGCCACTGGTGAGGCCGAGCAGGCCATGGTCGGGGTCGAAGCAGCTCCCCGTGGGGGTGTCGCCCTCCCCGAAGTCGCCGCGCACAGCCTGGGTGAACTCGAACCACCGGCCGAAGAGCTGGTCAGCCGGGCAGAAGCCCGACTTGGTTCCGGCGCCGAAGCGCTTCAGCCCGCCGCGCGCCCGGTCGGTCACCCGGAACCCCTCGTAGGTGAGGATGTTCTCGTCGTGGAAGTGAGCGTGCGTGGTGTGCCAGATGTAGGTGCCGGCCTCGCGGAGCTCCTCGGAGCCATCGCTGTAGTGGACGGCCTGCACGATCGGCCCCCGCAGGTAGGCGGGGTCGGCGGTGCCGTCGGCGAGGTCGGCGACGAAGGTGAAGCGCATGTCGAAGGGCCCGGGACCGATGTTCATCGGGCCGCTGGTGAGGCGCAGGCAGTCGACGGCTCCCGCCCCGCCGGCCTCCACCGGCGCCGTCTCGTCCTGCGTGCACGAGTACAGCGTCTTGCCGGCGGCTGACGCAGGCGGGTTGGCGGCGTCGGGCGGGTACGAGCCGTTCGGCGTCACCGGCGCCGCGAAGCCGAGCTCGTAGGGAGGCACCACCCGCAGGTTCGGCAGCAGGGCGACGTGGCCGGCCGGCGGACGGGGCGGCGTGGGCTCCAGCTTGGCCCGCATCCGGAAGGCGGCCCGCTCGACGGCCTGCGGGACGACCCGCACCACGTACGCGCCGCCCGCGGGCTTCGCGACGAACGCCTCGGCGTTGAACTGGCCGCCGTTCGTGGTGGGGGCCACGGCGGCACCATCGGGCGCGATCACATCGGTCTGGGAGGTGTCCTCCCG
>JBKJIL010000101.1:0-6213 GCA_046598435.1 Acidimicrobiales bacterium
GGCGCCTTGGCCCTCGACCTCGCCCTCGGCATCGGTGGCCTTCCCCGAGGCCGCGTCACCGAGATCTACGGCCCGGAGTCCTCCGGCAAGTCGACGCTCGCCATGCACGTGGTGGCCGAGGCCCAGCGGCTGGGCGGCATCTGCGCCTACGTCGACGCCGAGCACGCCATGGACCCGATCTACGCCCGGGCCATCGGGGTGGACGTCGATGAGCTGCTCATCTCCCAGCCCGACACGGGGGAGCAGGCCCTCGAGATCACCGACATGCTCGTGCGCTCCGGCGCCATCGACGTCGTCGTGATCGACTCCGTGGCCGCCCTCACCCCCCGGGCCGAGATCGAGGGCGACATGGGCGACAGCCACGTCGGCCTGCAGGCCCGCCTCATGTCACAGGCCCTGCGCAAGCTCACCGCCAACCTCAACAAGACCGACACCATCTGCATCTTCATCAACCAGCTGCGGGAGAAGATCGGCGTGATGTTCGGCTCGCCCGAGACCACGCCGGGCGGTCGGGCCCTGAAGTTCTACAGCTCGGTCCGGCTCGACATCCGTCGTATCGAGTCCATCAAGGACGGTGTCGAGGTGGTGGGCAACCGCACCCGGGTGAAGGTCGTGAAGAACAAGGTGGCCCCACCCTTCCGGCAGGCCGAGTTCGACATCATGTACGGCAAGGGCATCAGCCGCGAGGGTGGCGTGCTCGACATCGGTGTCGACAACGACATCGTGAAGAAGTCGGGCGCTTGGTACACCTACGAGGGTGAGCAGCTCGGCCAAGGGCGTGAGAACGCCAAGCAGTTCCTCACCGACAACCCCGAGATCATGATCGAGATCTCCGAGCGGATCCGCACCAAGGTGGGGGTCGGCGCAGAGGCGCCGGCCGAGGCCGATGTCGAGGAGCTCGACCCGGACGACCAGCCCATCACGCTGAGCGACTGATCCGGTCGGATCGGGTGCCCATATCGGGCGAAGTCGGCGGATTCGGCAGGAAGGTATCGCTGGCGGATCCGTCGAACAGTTCCGTGATGGAGCAGCTGAAGGTCTCGACGAAGTCGAACCCCAACTCTGTGGCTGGGGCCATGGCGGGTGTCCTGCGACAGAGCGGGGCCGTCGAGGTCCAGGTCGTGGGAGCTGGGGCACTCAACCAGGCCATCAAGGCCATGGCCATCGCGCGGGGCTACGTCGCCTCGGGGGGGATCGACCTGGTGTGCATCCCCAGCTTCGCCGACATCGAGATCGACGGTGAGCGGCGCACGGCGATCCGGCTGGTGATCGAGGACCGCAACCGGCGGGCCTTCGACCATGACAGCGTCGTCCCCGAGGTCGCGCTGGTCGACGGCGCCATCGAGGGGCTGGCGGTCCTCGAGGGCGCGTCGGCGCTGCCCCCGGCCAACGGGCACCGCCTCAACTAGTCGCCGGCTGGGGCCACGGAGCCACAGCGCCGTAGCCTGTCAGCCGTGACCGAGCCCCGCCGCTTCTTCGTGCGCACCTTCGGGTGCCAGATGAACGAGCACGACTCGGAGCGCATCGTGGGTCTCTTGGAGGCCGATGGGCTCGTGGCCGCCGACGCGGTGGACGACGCCGATGTCGTGGTCCTCAACACCTGCTGCATCCGGGAGAACGCGGACAACAAGCTCTACGGCACCCTCGGTCATCTGAAGTCCGTCAAGGACCGACGCCCTGACATGCAGATCATGGTGGGCGGCTGCCTGGCCCAGAAGGACCGCGACGAGGTGGTCGCCCGGGCCGGTCACGTGGACGTGGTCTTCGGCACCCACAACGTGCACCGCGCCGCCGCCCTGCTGCACGAGGCGCGGGACGAGGGCCGGTCGATCGTGGAGATCCTGGAGGAGACCGTCGCCGACGACCACGATGCCTTCCCCTCGGCGCTGCCCGTTCGCCGCAAGGTGCCCTGGGCCGGCTGGGTCACGATCCAGATCGGGTGCGACAACGCCTGCGCCTTCTGCATCGTCCCCGCCGTGCGGGGCAAGGAGATCAGCCGCCCGGTGGACGACATCGTCCGCGAGGTGGCCCTGGCCGCGGCGGAGGGCGTCACCGAGGTGACGTTGCTCGGTCAGAACGTGAACAGCTATGGGCGCGACCTGGCCCTGGCCGAGCGTCAGGCGGGCGGATCCGCCAAGGTGCGCCCGCTGTTCGACCAGCTGCTGCGCGCCGTGGGCGCCACGGAGGGCATCCGCCGCGTGCGCTTCACCAGCCCGCACCCCAAGGACCTCCGCCCCGAGACCATCGCGGCCATGGCCGAGACCCCGGAGATGTGCGAGCACCTCCACCTCCCGCTGCAGTCGGGCAGCGACCGGGTGCTGGCCGCCATGCACCGCGGCTACACCGCCGAGCGGTACCTGGAGCGACTGGCGGCCGCCCGGGCCGCCATCGACGACCTGGCCGTCACCACCGACATCATCGTGGGGTTCCCCGGGGAGACCGACGACGACTTCGAGCGCACCCTCGAGGTGGTGGCCGAGGCCGGCTACGACAGCGCCTACACCTTCATCTTCAGCCCGCGCCCGGGCACGGAGGCGGCGGATCGGGTCGATGCGTTCGTCGCCCCCGAGGTGGTCGCCGACCGCTTCGACCGCCTGAAGATCGTGCTCGAGCGCTCCGGACTGGCCCGCCACGAGGCCCGAGTCGGTCGCATCGAGGAGGTGCTGGTGGAGGGGCCGTCTCGCAAGGACCCTGCCGTGCTCTCGGGGCGCACCCGGCAGAACAAGCTCGTCCACTTCAGTGGCCCGCCCATCAAGGCCGGCAGCTATGCGACGGTGCGCATCACCGGCGCCGCGCCGCACCACCTGCGGGGCGATCTGCTGGAGGTCACCGCGGTGGCGACCCACAAGACGCGGCTGCCCCTCTTCGTCGGGTGATCCGCGTCACCGAGGAGCCCTACGACAGCGACGTCGCCGTCGCGCTGGTGACGGCACTGAACGCCGAGATCAACGAGCGCTACGCAGCCGTCGGCGACGTCACCGACGACGACGACGAGAACTACCACGCCGAGGTCACCCCCGCGCTGGTGACGCGTCCGCTCGGCGCGTTCCTGGTGGCGCACCTCGATGGCGTGCCGGCGGGCTGCGGCGCCCTCAAGCCTCACGAGGGCTCGCCCGACGTGGCCGAGGTCAAGCGCATGTACACAGCCCCGACGGCGCGACGTCAGGGCGTGAGCCGGGCCATCCTCACCCGGCTCGAGGCCGTCGCCGGAGAGCTCGGCTACCGCCGCGTGCAGCTCGAGACCGGGACCGCGCAGCCGGAGGCCATCGCGCTCTACGAGTCGCACGGATGGGTGCGCATCGAGCCCTACGGCTTCTACAAGGACTCGCCGCTGTCGGTGTGCTTCGCCAAGGAGCTCGACGCCCGATGACCGAGGCCGGACGTCATGCCGCGCTGGTGGGCGCGACCGCGTCCGGCAAGTCGGCGCTCGCGATGGCGCTGGCTCGTCGGGACCCGAGCTGGGAGATCGTGTCGGTCGACTCGATGCAGGTGTACCGCGGCATGGACATCGGCACCGCCAAGCCCACGGCGGCCGAGCAGGGGGAGGTGCCGCATCACCTCATCGACCTCCTCGATCCATGGGAGGACGGCACGGTGGCCTGGTTCCAGCCAGCGGCGCAGGCCGCCATCGCGGCCATCGAGGCACGGGGCCGACGGGCCCTGCTCGTCGGCGGCACAGGGCTGTACGTGCAGGCCATCGTCGACGATCTCGACATCCCCGGTCAGTTCCCCGAGGCCCGCGCCGCGATCGAGGACGACCCCGACACCATTGCCTTGTACCGACAGCTGACGGCGCTCGACCCGCTGGCCGCCTCCCGCATGGAGCCAGGCAACCGCCGCCGCATCGTGCGCGCCCTCGAGGTCACCGTCGGCAGCGGTCGTCCGTTCTCCAGCTTCGGACCCGGCCTCGACGCCCGGCCGCCCACCCCGTTCCGGCTCGTCGGTGTGGCGCGTGATCCCGCCGAGCTGCGCGTGCGGATCGAGGCTCGCTACGCCGTCCAGATGGCGGCCGGGTTCCTGGAGGAGGTGGCGACCCTGCGCGCCCATCCGAAGGGCATCTCCCGCACGGCAGCCCAGGCGCTCGGCTACAAGGAGCTCCTCGACCACCTCGATGGCGCGGTGTCCCTCCCCGAGGCGGTGGAGCTGGCCGTGAACCGCACCCGTCGCTTCGCCCGTCGCCAGCGGGCCTGGTTCGGACGGGATCCCCGAGTGACCTGGATCGACGCCGACGCCCCGGAGAACGTGCTCGTGGACCGCCTGACGGGGCTCCTAGGCTGACCGTCGCATGCGCCTCACGAAGCACCACGGCCTCGGCAACGACTTCCTCGTCCTGCTCGATCTCGACGGCATCCACCCGCTCTCGGCCGATCAGGCCGTCGCGCTCTGCGACCGCCATCGCGGGATCGGCGCCGACGGGCTGCTGCGCGTCAGCGCCGGCACCGGCGGTGCCGACGTCACCATGGAGCTGCTCAACGCCGATGGCTCACGGGCCGAGATGAGCGGCAACGGCATCCGCTGTCTGGCCCAGGCCGTGTTCCAGGCCGGTCTGGCCAGCCCACCCACGTTGCTGGTGGCCACCGACGCCGGGTTGCGCACGGTCACCGTCCTGTCCCGCGCCGGCACTCGCACCCACCGCCTCAGCGTGGAGATGGGCCAGGCCAAGGTGGGCCCGGACCAGCCCGAGTGGGTGACCGGCGACGTGCTCAAGGCGGTGCAGGTCGACCTCGGCAACCCGCACGTCGTGCTCCACTGGGGCGGGGCCGCACTGCCCGACACCGACGAGCTGGTCGAGATCGGCGCTCGGATCGACGCCGCCACCCCTGGTGGTGCCAACGTCGAGATCATCCGGCCCGGCATCCCGGGCCAGCTCGACATGGTGGTCTACGAGCGGGGCGTCGGCCCCACGCAGGCCTGCGGCACCGGCGCCTGCGCGGTGGCGGCGGCCGCCCACAGCTGGGAGCTGGTGGGGGAGCGGTCCACGATCACCATGCCCGGCGGCCCCGTCGAGGTCACGCTCGGCGATCCGGTGCTGCTCACCGGCGACGCCACCTCGATCGCCGTGTTCGACGCACCATGGCCGTGAGGTAGCCCATGTCGCTGATCGAACGCGCCTTCCGGGAGAAGATCGTCCTCGTCGGCGTCACCCTCCCGCCGGGCACGGCGGAGGAGACCGAGGCGGGCCTCGACGAGCTGTCGCAGCTCGTGGACACCGCCGGCGCCGACGAGGTCGGCCGGCTCGTGCAGCGACGGCGAGCGCCTGACCCGCCCACCTACGTCGGCAAGGGCAAGGCCGAGGAGCTGCGCGAGCTGGCGCTGGCCACCGACTGCGACACCGTCGTGTTCGACAACGAGCTCTCACCCGGGCAGCAGCGCAACCTCGAGAAGCTGCTCGGCCGCACCGCCATCGACCGCACCGCGGTGATCCTCGACATCTTCGCCCAGAACGCCCACAGCCAGCAGGGCAAGGCCCAGGTGGAGCTGGCCCTCCTCAAGTACCGCCTCCCGCGGATGCGGGGCAAGGGCGTGGCGCTGTCCCAGCAGGGCGGTGGCATGTCGGCCGGTGGTGCCCGCATCGGCACCCGGGGCCCTGGCGAGACCCAGCTCGAGGTCGACCGGCGTCGCATCCTGCGTCGCATCCACAGGCTCGAAGCGGAGCTGCGGGAGATCGACAAGCACCGCACCACGCAGCGCAAGGCGCAGCGCAAGAGCCGCACCCGGCGGGTGGTGATCGTCGGCTACACCAACGCTGGCAAGTCCACCCTGCTCAATCGGCTCACCCAGGCCGGGGTGCTCGTGGAGGATCGCCTCTTCGCCACCCTCGACGCCACCACCCGGCGCCTCGACCTTCTTGGTGGCGAGGCGGTGCTGCTCACCGACACCGTCGGCTTCATCCGCAAGCTGCCCCACCAGCTCGTCGAGGCCTTCAAGTCCACCATGTCGGTGGCCACCGACGCCGACCTGCTGGTCCACGTCGTCGACGCGTCGAGCCTCGACCCCGAGGGAAACATCGACGCGGTGCGCACGGTGCTGCGGGCCATCGGCGCCGACGACGTCCCCGAGGTGCTGGCCTTCAACAAGGCCGACCTGGCCCCCGCCGAGGCGGCCCGGCTCACGAGGCTCCACCACGGCTCGGTGTCCTTCAGCGCCGTCACCGGCGGCGGCGTCAGCGACCTCCTGCGCGTCGTGGCCGACCGCGTGCGAGCGCTCACAACG
>JBKJIL010000252.1:0-14280 GCA_046598435.1 Acidimicrobiales bacterium
GGGCTGCGGCCGCACGATCCTGCAGATCGATCATCGCCTCCCGTGGTGCGAGACGCGACATACGCGGCTTCCCGAGCTCGACGCACTTTGCCCACACGACCATGGCCTCAAGACCCGGGACGGTTGGGAGCTCGTCACCGGGACCGGCGTCAGGGCGTTCGTCCCGCCGAGCGATCCCCGCCATCCACGGCACCGCAGCGCTCCCGAACCACCAGGCGACCCGCCGTAGGTCTGGTTAGGTGCGGTTGGCGAGCGCGACGGGAAGATCGAGGACCGAGTCGAGGGCGTCCTCGATCGGGATGTCGTGCACGCGGTCGGGGTCGATGAGCAGCGCACGCATGCCCATGGCGACCGGGCCGTCGTAGTCGGGGGCCCGTGTGTCGCCGATGAAGATCGCATCGGCGGCGCGAATCGCCAGGGCATCGAGCGCGCACTGGAAGATCGCCGCGTGGGGTTTGCGCCAGCCGACCTCCACGCTGGTGATCACGGCCTCGAACTGGTGGGCGATCCCCATTGCGGTGAGATGGCCGGGGACGAGACCGGCGTCGTGCGTGTTCGTGACCACCGCCAGGCGATGTGATGCGGCAAGTTCGTCGATCACGTCCGCCACACCCGCGATCGGTCGGACGCCGGTGTTCCACTCCGCCAGGTAGGTGGCGACGAACTCGACGGTCTCGAGATGCGCAGGTGAGCGGTGGAGCGCCTCGGTCAGGAAGGCGTCGCCGAGCTCGTGCATCGAGAACTCGCGATCGTCGAGGTCGCTACGAGCATCGAACCGACTCGACACGTCGGACCACAGGTCGAGAAACGCCTGGTACCCGAGGTCGGATGCGCCCCAGCCCGTGAGCAGTGCGTGCGAGCGGTGATACCCCTGGTCGACCCGGCTGGGGGAGTAGTCGACCAGTGTGCCGAAGAAGTCGAAGAGCAGCGCGGGACGATCACCCATCCCTGGCCACTCGTCGGGCCCAGAGGAACATCGGGATCTGCAGCGGCGTACGGGCCCAGACGGCCCAGTCCTGCGCGGACGTGGGGCGACCCACGTCGATCGTCATCTGCACGTTGGCGGGGTACACGCCGATGAACAGCAGCAGCGTGGCCCAGCCGCCGATGCGTGCCGTACGGCGGTTGGCCACGAGCGTCGCGCAGGCGAGCTCGGCGGCACCGCTCAGGTAGGTCGTGGTGCGCGCGGTGCCCGGCATCCACCCGGGCACGATGTCGTCGAAGAACGTCGGGCGGGCGAAGTGCATCAGGCCGGCGAACCCGACGAACGCGGCCAGGCCCAATCGGAAGCGTCGGGCGCGGGGATCTTCAGGAGGCATCGCGGCACCGTAGGCCGTGCGCGAGCATCCCTCGATGACACCGCTCCAGATGCGCTTCCGCAACGTGGTGGAGGGGCTGGCGGTGGGCGAGGTGATCTCCTACGGGGAGGTGGCCCGCCGAGCCGGGCGTCCCGGTGCGGCGCGGGCGGTCGGCGCCTTCCTCGCCGACCACGGCGGCGACCTGCCGTGGTGGCGGGTGGTGCGGGCCGATGGCTCCCTTGCCGTGCACAAGCCGACGGAGCAGCAGCGCCGCCTCCGCGCCGAGGGCATCGAGGTGCAGTGTGGGCGAGTGGTCGACGCTCTGCCCCCGCCGGCTCCGCGCTGACCACCGGATCGGACAGATCGGTCATCCGGGCCTCTGGGCTCCTCCGTAGGTACGGGTGAGCGCGCGGGATGTCCGTGCCGAAACGGAGGAAGCATCATGTCGAACCGCGCGAAGACGATCGCCGCCTGTGGAGTCGGCCTGGCTGCTGGGCTCGTGTTCGGCCCGGTGCAGAGCGCCATGGCCGGCCACGCCAACACCCTGCTCGAGTCGGAGCTCCGAGGCCGCAACGAGGTGCCCGTCGACGGCGCCAGCCGCAAGGCCGGCGATTCGAACGGCCGGGGCGAGGCCTACGTGTTCGGCATCGACGGCGACCCCACAACGCTCTGCTACATCCTGACTGCCGACAAGGTGGCCGAGCTCGATCAGGCGCCGGGCAACGGCCGGGCCGCCCACATCCACCGTGGCGTCGAGGGCACCAACGGTCCCGTCGAGGTCAACCTGGCCTGGCCGCAGGACGGCCAGGCCGCTGACTGCCTGACCGAGGGCGAGACGGGCAAGGGCCTCAGCACGGGCGAGGTGGCTGAGATCCTCGGCAACCCCGAGGGCTTCTACGTGAACATCCACAACAACGAGCACCTGGGCGGCGCCATCCGCGGCCAGCTGCACGGCGACCACTGAGCCTGCGAGCCCGCGAGCCGGCGGGCGGCCACCAGAGCGGGTAGGCAGGGGCGCATGGGCTCCGTCTCCCGCTCTGTGTTGTGGTTCCGGCGAGATCTGCGCTTGGCCGACCACCCGGCGCTCTTGGCGGCCGTCGACGCGGCGGGAGAGACAGGGGAGGTCGTCGCCCTCTTCTGCCTCGACCCTCGGCTGTGGGGGCCGGCGGGCGACAACCGGCGCCACTTCCTCGCCGGTTGTCTGCGGGAGCTCGACGCCTCCCTCGGTGGCCGCCTGGTCGTCCGCCATGGGAACCCGGTCGAGGTCGTGCCCGCGGTCGCGGCCGAGGCCGGCACCGCCGCGGTGTTCGTCACCGCCGACGCGGGGCCTTACGGCACCGAGCGGGACGATGACGTGGAGCGGGCCCTGGCTCCCCACGGTCGCGTCTTGCGACGCGTCGGGTCTGCCTACGCCGTGGAGCCGGGCGTGGTGCGCAACGGCAGCGGCGACCCCTACAAGGTCTTCACCCCGTTCTCGAGGGCCTGGGCCGCTCACGGGTGTCTCGCCCCGCAGTCGGCGCCGGAGGGCGTTCGTTGGGTTCGGCTTCCGAGCGATGGGATCCCCGAGGCGGACACCACCGTGGCGCTGCCCGCCCCCGGCGAGCCCGCGGCGCAGGAGCGGTGGGCCCAGTTCGTCGCCCGCGACCTCGATCGCTACGACGAGGTGCGCGATCTGCCCGGCGTCGACGCGACCTCACGCCTGTCGCCTTACCTGAAGTGGGGGTGCCTCCACCCGCGGCAGCTGCTGGCCGAGCTCGGCAGCTCGCCGGCCCACCGAACCTTCCGCACCGAGCTGTGCTGGCGCGAGTTCTACGCGGACGTCCTCCACCACCGGCCCGAGACGCGGCGTGCCGCCTTCAACCCGGCCATGCAGGCGATGCGGGTCGACCCGCCCCAGGGCGGTGACGGGTTCGACGCCTGGTGCGCAGGCCGCACCGGATATCCGATCGTCGACGCGGGGATGCGCCAGCTGCTGGCCGAAGGATGGATGCACAACCGGGTCCGCATGCTGGTGGCCAGCTTCCTCGTCAAGGACCTGCACCTCGACTGGACCCGAGGTGCCCGCTGGTTCATGCAGCACCTCGTCGACGGCGACCTGGCCTCGAACCAGCACGGCTGGCAGTGGGTGGCGGGGACGGGGACCGACGCCTCGCCGTACTTCCGGATCTTCAACCCGGTGACGCAGGGCCAGCGCTTCGACCCCGACGGCACCTACGTGCGGCGGTGGGTGCCTGAGCTCGGTGCCGTCCGCGACCGCCACGTCCATGCACCCTGGCTCGACCCCGCCGGGCTCCCGCCGGGCTACCCGGCACCGATCGTCGACCACGCGGAGGAGCGGGAGGAGTCGCTGCGTCGCTACGCATCGTTGCGCGGGCGCTGATCGCCGCGACCCTCGTGTACGACCGCATGCCGGGGAGCCTGCCACCGACAGACCTGCCCCGGCGGGCTGGCACTCGGTAGCATCGAGTGCCAGGAACGAGGACGCCCATCTCATGCTCGATGAACGCAAGGCCGCCATCCTCCGTGCCGTCGTGGAGGAGTACATCGACACCGCCCAGCCGGTGGGGTCCGCGCACGTCGTGAAGTCGTCCGGCGTGCACGTGTCATCAGCCACCGTGCGCAACGACATGGCCACCCTCGAGCAGGAGGGCTACCTCCGCCAGCCGCACACGAGCGCGGGCCGCATCCCCACGGAGAAGGGCTACCGGTTCTTCGTCGACAACCTCGGTGCCCCCGCCACGTTGCGCAGCTCTGATGCCGTGCAGGTGCGCTCGTTCTTCAACCATGCCCACGGTGAGATCGAGCAGATGCTGCAGGACACGTCGCGGCTGCTCGGTGACCTGACGAGCTACGCCGGCGTGGTGGTCGGCCCGGCCCCCTCGGAGGCCACCGTCCGCTCGGTGCAGGTGGTCAGCCTCACGCCGACGGCGGCCCTCGTCGTCGTGGTGCTGTCCAACGGCGCCATCGAGAAGCACTCCCTCGACCTGTCCGACGACGGCGGGCTCACGGAGGGCGTGGGGGAGGAGCGCATCGCCGCCGCCAGCGCCCACCTCGCGGCCCACCTCGTCGGGTCGCCCCGCAGCTCGCTGACGACGCTCGCGCCCACCGGAGATGCGGTCACCGACGCGGTCTGCGACCGGGCGTGGCAGGCGCTGCGAGCCGACCCGACCGACGATCCTGATCAGGTGTTCGTGGGCGGCACCTCCCGGATCGCCCGGGCCTTCGACGCCATCGAGACGGTGCGCGAGGTGCTGGGGATCCTCGAGCAGCAGTACGTCGTGGTGACCCTGCTGCGCGATGTCCTCGATCGCGGCCTCCAGGTGGCCATCGGCACCGAGACCGGCATGGCGCCCCTGGCCGAGTGCGCCCTGATCGTGGCGCCGTACCACGTCGAGGGAGAGCCGGCCGGCACGATCGGCGTGCTCGGACCCACCCGCATGGACTACCCACAAGCTCTGGCTGCGGTGGCCGTCGTGAGCCACCGCCTCTCACAACGACTCACCGAAGGTTGATGGTGGCGGACTACTACGAACTGCTCGAGGTGGCGCGGGACGCCACGGCCGACGACATCAAGCGCGCCTACCGCCGCTTGGCTCGCCAGCTGCACCCCGACACCAACCCCGACCCCACCGCGGCCGACCGCTTCAAGCAGGTGGCCCAGGCCTACGAGGTGCTCTCCGACCCGGACAAGCGCCAGCGGTACGACCGCTACGGCCCCGACGGGGTCAACGCGGCCAGCGCCGGGTTCGCGGGCGGCGGCATCAACGACATCTTCGACGCCTTCTTCGGCGGGGGGAGCCCGTTCGGAGGCGGCGGTGGCCGCAGCACCGGCCCGCCCCGCGGGGCGGATCTCGAGGTGGTCGTCGACCTGCGGTTCGAGGACGCTGTGTTCGGGGTCCGCCAGCCCGTCGAGGTGCGCACCGCGGTGGCGTGCGAGACCTGCGAGGCCACCGGCGCCAAGCCCGGCACGCAGCCCATCACCTGTCTCGAGTGCGCGGGGTCGGGCCACGTGCAGCGGGTGCGGCAGAGCTTCCTCGGCCAGATGGTCACGAACTCCGTCTGCCCGCGCTGTGCTGGGCAGGGCAAGACCATCAGCGATCCCTGCACCGACTGCCGGGGCGAGGGTCGTCGCATCGAGGAGCGCACCTACACCGTCGACATCCCGGCCGGCGTCGACACCGGCTCGACGCTCCGGCTCACCGGTCGTGGTGCGGCGGGTCCCCGCGGCGGTGGGAACGGCGATCTCTACGTCCACGTTCGGGTGCAGCCCCACGAGCGGTTCACCCGCGACGGCATCGACCTGCACTGCGAGCTGCCGATCTCGTTCACCCAGTCGGCCCTCGGTGCCCATCTGGACTTCGCGACCCTCGACGGCGTCGAGGACCTCGTCGTCCCCCGGGGCACGCCGTCAGGGCGGGAGTTCCGCCTGAAGGGCCGAGGTGTGCCCCACCTCGAGCGACGCCACCGCGGCGATCTGATCGTGCGTACGACGGTGCAGGTGCCCGACGACATCACCCCTGAGCAGGAGGACCTGCTGCGACAGCTCGCCGCACTCCGGGGCGAGGACGTGGCGCCCGCCGACGCCGGCTTCCTGTCGCGCATCCGCTCGGCCTTCCGCTAGCCCGATGCACCCGGCTGATCATCCGGGGCCGCTCGTGTTCGTCGACGATCTCGACGCCCCCGACCTGCGCGACGACGACCGCCACCACCTCACCCGGGTCCTGCGCGTGCGTCCCGGCGCACCCCTCACGATGGCTGACGGCGCGGGCCGGTGGCGTTGTGGAGTGCTGGCCGCCGAGCTCGAGCCCACCGGACCGGTGGTCACGTTCATCCCGCCTGCGCCGCTGCTCACGGTGGGCTTCGCGCTGGTCAAGGGCGACAAGCCCGAGCTCATCGTCCAGAAGCTCACCGAGCTAGGGATCGACCGCATCGTGGTGTTCCGTGCCGAGCACTCGGTGGTGCGCTGGGACGAGGCCAAGGCGGCCAAGGCCGTCCCCCGGCTGCGGACGGTCGCTCGGGCGGCCGCCATGCAGAGCCACCGGCCGATCCTGCCGGTGGTCGACGAGGTGGCTGACCTGGCGGCGCTCGTGCGGCTGCCCGGCGCCGCCCTCGCCGACCGGACCGGAGCGCCGCCGACGCTCGCCCACCCCGTGCTGCTGGTGGGCCCCGAGGGCGGCTGGTCGAACGCCGAACGAGCACTGGAGGCGCCGTCGGTGGTGTTGGGCGCCAACGTGCTGCGTGCCGAGACGGCGGCGGTCAGCGCAGGTGTCCTGCTTTGCGCTCTTCGCGCCGGTCTCGTTGCGCCAACCGGCTAGCTCCGCCACGGAGGGTGGTTGTCGGCGGCCACGTATCGCGCGTACATTGATGGCGCGAGCAACGCATGCGGGGCTCGGGCGAAGCTCCCTCCGGGGGAGCGTCCTGGGAGGGACCATGAGCGAGATCGAAGGCGACGAGGAAGTCGGCGGCTACGCCGGCAAGGTGGGCATTCGCCTGCGGGCCATCCGCCGTCAGAAGCGGCTCTCGCTCCAGGACGTGGAGGCCACGTCCGGCCAGGAGTTCAAGGCCTCGGTGCTCGGTGCCTACGAGCGCGGCGAGCGCGCCATCTCCGTTCCCCGCCTCCAGCGGCTCGCTCGGTTCTACCGGGTGCCGGTGGACCAGCTCCTCCCTGGTGACGACGGCCCCGACTTCGGCACCCGCCCCGGTGACACCGATCTGGTGATCGACCTGAACTCGCCGGTCCGCGTCGCTGAGAAGGTCAAGCTCGACCTCACCGCCATCGAGCGCGTGCAGGGGGCCGAGGGCGAGATGCTGGCCCGCTACCTCCGGATGATCCAGGTGCAGCGCGGCGACTTCAACGGCCGGGTGCTCACCGTGCGACGAGACGACCTGCGGGCCATCGCCTGCATCCTCGATGTCACCCCCGAGGTGGCCGTCACCCGCCTCACCGAGCTCGACCTGGTGTTCCGGGCCGAGGCCCCGCTCGCCGTCAGCTAGCCCGCTTCCTCCCGCCGCGATGCGCGGCGGCGGCCCACCGAGGGCCACCATGGGGACGTGGCGTCCTCCCCGGCCTCCTCCCCGTCGTTTGGTGTGTACCTGCACGTGCCCTTCTGTGCGGCCCGTTGCGACTACTGCTCCTTCGCCACCTGGACCGACCGCCACCACCTGACCGACGCCTACCTCTCGGCGTGCCGGGCCGATGCCGACCGCCTCGTGGCTGCCGGCATGCCGGCCGCCACCTCCGTGTTCGTCGGCGGCGGCACGCCGTCGATGGTGGCCGGCGACGAGCTGGTGGCGGTGCTCGACCGCATCCCGCGGGCGGCGGGCTGCGAGGTCACCGTCGAGTGCAACCCCGACAACGTCACCGCCGAGCTGCTGGCCACCTATCGAGCGGGCGGCGTGACCCGGCTGTCCTTCGGCGTGCAGTCCACCTCGGCCCACGTCCTCGCCGCGCTGGGTCGCACCCACGACCGCGCCAACGTGGTCCGCTCGGTGGCGCTGGCCCGGGCCGCGGGCTTCGAGACGTTCAACCTCGACCTCATCTATGGGGGCGCCACCGAGACCCTCCAGGACTGGTGCGACACCCTCGATGACATCTTGAGCCTCGACCCGCCGCACGTGTCGGCCTACGCCCTCACCGTGGAAGCCGGCACGCCGCTGGCCGCCGACGTCGACCGGCATCCCGATGACGACGACCAGGCCGACAAGTACCTCGCTGCCGTGGCCAGGCTGGAGGCGGCCGGGCTCGTCTCCTACGAGATCTCCAACTGGGCCCGACCGGGCCACGAGTGCCGGCACAACCTCCTGTACTGGACGATGGGGGAGTACCAGGGCATCGGGTGCGCGTCGCACTCGCACCGCGACGGTCGCCGCTTCTGGAACCTGCGCACCCCCGATCGCTACATCGACGCCGTCGCCGGGGGCGCGTCGGTGGAGGCCGCGGACGAACGGCTCTCGCCCGAGGCCAGCGCCCTGGAGGCGCTGCAGCTGGCGGTGCGGACCCGGCACGGCGTGCCCCGCACTGCGCTCGATCAGCGGGACCTCCCCGGCCTGGTCGAGGCCCACCCGGATGATCCCGAGCGGCTCGTCCTGACCGTGGCCGGGCGGCTGCTGGCCAACGAGGTGGCGCTGCGGCTGCAGGTGCCTGACCCCAGCATCTGAGATCTGTGATGGGGTATCGACAACTCTTGTGTTGTTTCATATCATTCAAGCATGCCTCAGGTGTCGGAGGTCCATGTCGCTGACGTAGGTGCCGTGGTGCGCAAGCGGGCCAGCGGAGCGGAAGCTGCGTCGTTGCGCGTCGAGGCCGAGCGGCTGCGAGCGGCCGCGCATCCCGGTGTGGTCGAGCTCCTGGGCTCCGAAGGAGACGGCACCGAGTGGCAGCTCACCCTCGCCTACGGTGGTCGCTCCCTGGAGGCAACGGGCCCGTTGCCCGTGCGCACGGTTGCGGGGGTGGTCGCCGCGGTGGCCACCACGCTGGCCGATCTCCACGAGGCCGGGGTCGTGCACGGTCGCATCGACGGCTCCCATGTGCTGATCGGCCCGCGGGGCCGGCCGCTCCTGTGCGGGTGGGGTGGCGGCACCCACCCGACCGATCCCGCCGACGACGTGGCCGCCTTGGGGACCCTGCTGGCCGGGTTGCTCGGGGGCGGCGAGGAGCTCGAGCCCATCCCGGATCGACGGTGGTGGCCACGCCGCTCGTGGTCAGGGTGGGAGCGCCGGAGCCTGCTCCTCCTGGCCGATCAGGCCTGTGCCGAGCCACCTACCCGTCGGCCCACCGCCCGCCGGCTGGCTGCCGCCATCGCCGAGGGCATCCCGGACGCTGCCGTGAGTGAGCCAGCGGTGAGCGAGCCAGCGGTGGGTGAGCCAGCCGTGGGCGCCGACCCGATCGAGGTGCTGCGGGCCGGCGCGTCGAGCCACGATGGATCCCGAGAGACCCGCTGGCCCGCACTGGCCGCCGCACTGGCCGGTGTGGTGCTCATGGGCGCAGGCCTGATCGGGATGGTGAGCGGTGCCCGAACGAGCGGGGGTGGCGTGGCGTCGCCCGTCGCCGACCCGCCCGCGGTGTCGCCCGCGCTGTCGCCCACCACGGCGCCGACGGCGCCTGCGGAGCCCGTGACCATCGACGGCACCATCGTGCAGGTGGGCGATCGCCGCTATGCGATCGGGCTCCCAGGCGACGTCATCGCGGTGGCCGACTGGGACTGCGACGGCCAGGCCACCCCGGCGCTGCTGCGGCCCGACAGCGGTGAGGTGTTCGTGTTCGGGCGCTGGGCCACCGACGCCGACGTGGTGGCGGTGCCGGTGGCCCGGGTGGCGGGCGCCGTGACCCTCATCGCCGAGGTCGACTCCACCGGCTGCCCCACCCCGGTGGTGGGTCGCCCCGACGGCTCCGCCGTGCCGGTGCCGCTGGAGCCGCAGTCGTGAGCGCGTCGCGAGCCAGCATCGCGGGGGCCCTCGCCGTCGGGGGGCTCCTCGGGCTGGACCTCCCGGCCCCAACCCCTCCCGTGCACTCCTGGGCCGCGCTGGTCGACTGGTACGCCACCGCCGGCCCGGCCGTGGCTGCCGTGGCGCTCGTGCGGGGGCTGGCCCTGGTGGTGGGGGCGTGGTTCCTCGTCGCACTGGCGCTCCAGCTGCTGCGGGCCGTCCCTGCCCTGGCGGGCCTCGGCTGGATCGCCGACCTCGTCTCCCCGCGCTCGTTGCAGCGGCTCGGGCACGGCCTGGCGGGACTCTCCCTCACCGCTCTGGCCGCCCCCGCTCCGAGCGCGGGGACCCTCGCTGAGGATCCGCCGCTGCCCCCGGCCCCCGCCGCGGTGGCGGCCTGGCCCGCCGACGACATCGAGCCGGGCACGGCCACCATGCGCCTGCTGATCGATGAGCCCGTGCCGGTGCCAGAGCCGCCGCCAGAGGCGCGGCCAGAGCCGCCACCGGTGGCACCGGCTCCCGTCGCCATCGCCGTCGACGTTCCCGATCCGGGTCTGGTGACGGTGGCGGCGGGCGATTCCCTGTGGTCGTTGGCGGCCGACGAGCTGCGCGATCGCTTGGGCGACGAGCCGAGCCTCCGAGCCCTCGACGCCTACTGGCGACAGGTCGTGGCGGCCAACCGCGACCGACTCGTCGACCCGTCGAACCCCGATCTCCTCTATCCCGGTCAGGCCGTCGTCCTCCCGCCCAGTTGACATGATTCATCTCATTATGAGATGAATCATCTCATGGCCGAGCCCGGGGAGACGTTGCGCACCGGTCACAAGCGCGCCACCCGCGAGCGCATCGTGCGGGCCGTCGCCGCGCTGGTGGCCGAGGCCCACCCAGCCGCGGTGTCCGTGCCGGCGGTGGCGGCCCGCGCCGGTGTGGCGGTGGCGACCGTGTACCGGTACTTCCCCACCAAGGAGGCCCTGCTCGACGCCTCGACGCTGGTGATGGGCACCGAGGCCACCATCACGAGCCTCGCCGACATGCCGACGTCGTTCGAGGAGCTCACGGCCGTCCTGCCCGCCACCTTCGCCGACCTGGTCGAGCACCTCCCGCTGGCCCGCAACCAGCTGGCCTCGCCGCTCGGTCGGGAGCTCCGGCGGCGGCGCTGGGAGGCCAAGCAGGTGGCCATGCGCGCCGCCCTCACGGGCAGCGGGATCGATCCCGACTCCGCCGAGGGGGAGCGCTTCGCCGCCATCGCCGACGTGCTGACGTCGTCCACCGCCCTCCTCGAGCTCCACGACAAGGCCGGGATCCCGGCCGACGCCGCCGCCGCCCACGTCCTGTGGGCCCTCTCGGTGCTCGAACGCGCCACCAAGGAAGCAGCCCCATGACCAGCAGCCCCATGAGCTTCACCCCGCCGGGCAAGGGCCAGTGGATCTCCCTGCGCGACCACTTCCCCCGGGCTGTCACCGCGGAGTACGCCGTGCTGCTCCCCGCCACCTCGGCCGAGGGTGAGGCCGTCCCCTTCGCCGAGTACGGCCTGCCCATCCGCACGCTGGCCATGGCCCTGGTGCACGGCCACGTGTACGTGGCCCCGGAGCCGCTCGTGGGCAAGGCGAGCGACCGCCTGCCCCCGAAGGCGGCGCTCTGGCTGGCCGCTCGTGTGGTCCCGGTGTTCCGCGCCCGTGAGCGGGCGGCCCGCCGAGCGCTGACCGACCGCCCGTGGCTGGCGGACGCGGCGCGCTGGTACGCCACCGAACGGCAGTGGTGGGTCGACGCCAACCTCGCCCTGCAGGGGGAGGACCCAGCTCGACTGGAGCCCGAGGCCCTGGTGGATCATCTCCGCAGAGCCCGTGCCCACGCCGCCGCCGGCTACACGCGCCACTTCTCGCTCCACGGGCTCGATCTGATCCCCACGGGACTCCTCTTGGCCCGCTGCGACGACTGGGGCATCCCCACCGAGGTCGTGCTGCCCGTGCTGGTGGGCAGCTCACCGGCCTCCTCGGGCAGCGGCCCGGCCCTCGACGCGCTCCGCGCCGCGGTGCGTGCCGCGGCGGTCTCGGTGACCACGATCGAGGAGCTGCGTGGCGTCGCCCCCGTGGAGCTGGACGCCTTCTTGGGGGAGCACGGCTGGCGGCTGGTGACCGGCTACGACCTCGACTCGCTGGCCCTGGCCGAGCTGCCCGCCCTGGTGGTGCACCTGGCGCGGGCCACGCCGGAGGCTGTCGACCCGGAAGCGGTCGAGCGGCTCCAGGCGGCGTCCCTCGACCGACTGCGGGCCATGGTGCCGGCCGGGGACCGGGCCGAGCTCGAGGTGCTCGTCGGCGATGCCCGGGCCACCTTCGGGGTGCGCGACGACAACGGCGGCCTCACCGGGGCCTGGCCCATGGGCCTGTTGCGGCGGGCCATGCTGGCCGCTGCTGATGTGCTGGTGGAGGCGGGTGGGCTGGAGCGATGCGACGACGTGTTCGAGCTCACCGTCGACGAGATCGCCGACCTCCTGCTCGGCAGGCCGGGGCCGACGGCAGCCGAAGCAGGGCGCCGCGCCGCACGGCGCTCTGCTCGCTCCGCGCTGGTCCCGCCGCTGCAGCTCGGCCCCGACGTCGACGTGCCCCTCGACGTGCTGCCTCGGGCCATGCGGTCGATGTCGCGAGCGCAGCTCCGCCTTCGCGACACGTTCACGGTGCCGCCCGAGGCTCGGGCCGTCCTCGACGGCGACGGGGTGGGCGCGGCCGCCTACCGGGGCCGGGCCTGCGTGGCCGCCGATCCCGCCGATGCTCTCATGCGCCTCGAGCCCGGTGACGTGCTCGTCGCCCTGGGCACCACGCCGGCGTTCAACATGGCGCTGTCCCTGGCCGGTGCCGTCGTGGTGGAGGAGGGTGGCTTGCTCTCCCACGCCGCCGTGATCGCCCGGGAGCTCGGCCTGCCGGCCGTCATCGGCGCCGCTGGTGCCATGACCGCCATCCCCGACGGCGCCATGGTGGAGGTCGACCCCGTGGCCGGCCGCGTCCGCGTGCTGGCGCCGACCTGATGAACGACGAGCAGCGCGCCGCGGTGGCTGCCGCTCACGGGTGGTTCGAGCACAACAGCGGCTGGGCGCCCCCCGACGAGGACACGCTCGCAGAGTGGGTGGCCGACGACATGTGCCGAGCCCCCGACGAGTGCCTCGTCACCCCGGCCGGCTGGTGCGAGCACGGCCTGGCCTCCTGGCAGCTGATCCTGCGGGCCCTGGGGTGACGGCCCTCACCCCGGGGTGGCGACGGCGGTGGCGGTGGCGGTGACGGTCGTGCCGTCGGCCGCGCCAGGGATGGCCTTGGCGAACACGTAGTCCACCGACATGGTCAGGCGCACCGTCACCCGGTCGGCGCCGTCGATCGTGATGACGGCGTCGGTCACCCGATCGGCGAGATCGCTGGCATCGATCAGTGCCCGGCCCAGCTCGTCAGCGCGGCGCGGATCGAGCTCGAAGGTGCCGGTCTCGCGAAACGTCGGCACGTCGAGGGCCAGCGAGGCCAGGTCGTTGGCCACGGATGACGCCACGCTGCTGGCCTGGCGCTGGCGCAGGAACACCAGCGAGAGATCGAAGGAGATGGCGCCCAGGATGAGCACGATCAGCACCCCCGCCGGCATGAGCATCAGCACCGAGCCTCGCTGGCGGTGGCGTGCGGTCACGTGCAGTCCTCGGCCTGGCCGTCGAGGCCGCTCCGGAAGGGGTCGACCACCTCGCTGTGGCTGGAGCGAACCCGGAAGGGGGCCGTGCCGTAGCCCCCGATGAGCGGAATCGACAGGGCCGGCACCTCGTAGGTGACCGAGAACCTGGCCCGAGCGCAGCGCACGAGCCCGAACGAGCCGACCGGGTCGACCGACGCCCGCTGCGGGTCGCGGCCGTGGCCCGCGATCACCGCACGGGCCGCCTCGTCGGCGGCCGCGAAGGCCGTGGCCTCGTCGGTTCCCTCGACGAAGGTGCGCACCGCTTCCCGGGCGGCCGCGTCGGTGGCGAACTTGGCGTCGACCACGGCCCAGGCGTTGGCGATGAGCAGGGTGCCGAGCACGAACACGAGGAGCCCGAACGGCAGCGCCTCGATCCCGCCGACCTGACCGCGATCACCAGAGCAGCGATCACCAGAGCAGCGGTGGGCGGTCACGGTTGGGGCTCCTCCAGGCGCACCCGCACGGTTCGCTCGATGACGCCCAACCCCAAGCCCTCGCCGATGCTCCGGGGCACGAACCGAGGGGGAAGGGCGCTCACCTGCAGCACGAGCACGTCGTCGGTGCCGTCGCCGTCCGTGTCCTCGAGCCCCCAGGTGAACTCGGCGTCCTCGCCCACCCGTCCCAGGCTGGCGCGGGCGTCGGCCTCGACGTCTTCCACCGGCGCCGCGCCGCGCAGCGCGGCCCGCCGGGCGGCGTCGTTGGCGACGGCGGTGACGGTGGACGAGGCGTAGAGCGAGAAGAGCAGCTGGACGGCCCCGAGGAGGAAGACCAAGAAGACGACCACGCCGGCCGCCGTGGAGATGGCTCCCGTGCCCCGGTCGTGGCGGAGCACGCCGGGTCACTCGCCGATCTCGGCCAC
>JBKJIL010000298.1:0-10672 GCA_046598435.1 Acidimicrobiales bacterium
AGCCCGGCAGGACGTTCTCGGTGAACGACTTCGTGGGCAAGCGCACCGAGGAGAAGGGGTTCGTGGTCGACCGCGTGATCGAGGACGGGAAGTTCACCGAGTCGGTCGGCGGCGGCATCTCCCAGTTCGCCACCACCACCTTCAACGCGGCGTACTTCGCGGGGCTCGACATCGACGAGTACCAAGCGCACTCCGAGTACTTCGATCGGTACCCGCGCGGCCGCGAGGCCACCATGGGCTACCCCTCCCCCGACCTGCGCTTCACCAACAACACGCCGTACGGCATCCTGATCTGGACCTCGTACACCGACACGAGCCTGACCGTCACCCTGTACTCCACGCCCTACGCCACCGCCGAGCAGACCGCCATCCGCGAGGGCACCTCCGGCCGCTGCACCATCGTCACCACCACACGCACCCGCACCTTCCCCGACGGCCACACTGAGGACGACACGTTCCGGGCGCGCTATCGCCCCGGGCCTGGACAGGGGTGCTGAGCCATGGTTGACGAGCTGCACTACGAGCCGCGCATGAGCGATTCCGACGCGCTCATGTGGACGATCGAGAAGGACCCGCTGCTGCGCTCCACGATCACGGCGGTGTCCTTGCTCGACGGGCCCGTGCACCCGGAGCGCTTCGCCGAGAAGGTGGAGCGGGCCACGCGGGTGATCCCGCGGCTCCGTCAGCGCGTCGTGGGCAACCCGTACTCCATGGCGCCGCCTCGCTGGGAGACCGATCCCAACTTCGACCTCGGCTACCACCTGCGCTCGCTGCACGGCGGCGGAGGCTCGGACCGCGAGGTGCTCGACCTCGCCCAGTGGGTCGGGATGCAGGGGTTCGATCGTGCCCGGCCGCTCTGGGAGATGTACGTCGTCGAGGGACTGGCCGACGGCCGTTCGGCGCTCATCCAAAAGGTTCACCACGCCATCACCGACGGCGTCGGCTCGATCCAGATGGCCCTCACCCTCTTCGACCTCGAGCGTGACGCCGAGGAGGACGGCCTCCGCCCGGGGGCCCCCGAGGTGCACGTGCTCAGCTCGCTCGAACGCCTCGCGGCGGGCGCCGAGCACGTCGCGCGTCGGCGCGTGCGCGCCATCCAGCGCAACGTGGGAACCGTCACCGGCGGCCTGCGAGGCATCGTCACCGATCCCGGCGGGGCCGCCCGACGGGCCGTCGAGACGGGCGCGTCGGTGGGTCGACTGCTCGCCCCGGCCTCCGACCCGCTCAGCCCGGTGATGACCGGACGGTCGCTCAGCGTGCGGTTCTCCACCTTGGTGCGCCCGCTCGACGACCTGCGCCGGGCCGCCAAGGCGGCCGACGGAAAGCTCAACGACGCCTTCGTGGCGGCGGTGGCCGGCGGGATGCACCGCTATCACGAGCACCTCGGCGCGCCGGTGGAGCAGCTCCGCATGACCATGCCCATCAACGTCCGCACCGAGGCCACCCAGGGCGTCGCCGGGAACCAGTTCGTACCGGCCCGGTTTGCCGTGCCGGTCGGCATCGCCGACCCGATCGAGCGGATGGCCACCATCCGCGCCCTCGTCGCCGAGCAGCGCGGCGAGCCGGCCCTGGCCCTCACCCAACCGCTGGCCGGGCTGCTCAACCGCCTCCCGACGAGCGTCACGACGGGCGTGTTCGGCAGCATGCTGAAGGGCGTCGACTTCGTCACCTCGAACGTGCCCGGCGCTCCGGTCCCGTTGTTCGCGGCCGGGGCCGAGATCGTGCAGCAGTTCCCCTTCGGACCGCTGTCGGGCGCGGCCGCCAACATCACCCTGCTCAGCTGGATGGGCCAGGTGTGCATCGGGATCAACATCGATCCCGTCGCCGTCACCGAGCCCGAGGCCTTCCACGCCTGCCTGGCCGACGGGTTCGATGAGGTCATCGCGGCCGGTTGATGGAGCTCGCTGACGTCGTCGTCGTCGGTGGTGGGCCCGCCGGGGCGGCTGCCGCCATCACCCTGGCCCGCGCCGGGCGCCACGTCGTCGTCGTCGACAAGGCCACCTTCCCGCGCGACAAGATCTGCGGCGACGGGCTCACCGCGGGCGCCCTGCGCCTCCTCGAGTCGCTCGGGCTCGACCCAGCGACTGTGCCGTCGTGGCACCCGGTCGACGACGTCGTGGTGAGCTCCCCGTCGCACCACGAGGTGACCTTCCCGTTGCCCCGCGGCGACGGGCTGTTCGCGGTGGTGGCCCGCCGCGAGGACCTGGACACCGCCCTCCTCGACGTGGCCCGTGCCGCAGGCGCGACGGTGCATGAGGGCCATGCCGTCGTTGGCGCCACCGAGCGACCCGACCGCGTCGTGCTCGAGGTCGAGGGCCTCGGTGAGGTGCACGCCCGCTACGCCGTGGCTGCCGACGGGATGTGGTCGCCCCTGCGCAAGCACCTCGGCGTGGCCACCCCTGGCTACCTGGGTGAGTGGCACGCCTTCCGGCAGTACTTCACCAACGTGGGGCCCCGCGCCGCCTCCGAGCTGTTCGTCTGGTTCGAACCCGATCTGCTGCCGGGCTACGCCTGGTCGTTCCCCCTCCCCGGAGGCGGTGCCAACGTCGGGTTCGGGATCCAGCGCGACGGCGGCAAGGTGGCGAGGGTGCAGGACATGAAGGACCTGTGGCCCGACATCCTCGCTCGGCCCCACATCCGAGCGGTCCTCGGCCCCGATGCCACCCCGGAGTCGCCCCACCGAGCGTGGCCCATCCCGGCCCGCGTCGGCGACGCCGTGCTGGCCACGAGCCGCACGCTGTTCGTCGGGGATGCCGCCGCCGTCACCGACGCCCTGACCGGGGAGGGCATCGGCCAGGCCCTCCTCACCGGCGTGCTGGCCGCGCAGGCGATCAGCGGGGGTGGGCTCGACGCCGGTCGGGTGACGTCCACCTATGAGCGCTCCGTGCGCGACGCCCTGGTGGCCGACCACAAGATGTCCCTGCTGCTCATCCGGGCCCTCAAGCACCGCAAGGGCGCCCGGGCCGCGGTGCGCGTTGCGGGCCTGTCGGGTTGGACGCGACGGAACTTCGCCCGCTGGCTCTTCGAGGACTACCCCCGCGCCATCGTGGCCACGCCCCGGCGGTGGCACCGCGGGATGCTCAGCGGACACGGCTCTTACAAGACTTGACCGGCCGGTCAAGCGCCGGTGAGCATCGCCCCATGCGCACACGACTGACCGACGTCTTGGAGATCGACCACCCGGTGATGCTGGCCGGCATGGGCGGGGTGTCCTATCACCGGCTCGTGGCGGCGGTCAGCGAGGCGGGCGGCTTCGGCTGCCTCGGGGCGTCCACCATGAGCCACGAGGACATGATCGACGAGATCGCCAAGGTGCGCGCGCTCACCGACAAGCCCTTCGGGGTCGACCTGCTCACGGCCGCGCCGCAGGACATGGTGGCCAAGGTCACCGACATCATCGACGGGGGCGCCAGCGTGTTCGTGGCCGGTCTCGGTGTGCCGCGCGATGTCGTGGAGCTCTGCCACCGTCGCAACGTGCTCGTGGTGAGCATGTGCGGCAAGGTGCGCCACGCCATCGCGGCCGTGGAGGCCGGGTGCGACCTGGTGGTGGCCCAGGGCACCGAGGCGGGCGGCCACACCGGCAAGATCGCCACCTTCGCCCTCGTGCCGCAGGTCGTCGATGCCGTCGGCCACCGGGTGCCCGTGGTGGCCGCCGGCGGCATCGTCAACGGCCGGGGACTGGCCGCCGCCCTCGCCCTGGGTGCGGACGGCATCTGGGTCGGCACCCGGTTCATCGCCACCCCCGAGGCCCGCGCCGTGCCCGGCTACAAGGAGGCCCTCCTGCGCACCCACGAGGACGGCACCACCATCACGAAGGCCTACACCGGCAAGACGTGCCGCGTGGTGGAGAACGCCTACACCACGGCCTTCGACACCGAAGGCGGCGTGCCCGAGCCCTTCCCGATGCAGGTCATCAAGTCGATCCAGGACGGGGCCAACCACCTCGGCGGCGACGAGGACACGCTCGATGTCGACCCCGACCGCGAGTTCTGGCCGGCTGGCCAGGGCGTGGGCGCCATCGACGAGCTGGTGCCCGCCGGCGAGCTGGTGCTGCGCTTCGTCGCCGAGGCCGAGGCCGCGCTGGCCCGCCTCTGACGCTCACCGGGCGGGTTGACGGCAGGGGTCAGAGGTCCTCGATCCAGCCCTTGACCTGCTCGATGAGCTTCACCGGGTCGGAGCCGATGGGCGTCACGTTCAGCACCGTGACGCCGCTCTCCTTGAAGGCGGCCAGGCGCTCGCGCACGTAGCCCTCAGATCCGCACAGGGTGGTGGCCTCGAGCAGCTCGTCGGGCACGGCCTTGGCCGCCTCGTCCTTCTTGCCGTCGAGGTAGAGGTCCTGGATCATCTCGGCCTCGGCCTCGAAGCCGTAGCGGCACACCAGGTCGTTGTAGAAGTTCTTGCCCTTGGCGCCCATGCCACCGACGTACAGGGCGGTCATCGGACGGGAGAACTCGCGCACCGCCTCGGCGCCGTCGCCCACCGACAGGAGGCCGCCGGCCACGATCTCCATCGGGGCCAGGCTGGCGTCCCGCTTGGCGGCACCCGCGGCGAGATCGTTGCCCCACACGTCCTGCGCCTTCTCGGGCAGGTAGAACAGCGGCAGCCAGCCGTCGGCCTTCTCCGCTGTCATCTCCACGTTCTTGGGACCGAGCGACGCCACGTAGATCGGGATCTCGCTGCGCACGGGATGGTTGATCAGCTTGAGCGGCTTGCCCAGCCCGGTGCCCTTGCCCTCGGGCACGGGGATCTTGTAGCTGGTGCCATCGTGCTCGACGCGCTCACGACGCCACACCTGGCGGCAGATGTCGATGATCTCGCGGGTGCGGCCGAGCGGCCGGTCGTAGGGCACCCCGTGGAACCCCTCGATCACCTGCGGGCCCGAGGCCCCCAGGCCCAGCACGCAGCGCCCGTCGGAGAGGGCGTCGATGCCCGCCGCGGTCATGGCGATGAGCGTGGGCGTACGGGTGTAGATGGGCAGGATGCCGGCCGCGATCTTCACGGTCGAGGTCTGGGCGGCGAGGTAGCCCATCGCGCTCACGGCGTCGAAGCTGTAGGCCTCCGCCACCCACACCATGTCGAGGCCGGCCTTCTCGAGCTCGACCACCTGGTCGACGGCCTGCTTGAAGCCCCCCGCGTAGTTGATGGGCATGGACAGCTGCATGGGGTCCCCCTGGGGATGATCGGTGTGGGTGGGCTGGTTCTGGGCGTCAGCTGGCGGCCGCGAAGCGCTCGCGTGCCTTCTTGGCCCGTTCGAGCAGGTGGGCGGGCACGCCGAACTCGTTCTCCTCGGCCACGGCAGTGCCGGCCGGGGCGCCGTCATCGGCGGCGGCGGCGTCACCAGCCACCTCCTCCACCGCGACGCGCTCCTCGACGGGGATGAAGTCCTTGGGCCGCACGAGGTGCCGACCGTCGAGCAGACCGTGCTCGAGGCCGTTGTCGAAGAGCACGCGGTAGCGCATCCAGGTGACCCCGGACACGACCAGCACCTTGCCGGGCATGCCGGCGGGGACCCCCGGCAGATCCACGTTGGCGCGCACCTTGTCGTGGCGCTTGAGCTCGATCGAGACGATCCGGGCTGTCATGGCGGTCATTCTGGCCTGCCGGCCCGGCCACGACGAAACGGACGCTTCGCCCCGACACCGTGGGCGCCCGTCAGCGGCGGGCCTCGCTCCAGGTCTGGCCCTGCTCGACGTCGTTGTCGTGCGGGAGCCCGAGGACCCGCTCGGCGACGATGTTGCGCTGCACCTCGCCGGTGCCGCCACCGATGGTGAGGGCGGGCGCGAAGAGGAACCCGTAGTGCCACATGGCCGGGTCCTGGCCGAGCGGGCCCACCGTCGAGACCATCCCGCCAGGACCAGCCAGGTCCTTGGCCAGGCCCATGATCCGCTGCCCGTGCTCGTCAGCGAGGATCTTGCGCACGGACGCCTCCGCGCCCGGCGGCTCCCCCTTGATCCGGGCGGTCACCGTGCGGAGCCGGATGAGCCGGAGCAGCTCCGACTCGATGTGGAGCTGCGCGATGCGCTGGCGCAAGACGGCGTCGGTCGTGCCCCCCTGGGCTCGCACGAGGTCGATCAGGTCGTCGGCCGTCGGGCCCATGCCCCAGAGGGCGCCACCTGACGACAACGACACCCGCTCGTTGCCGAGCGTCACCTTGGCCAGGCCCCAGCCGCGGTTGACGTCGCCCACCAGGTTCTCGGCCGGCAACCGCACCTCGTCGAGGAACACCTCGTTGAAGGTGTGGGAGCCGGTCATCTCGATGATGGGTCGGATCTCGATCCCCGGTGCATCCATGGGGCAGATGAAGTACGAGATCCCCTCGTGCTTGGCGGCGTCGGGCTCAGTGCGGGCGATCAGGATCCCGAAGCTCGAGAACTGGGCCAGCGAGGTCCAGATCTTCTGGCCCGTGATCACCCACTCGTCGCCATCGCGCACGGCACGGGTGGACAACGACGCCAGGTCGGACCCGGAGCCAGGCTCGCTGAAGAGCTGGCACCAGATCTCCTCGCCGGCCAGCAGCGGGAACAGGTACCGATCCTTCTGCTCCTGGGTGCCCCCGTGGACGAGGGTGGGACCGGCCCAGCCGATGCCGATCGTGTTGGACGGACGTCGCACCCCAGCCGCGGCCAGCTCCTCGTCGATCAGGATCTGGTGGATGGGATCCGCGTCCAGGCCCCACGGCGCGGGCCAGTGCGGGGCCACGTAGCCCGCCTCGGCCAGCTGGCGACCGGAGGGGGTCGGGTGCTCGGCCAACCAGGCCCGCACGGTCAGGCGGCGGGGATCGTCCTGCGGGGGGAGCTCGAAGTCCATCGGGGCAACGTAGCCCCCGTCTTGACCGGGTGGTCAAGAGCTAGCCACGACGGTCGGGTAGAGTCGTCGGCCGACCCGAGACTCGGGTCGTCGAGACGCTGCAACCGCAGGGGGACGCACCATGGCCGGCTGGAACTTCGCTGACGTGTGGGAGGTCGTGGCCCAGCAGGTGCCCGACGCCCCAGCCCAGGTGCAGGGCGACCGTCGCATCAGCTGGTCGGAGTTCGACCGCCGCGCCAACGGCATCGCCCAGGCGCTGCTCGACGCCGGCGTGGCCGAGCAGGACAAGGTCGCTCAGTACCTCTACAACGGCCCCGAGTACCTCGAGTCGATGTTCGCCACCTTCAAGGCCGGCCTCGCCCCCATCAACACGAACTACCGCTACCTCGACGACGAGCTGCTGTACCTGTGGGACAACGGCGACGTCGTGGCCGTGGTGTTCCACGCCAGCTTCACCGATCGCATCGAGGGCATCCGCGATCGGCTCCCGCTGGTCAAGCTGTGGCTGTGGGTCGACGACGGCTCGAGCCCCTGCCCCGCGTGGGCCACGCCGTACGAAGCGCTGGCCGAAGCCGGCACCCCCCAGCCCGTCGCCGGCCCCTGGGGCCGATCGGGCGACCACCTCCTCTTGCTCTACACGGGCGGCACCACCGGCATGCCCAAGGGCGTGATGTGGCGCCAGGAAGACCTCCTGCGCAACCTCGTGGGCACCTTCGTGCCGGCGGTGCGCGATGCCGAGCCCGACGACGACCTCTCGATCATCCGGGCCCAGGTGAGCGGGCCCGGCATGGTGGGCCTGCCCGCCTGTCCCCTGATGCACGGCACGGGCTGCTTCACCCAGCTCATCGTGCTGTCCGGCGGCGGGAGCACCGTCACGCTCGAGTCGCGCAACCTCGACATCGACGAGCTGCTCGGCACCATCGAGCGTGAGCGCGTGAACACCATCGCCATCGTCGGCGACGCCTTCGCCAAGCCGATGGTGCGAGCCCTCGACGCCAACCCCGGGAAGTACGACCTCTCCAGCCTGGTCGCCATCTCGTCGTCGGGCGTGATGTTCTCGGAGGGGGCGAAGCAGGGCCTGCTCGGGCACCACCCCGGGATGATGATCATCGACGCCTTCTCGTCGTCGGAGGCGGTCGGGATGGGCCAGTCCGTGTCCACCGCCGGCGGCACCAGCACCACCGCCACGTTCACGCTGGGCGAGAACACCAAGGTGATCACCGACGACGGCCGGGCCGTCGAGCCCGGCTCCGGGGAGACCGGCCGGGTGGCCGTCGGCGGCTGGCAGCCCATCGGCTACTACAAGGACGAAGCCAAGTCGGCCGCCACCTTCATCACCTTCGAGGGCAAGCGGTACTCCGTGCCCGGCGACTACGCCTTGGTCGAGGCCGATGGCTCGCTCACGCTCCTCGGACGCGGCTCCGTCTGCATCAACACCGGCGGCGAGAAGGTGTACCCCGAGGAGGTCGAAGAGGTGCTCAAGACCTACGAGTCGGTCAGCGACGCCGTCGCCGTCGGCATGCCCGACGAGAAGTTCGGCGAGGCCATCACGGCCGTCGTCGAGCTCGGCCCCGGCGAGGAGCTCGACGAGAGCGCCGTCATCAACCACGTGAAGGGCAAGCTGGCCGCCTACAAGGCGCCCAAGCGAGTGCTCGCCATCGACACGATCGGACGGGCGCCCAACGGCAAGGTGGACTACAAGCGCCTCAAGGCGTGGGCCGCCGACCAGCTGGGCGTGGAGCTGTGAGCGGGCGGCACCGGTGACCGAGCAACCGCAGCGCCTGCGCGTCGGATACCACCGCGAGCTCGACGCCATCAACCAGAAGGTGGTGCGCCTGTTCGCGCTGGTGTCCGAGGCCGTGGCGGCCGCCAACGAGGCACTGCTCGGCGACGACACCGACGCCCTCGCGGTGGTACGACGCGGGGAGCGCACGATCGACGACCTGATGGTCGAGCTCGAGAAGGACATCGAACGGCTGCTGCTGCTGCAGGCCCCCGTGGCGGGCGAGCTGCGCTACGCGCTGGCGCTGATCCGCATCGTCCCCGAGCTGGAGCGCTCGGGGGATCTCGCCGAGCACATCGCCAAGCGGGCCGGGAGCGGGCTGGCCGGCCAGCTCACGCCGTCGGCCCGCGGGATGCTCGAGCGCATGGGCCTGGTGGCCGCTGACATCTGGCGGGCCGCCGCCGACGGCTTCGCCGATCGCGACCCGGCCGTCGGCACCGCCCTCGAGGCGGCCGACGACGAGCTCGACGACCTGCACACCGAGCTCACGCGGGAGCTCCTCAGCGGGGCGCTGGCTCCCGCGCTGGCGGCCGACGCCACCCTGGTGGCGCGGTTCTACGAGCGCTTGGGCGACCACGCCGTGCACATCGCCGTGCGCATCGGCCGCGCCGTCGCCTGAGCCCCTGGCGCTGGCTCGGGGCCTGCGCGCGCATCGGGCCGCCAACGCGGCAGACTGAGGCCATGCGCACGTCGAACCCGGCACTGAACGACAAGGTCTTCGAGCAATCCCGCGGCGGAGCAGTCGCCCAGACCGATCCGGGCTGGGCCGCTGGCCGCAGCATGGAGGACACCTTCGGCGCCCCCGCCTACCGCGGACCGGTCACCGGCGAGGACACCATGACGCTCAACGGCGTCGTGTGGTCGTCGGCCGCGCTGCTGGTGCTGCTCGTCACCGCAGGCGTGTTCGGCTGGAACAGCGTCGACCACACCCTCGACAGCGTCACCATCCCGGGCTGGCTCCCCCTCGTGCTCTTCGGCGGCCTCGGCGTGGCCATCCTCACGATGTTCAAGCCGAAGCTGGCCCGCTTCACGGCGCCGGTCTACGCCCTCCTCGAAGGCGCCCTGCTGGGCGCCATCTCGGCGCTGTACAACTCGGCCTACGACGGCATCGTCGTGCAAGCGGTCGGCCTCACCGTCGGCGTGTTCGCCGTGATGCTCTTCCTGTTCGCCACCCGGGTCATCCGGGTCACCGACAAGCTGCGCATGGGGATCATCGCCGCCACCGGCGCCATCATGCTCGTGTACGTCGTCAACATGGTGCTGAGCCTGTTCGGCAGCAGCGTGCCGTTCCTGCACGACACCGGTGCGATGGGCATCGGCATCAGCCTGCTGATCGTGGGCGTGGCCGCCTTCAACCTGCTCCTCGACTTCGACTTCGTGGAGCGCGGCGTGGAAGCGGGAGCGCCCCGCTACATGGAGTGGTACGCCGCCTTCGGCCTGCTGGTCACCCTCGTGTGGCTGTACCTGGAGCTGCTCCGCCTGCTCTCCAAGCTGCAGTCCCGGAACTGACACCGGGATTCGGAGCCGCCTCGGCGCCGCGCGTACGCTCGCTGGGTCCCAACCCACGACGCGCAGGAGCAAGGCATGGCTGATCTCGGTTTCGACGGCAAGGTGGCGATCATCACCGGTGCCGGTGGTGGTCTGGGCCGGTCCCATGCCCTCGACCTCGCCCGGCGTGGCGCCCTCATCGTGGTGAACGACCTGGGCGGCGCCTCCGACGGCACCGGCCACTCCGAGACCGCCGCCCAGAAGGTCGTCGACGAGATCAAGGCCGCCGGCGGCGAGGCCGTCGCCAACTACGACAGCGTGGCCACCCCCGAGGGCGGCGCCAACATCGTGCAGACGGCCGTCGACACCTACGGACGCATCGACATCATCATCAACAACGCCGGCATCCTGCGCGACACGTCGTTCAAGAACATGACGCCCGACCAGGTCAACCCCGTGCTCGACGTGCACCTCCGGGGCGCCTTCTACGTCACCCAGCCGGCCTGGCAGATCATGCGCGACCAGGGCTACGGCCGCATCATCAACACCAGCTCGGGCGCCGGCATCTTCGGCAACTTCGGCCAGACGAACTAC
>JBKJIL010000301.1:0-9812 GCA_046598435.1 Acidimicrobiales bacterium
CGGTGGCTCGCGCACGAGCTCGCCGAGGAGCGGCTCGGTGCGCTGTCCAGCGAGCCGCTCCTCGGCGAGCTCGTGCGCGAGCCACCGGTGCTCCGCGTCGTCGAGCTGGGCCCGGGCCGCCGCCACGCGGGCGCTGCGCTCCTCCTCCGGGTCGAGCGCGATGGCCTCGAGCTCGACCACAGCGGCGTCGGCGCTGACCGGGTCGCCCAGCGCCTCGCGGAGCCGAAGGAGCTCGTCTTGGAGCTCGTCTCGCTCGGTCTGCGCGGCGCGCCACCGGTCCACTGATGCCGCCGCCTCGTCGAGCCACGCCTCCGCGATCAACCCGAGCTCGATGTGATCGAGGTCCTCATCGTCGAGCTCCAGCCCGAGGGCGGTCAGGCCCTGCTGGAGGCGACTGGCCGAGTCCTCAGCGGAGACCACGGGCACCTGCAGAGAGCGCAGAGCGCGGTGCACCTCGCTGGCCGGCACCGCAGCACCCAACAGCGCCCGCGCTCGGTCGAGGAGCCCTCGTCGCCGGTCGAGGGCAGCCGCGCGAGCCAGCGCCTCGTCCGTGAGCCGCTCCACCCGCCGGTGCTCGTCCTCCGCCGCGGTGAGCTCGCTGCGGGCGGCCTCGAGCGCTGCCTCCTTCGCCGGGTCCACGTTGGTGAGCGAGTCGCCCATCATGTAGTCGGAGTACGACGTGAACCCGAGCTCCTCGAGGATCTCGCGCTCTGCCGCGCGCAGCTCATCGACGCGCCCTCGGGCACGGGCGCCACCGAATCGGCTGTCGGCCTTGTCGATGGCATCGAGGAGATCCGCGTGGGCGTCCTCGAGGAGGGTGACATCGTCCCGCTCGAGGACGGGGATGCGGACCGCATGCTCGGCCTCGAGCAGCGCCTGACGGGCGTCCTCGAGCCGCTGCCGGGCACCCGTCAGCGATTCCATCGACGCTGTCTCGACGTCCTCGTCGCCGAGCTCGAGGCCGAGCGCTTCGAGCTCGTCGGCCAGGGCGAGCGCCTCGACCGACGGCACCTTCTCCATCGAGTCGCCCCCGCGCAGCAGGGCCAGCGGCTCAGCGACATGGTCGGTGTCGGGCGGCGCGAGCGCCAACAGGAGCCGGTTCAGCTCGTCGATCCGGACCTCGAGCCGCTCGATGCGTACGGGGACGGGCTCGTCGACGGCCGCACCTGCCGGCGAGACCGGCCGGCCGTTGCCCTCCATGCGGTCACGCTCAGCCGCCACGTCCGTCATGACCACGCCCAGGTGCTCCTGGGCCCGCTCCATGGCGGCCGCGGCGCCGACATCGAGATCCGCCACCAAGGTGTCGCGCTCGGCGACCAGCCGGTCCCGGCGGACCGCGGCCACCTCGGCGGCCTCACGCAGCGGCACCGCGGCGGCCTCCACCTCGGCGAGCCGGTCGGCGGCCGCGTCGCGGGCCGGGCGCAGCTCGGCCAGCTCACGCTCGAGCTGATCACGCTCCTCGCCGAGGGCGCGGAGGCGGTGGGTGAGCTCGTCGTGGGCTGCGCCACGACGCTCATGGTCGGTGCTGGCGTCCGCTCGCGCCCGTCGGGCGGCGTCGACGGCAGCGGTGGCTGCCGTCAGGGCGCTCCGAGCCTGCGACTGCCGCTCGGCCTGGGCCGCGATGCGGGCGAGCAGCGCGGCGAACTCCTGCTCGCGAGCGTGGAGCTCGCGAGCGTCGACGGTGAGCGGCTGCGCCGGGAGATCGCCTGGCCGCACGATCGGATCGATGTCCAGCGTGTCGAGGTCGAGCAACCCGAGGAGATCCGGGCTGAGATCGAACAGCACCCCGTGCGCCTCCAGCAGGCCCCCGCCCGGCGAGCCCTTGGCCTGAGCCAGTCCCGCGACAGCGTCGGCCAGCGTGCGTCGCCCTGCGTCGTCGAGCCCCTGGACGACGGTGACGTTCGGATGCAGGTCCAACATCTCCTGTGGCCCGATCCCGAGCTGCAGCAATCGCATGTCGTCAGGACACCCGGATCCGTTGCACGCGGCCGTCGCCGCCCTCAGGATCGTCCGGGTGGGCGGTTGCCTCACCGCGCACGCGACCGGCCGCGGCCTGGGCGACGGTGGCGATGGTGGCGACCAGGCCCTGGATGGCCGACGGGTCGTCGACCAGCTCCTCCGCCGCGTCCAGGAGGCTGCGGGTCGCCTGGATCATCTCTCTGGCCGCGGCCTGGAGGTGCTCCACCCCGGCACGGGCATGTTCCTCGGGTCGTTCACCGGTCATCCGCGCTCCCCTCGAAGGTGACCCTCAGTCTGCCTTGCTTGAGCGACGCGTCGAGGATGGTCCGGGCCCGCAGCGAATCAGGCAACGTGATCGCCCGACGGTAGGGCCCGACGCGGACGAGGAGCTCGTCACCTCGCCGGCCCAGCTCGAGATCGTCACGATCCGCGAAGGGCAGCTCGAGGCTCAGCGTGGTTCGACCCCCCCGGCGGGTGATGCGCAGCGGCTGGCCCTCGTGCAACCGGCTGGCCGGGTCGCGGTCGCCGTAGACCTGCTGGGCGAAGTCGCGCAGCGCCTCGATGCCGACGAGCTCGGTGGGTGCCAGCTCCACCTTGAGCACGGGCAGGGGCGCGAATCCGTCCTCGATCGTGCGGAGGTGCTCGACGTGGAGCTCCTTCCACCGCTCGAACCAGGGGTCGGCCACCGCGTCGGGCAGGAGGCGGTTGGCCACCACGGCATCCACTCGGTAGCCGAACAACGACAGATAGGTGTAGGTGCGCCGCGCCTCGGCGATCACGATCCGCTCCGGGTTCACCACGAGGCGCACGCTCGTGCGCTCGGGGTCCATGAGGATCTCGCGCACCCCATCGAGCCGCTCGTAGAAGCGACTCACGGCCGCGAACACGTCGTCGCCCGCCACCGGCAGCGTGCTCACCCGGGACAGCACCGGCGCGACCAGCCTGTTGACCCGTCGCCCGACCGGGAACAAGCGCTCCATGTAGCGGGAGAGGATGTCGGGCAGCGACAGGAACCGAATGGTCTCGGCCGTCGGCGCGCAGTCGACGACCACCACGTCCCAGTCGCCCGACTCGGCGTACTGCTTGATGTCGGCCAGGGCGAACACCTCGTCGAGCCCGGGGATGACCGAGAGCTCCTCGGCTTCCAGGCCGTCCACCCCGGCCCACGTGAACACCTCCCGCAGCCAGCCCTGGATGTCGTGCCACGACTCCTCCATGCGCTCCTGCGCATCGAGCTGCTGACCCCACAGGTCATCGGTGATGGGGCTGGCGAGGGGGCCCAGGTCCACGTCGAACGCATCGGCCAGCGAGTGGGCGGGATCCGTCGAGAGCACGATGGTGCGCAGCCCGGCATCGGCACAGCGGACAGCGGTGGCGGCCGCGGTGGTGGTCTTGCCGACGCCGCCCTTCCCGGTGAACAGAAGGATCCTGGTCACAGCGGAAGACCTCAGGACTCGACGTGGACGCGCAGCTCGCGCAGCGCGGTGTGGATGATCTTGGACTCGGCCCGGCGCTTCACGAAGCCGGGGAGGGGCACCACGAGATCGACGCTGAGGTGGTAGGTCACCGTGGTGCGCTCCGGCGCGCCCGGCACCGCCTCGAGCACGTAGGACCCGTCGAGACGCCGCATGATGTCGCCCCGCACGAGCTCCCAGGCGATGCACGAGGGGTCATCGCTGAAGTCGTAGCGCAGCGTGTAGCTGGTGCTGCGGCCCATGGCCGCGGCGCGGAACGTGACCTCGCTCCCCCGGCCCTCGTCGTCCAGGGCCTCGACCGTCACGCCCTTGATGTCATGGGCCCAGGCCGGATAGCGGGGGAAGTCGAGGAGCACCCCCAGGATCCGCTCAATCGACGCGGCGATCTCCATCGTCTCCGTCGCCTGATCGGACATCGTTCCAGCCCCTCCTCAGCTCATGACACGCCAGCGCTGCATTCTGGCGTAGATCGGGGCCGGACCATGACCACAGCGGGGCGGTGTCAGCGCGGCGCGCCTGGCGAGTTCCGTCGGATGACGGCGAAGTAGTAGCCCAGCACGATGCCGTAGCCGAGCAGGATCGGTACTGTCAGCACGGCCACGGCCAGCCATCGCAACCACGCGAGGCGGTCCTCGGCACCTTCGGCGAAGTGGTCGGCCGGCCGCTGCCAGCAGTCGAGGACGGCCATCAGCACCGGGAACTCGAGCATGAGCACGAGCAGCGGCCACGGCGGGATCATGCGGGTTCGCGTGGAGGTCGCGGCGGAAAGGTGCCGTGGCGACCGGCCCAGGCGCCCATGAGACCCATGGCGAACACAGGCGCGAGCACACCGAAGGCAACCTCCGTGTAGGGGCGCGCGACGGCGGCGGCCACCACGACCACGATCTCCACTGCCAGCGCCACTCGGAACGGGCGGCGGATGTCATCGGGTGCCACGTCCCCGCTCAGGAAGAACAGGCCCGGGATGCTGACGCTCTCGCTCCGGCTCCGAGACACCCCGAGCGCGTAGGCCCACAGGAACCCGCCCGTGCCGATCGCGAAGAGCACGCAAGCGAGCACGGCATGGACGAGCCCGAAGGTCTCGGGAGCCACGGCGCCCGCCAGGCTGGTCCCCACCAGCAGGCCCGTCCCGACGAAGGTGAGGTTGAGCAACCCCGCCCCAGGTGCTGATCGGTCGAGGTCGTCAGCCACGGGCGGCAGCCTCCCATGTGGCCAGCGCCGCACCCAGTCGCTCGGCGAGCCGGTCGTAGGCGAAGCCCTCCACGGCCCGCTCCCGGCCGGCACCGCCCATGCGCCGGAGGGCGGCGGGATCATCGAGCAGCTTGCCGAGCGCGTCGGCCACGGCAGCAGGATCGTCGGGGTGGCGCACCACGAGGCCCGTCTCTCCGTCCACGACCGCCTCCGCCGCTCCGCCGCTGTCGCCGGCCACCTGCGGCACCCCGGCGGCGGCCGCCTCCAAGAAGACGATGCCGAACCCCTCCTGCTCGAGGCCGCGCCAACGGTTGCGGCAGAGCATGGCGAAGAGGTCCCCGCACCCGTAGATCCCCGGCAGGTCCTCGTGCGGCACCCGCCCGAGCAGCCGAACAGGCGCCCCGCTGGAGTGGATCAACCGCTCGAGGCGATCGTGGTCGCGACCACCACCGGCGATGGCCACGGTGAGGTCGGGGCGGGTCGGGGCGAGCAGTGAGGCGGCCCGGATGAGCACGTCCATGCCCTTGCGGGGCACGAGGCGGCTCACCGAGACGACCAACCGGCCACTGGTCGGCAGTCCGAGGCGAGCCCGGGTAGCAGCCCGCTCCTCGTCGGAGAGGGGCACGAACCGCTCGGTGTCGACACCTGGCGGAACCAGCACGCTCGGGAGCCCACGACCCGCCGCCCGCTCCGCCTCGGCGAGGGGGTACCCGCCGGCCGCGATCACGAGCCCCGCCCCTCGCAGCACCCGGCGCAGCAGCTGCGACGTCCCTGGGAGCCGGCCCGGCACGGTGATCTCCGCCCCGTGGAGCACCACGCCGTAGGGGATGCGGCGAAGCCGCGGCCCCACCAGCCCCACCGGCAGGGCGGGATCGAGCACGACGACGTCGGCGCTGATCTCGGCGGCCAGCGACTCGATGCGGCGGACGAGGCCCGGCGTGGGGAGCAGCACCTTCTCGGTGGTGCGAACCACCCGGAACGCCTGCTCGGCGTCCCATGCGACAGCGTCGGGGTGCGGGGTGGTCAGCACCACGAACGAGTCGGGGTCGAGCCGCCGCCACAGCTCCCACAGCATGGTCTGAATCCCACCGATCTTGGGCGGGAAGTCGTTTGTCACGAAGAGGTGGGTCATGACGAGGTCAGCATCGTGGGGGGACGGTGGCGGCCAGCTCGGCTCGAACGGACGGATCGACGTCGGCCGCCACCACGGCTGAGAGATCCTCGCGTCCGAGCCGCCTCGCCGCCCAGACGGCATGGGCCCGCAGCATCGGGTCGGCGTGGCGGAGGTGGCGACGCAAGCAGGCGTCCACGGCCGGATCAGCACCGTCGGCGACGTTGCCCAGCACGACCAGGGCGTTCCGGCGGATGTAGCGAACCTCGCGCCGCGGGATGTACCACCGGCCGGCCCAGCTCAGCACCACGTCGTCGTCGTCGTCGAGTAGGGCCAGCAACGGCGCCCACGGGCGCGCGTCCGCGGCGGCGCCGGCCATCGGTGCCCGCCGGTTCGGGGGGCAGACGTCCTGGCAGACATCGCATCCGTAGATCCGATCGCCGAGGGCCACTCGGTGCTCCAACGGGAAGGTGCCCTCAGCCTGGAGGAGCCAGGACAGGCAGCGGCGGGCGTCGACCACACCGGGTGCCGTGATGGCGCCCGTCGGGCACTGGTCGATGCACCGCGTGCAGGACCCACAGCGGTCGGGCACCTCCTGGCCGGAGGGAACGAGCGGCGCATCGGTCACCACCGAGCCCAGCACGTACCAGCTGCCGAGGCCCGGCAGCAGCAGGTTGGCGTTCTTGCCCCACCAGCCGATGCCGGCGCGATGGGCCGCGGCACGGTCGACGAGCGCGTTGTCGTCGGCCAGCACCCGCGCCCGCCACCCCTCGGCCCGCAGCTCCCGAGCGATCGCCGTGAGCCCCGCCCGCAGCGCCACGTAGTGGTCCTGCCACGCGTATCGAGCGATCCGACCCAACGGTCCGTCGGTCAACCCCGGAGGCTCCTCGGCCAGGTAGCTGCGCGCGCCCACCACGAGTGCCCGGGCGTCGGGCAAGGCCTGCGAGGGGTCTGTCGAGCGCTCCGGCGCCCGGTAGGTGAACGCCATCCCGGCATGGAGGCCGGCTGCCTTGCGCTCCCGGAGGGTTCGCCGCACGGAGACGAACGGCTCTGCGCTGGCCACCTCGACCACGTCGAGGCCGGCATCGAGCCCGAGCTGGCGCAGGTGGCCGGCCTCGGGGATCCCCGCCACGGTGGCGCTCAGGTGGCGCGCAGCGGCCGCGTGCGCCGCGGGCGGTCCGCCGTGGGACCCGGGGTCTCCGCCCCGGCGCCGTTGGCCGGCGTCGGGTGCGGCGAGGCCGGACCGGCGCTCACCTGTTCGGCCAGCCCGCTGCGGAAGAGGGCCCGGGCCGGCTCGGCCCCGCTGGGAGCGTCGACGACGCGGACTGCGGCCCGCGGGGTCGGATCCTCCCGCACGCTCGGCGCGTCGTCGCCGCGCCGAGCCGACCCCGTCGATGCCGTGCGGGTCGGCGCGGCCGAGGGACGGGGCAGCGCGGGAGGTCGAACCGCACCGGTCTGCGGGACAGGCGCTGCGCCCCGAGCCAAGACCGGAGCCGTGGAGACCGGAGCCGTGGAGCGCGCGGCCGTCAACGCGGCCACTGCAGGGGCGGGGACCACCGGTGCCGTCGGGGTGATGTCGGCCCGGCTGGCCGCGGCCGCCACCGGGTCCGGCCGCGTCGCTGCCGTCCGAGCCGCCGGCGCGGCGCTCGTCGGCTTCGCCGCCACAGCCTTGACAGACGTCGCCTTGGCCGACGTCGCCTTGGCCGCCGATTGGGCGCCGGCCGTCTTGACGGCGGTGGTCTTCGCCGCGGACGCCTTCGCCCCGGCCGTCTTGGCGGCGGTGGTCTTCGCCGCGGTGGTCTTCGCCGCGGTGGTCTTCGCCGCGGTGGTCTTCGCCGCGGCCGTCTTGGCGGCCGTCTTGGCCGCCGTCTTGGCCTTGGCGGCCTTCTCGGCGGCCGCCAGCGCGGCGGCCACCGAGCGGGCCCGCTCGGCTGCCGCTCGCTTGTCGGCTGCGGCCTTGGCCCGGGCGGCGGTGGCGGCGGCCCGTTCGGCCACCCGCTCCTCGCGCAACCGGCGAGCCTCGGCGTCGCGGCGTTCCTTCGCCTTGCGGGCCGCTGCCCGTTCCGATTCCACGGCCCGCTTGGCGGCTGCCTTGCGCATGGCGACCGTCGCCTTCTCACGCTCCTTGGCCGACCGCGACACCGCCTTGGTGGCTGGCTCGCGCCGGAAGCCGGTGCTCACCAGCGCCCGCTTGGCGGTGGGACGCGCCTCGGGCGAGGGACGGGGGGCCCGCGGCCGCGCCGGCGCAGTGGTGGAGCCGGCCGGGGCCACGTAGCCCAGCTGACCGCTGGCGCGGTCGGAGGTGGTGACCTCGCCCGTCGACTCGTCGAGGTCGAAGCGCAGCACGTGGCTGCGGCCACGGTGATGGAACGTGAACCGCACCGCCCAGCGCCCGTTGGCCAGCTGGCGCGCCGTCCAGGACTCACCGAACTCGTCGGCTGTCAGGGCCACGCCTCGATCAGCGAGGTGATGGCGGACGGCGTCACCGATCGGGAGGGTGGACGGACCCAACCGGGCCCGCCGTAGCGGCACCGCTCGCACCTTGCGGATCACCTGGGCCCGCTCGGCCAGGATCGGCGGGGCGAACCGCTCCACCCAGTCGGGCTCCACACCGGCCGCCTTGGCCACCTCGGCGATCGTGCGACCTTGCCGCAACCGGGCTTGGATCTCGCGCACGGGCAGGGCGCTGCTGACCCGATCGACGCGGGCGGTCGAGGCGGCGGCCTCCTCGGCATCAGGCTCCTCGGCGCGACGGGCCCGCAAGGCATCGATCGCCTCTTCGATTGCGGTGTCGATGCTCAGCACGAAGCCGCCCGAGCGGGTGCCGCGACGCGCGCTGAGGATCAGGCCCTCGTGATCTGTGGTGACGCCAACGAGATGAAGCTTCTGCACGCGTACGGCATCGGGGGACGGCTCCCCGTTCCTGCCACCTCCGGCGGCTGACGGTAGCAGCCGCCCACCACACCCCTGAGTGACCCGCGATGTCCGCTATGTCGGCTCGCGCGACGTTCAGCCGGTGCGGCGACGCTGGTGACGCAGCGCGGGGGCCAACCCGCCCTCCTCCAGCAGGCGCAGCGCCCGCACCTCGGCCACGTCGATGACGACGGCGTCACCCGGCTCCCGCTCACAGAGAAACGTGACGACGCAGTCGGCGCAGGCCGACGTGCCCTCCATCACGCACTCGTCACAGCTGATGTACAGCGAGGACTCTCCCATGCGGCTCAACCTACGCAGGGGGTGTGACACCGCCTCCTGAGTCGAGGGCCTCGACGCGGCCGCTGGGACCGCACCAGCGGCACAGCACCTCCTCGACCCGCTCGTCGAGCACCTCGGCATCCTCGATCATGAGCTCGCCACCGACCGTGTAGTGGTGAAAGGCGCGCTGACGTCGGCTGGTCGTCACGTCGAAGCGCGTGAGGTTGCCGCAGCTCGTGCACCGGTACCGCGGGGAGGCGTCCACGCGGTGAGGATAGGTCCAGACGCGGCGGGGCCCGGCGCTCCCCCCGAAGCGCCGGGCCCCGCGCCCCCCGATCTGTGCACCGAGGGCTCGGTGCGCTGAACCCTACGCCGACTCGGCGGCGAGTGCCTCGAGGCTCATGGCCTCGTACTCCTCGCCGGTGTCGACCCAGTCCTCGAACTGGATCACGCCCATCTCGCCGAACTTGGTGCGCAGCCAGCCGTTGTTGCGGTCGAGCAGGCCGAGCTTCTTGCAGTTCGGGACGATCTTGGAGAACAGGAGCTGCTGGAACGGGTCCTCGTTCTTGTCGCCCTGGTTCTCGAGCTGGAGCTTGATCATGGTGCGCACGTCGACGCCCATGCGCTCCCACACCTCCTGCTGGAGGAAGCGGTCGCGCATGCGGACGGCGGCCTCGAAGGCGAACTCCTGTCGGTCGAGGAGCTCGGCGTCGGTGAGCCCGTCGTAGAACTCCTTCAGCGACAGCACGCCGAAGGCCTCATGGCGGGCCTCGACGCTCATCACGTAGAGGAGGAGCTGCTTGAGGAGTGGCTCGGTGGTCATCTGGTGCATGAAGCCGAAGGCGGCCAGCGCCAGTCCCTCGACCATGATCTGCATGCCG
>JBKJIL010000127.1:0-32517 GCA_046598435.1 Acidimicrobiales bacterium
ACACCATCGAGCGCAGCGCCACCATCAACGGCGCACCCATCACCGTCGACGTGCTCCGCCGGTTCCTCTGCGACACCCGCATCGAGATCCACTACGACACGCCCGACGGCCGCACCACCCGCAGCCAGACGGGTCATCAGCCGCGACCACCACCGATGTCGCTGGCCCGGCTGCGGCCGGGCGATCCGCCACCTCCACCACATGCAGCACTGGACCAACGAAGGTGCCACCGACGCCGCGAACTTGATGGGCGTGTGCTGGCACCACCACCACCTCCTGCACGAAGGCGACTGGAACGCCACCGGCAACGCCGACCACGACATCACCATCACCAGCCCCCACGGCCGCACCCTCCACAGCCGCGCCGGCCCCATGGCCGCCTGACGCCCCTCGTTACGCCTGTCGACCCTGAGTCGACTGTCTCACCAGGTGCTCAGGTTGCGGTCACGGGCCTCTGCCCGCCTCGGTACCTCGACCTCCTCGAGGGTCGGCTCATCAACGCGACCGACGCCACGCTCTCGCAGCTCGAAGCCGGGCTCCTGCGCGGGTTCGTCACCTGGCTCCTCGCCAGCCAGGCCACCGTCGTCACGCTCCCGCTGGTTCGGCTGGAACTAGCGCGGCGCGCTCGACGGGCGGGAGGGGCGCGCACGCACCCGCGCCGAGGCGAGGCACCTCGCCGATCCTGCTCGAGACACCCGGAGGCATCCGACCAGCACATCCGACAGATCCGCTGAGCCGCGGGGATGGCTGCTACACACCTCGAGGTGAGCGAACACCACTGGGTGGCGACGACCGCCCGCAACGCACGATCGGTGCAGACGACGATCGGCTGGATCTTCTGGGATCCCGGTGCGGTGGCCCGGTACGAGGCGCTCGGCGTGCCCGGCCCACTCGGCTACATCGCCGCCCGGGGCGCACCCCTCGCCCCTGCGGGGCCCGACGCCGTCATCGCCGCCTTCGGGTCGATCTCCCCGGCCGGCATCCGCTGGGCCTTCGACCTGGTGGCCGCGTCGACGACCTTCGACGATGTGTGGCGCGCCCGCGACGAGGCCGTCCTCGAGGGGCTGGCCACCCACGCCCCCGCCATCTGCGAGCCCCTCGCCCGGCTCGGCCCCCTCCTGTGGCCCGTCGTCGATCAGCTCCCCACCGTCGGCCGGGTGCTCTTCGCCGCCCACCTCCGCAGGCCCCGGCCCGCCGACGCGGTGCTGTCCGGCTGGCACGCCGTCAACTGCCTGCGGGAGTGGCGCGGCGACACCCACTGGGCCCTCGTGGCGGCCGCCGGCCTCACGGGCGTGGAGGCGTCGATCCTCCACAACGCGTGGCTGGGCTACGACCGCGACTGGCTGGCGACCTCCCGCGGCACCGACCCCGCCGACCTGGCCGCAGGTTGGACATCGCTCGCCGCCAAGGCCCTGGCCGTCGACGGCGACATCACCGCCGAGGGCGTCGCCCTGCGGCAGCAGATCGAGGACGACACCGACCGGCTGACGACCCTCCCCTGGGAGCTGCTCGGCGGCGCCGAGTCGACCCGGTTCGCGGCGGACCTCGAGCCACCGTGCGAGGCGCTCCTGGCGCGCGTCGACGTCACCGCCGGTCCGAACTATCAGCCAGGCTCGCGTGTCCGCGACCGTCGCTGACCCGCTGTCCGACCCCAGGGAGAAGAGCAACCGATGAGACCGCTCCGCTACTCGATCAACGTCACGCTCGACGGCTGCTGCGATCACCAGCTGGGGGTCCCGGACGAGGAGCTGCATCACCACTTCAGCGCCCAGCTCGAACGAGCCGATGCCCTGCTGTTCGGTCGGGTCACCTACGAGATGATGGAGGCCGCGTTTCGGCGGCCGGCCACGGGAACGTGGCCCGAGGGGATGGAGGCTTGGGAGATCCCCTTCGCCGAGACGATGGACCGGGCCAGGAAGTACGTCGTGTCGAGCACCCTCCACCAGGTCGATTGGAACGCAGAGCTCGTGCAGGGCGACCTGGCCGCCGCCGTGCAGCAGCTCAAGCAGGAGCCCGGCGACGGACTGTTCGTGGGAGGCGTGACCCTCCCGCTCGCCTTGGCCCAGCTGGGCTTGATCGACGAGTACGAGCTCGTCGTGCAGCCCATCGTGGCGGGCCACGGACCGACGCTGTTCGCCGGCCTGCACGAGCCACTCGAGCTGGAGCTCGTGAGCCGCCAGGAGTTCCGCTCGGGGGCGGTGGCGCTGCGCTACCGGCCCCGTCGAGCCACGCCCTGACGGCGCCGGTCGTCAGCCAACGTCGGCCGCACCTGGCCTGACGTGCTCACCGCCGAAGGGCTCGACCTGCGGCTCGTCACCCAGGGCCTGCGAGCCGGGATCGCCTCAGCCTGCGACCACCCGTGCCAGCCCTCGCAGCGCGAGGCGGCGCGGCACCCGGGCCACCACGGCCTCTGCCACGGCATTGCCCACCCGCCCGCCCGATCCCGCGCTCGACGATGCCGTGCGAGCGATCATGACCATGCGGGCCGCGCTGCGCCACCGGGCCCGCTGGTAGCGCTCGAAGGCCACCGCGGGGTTGCCGCGCTCGGACAGCGCGCGGGCGATGGCCCACGCGTCGAGGATGGCATGACAGGCGCCCTGACCGAGGTCGGGCGTCATGGGATGGGCGGCGTCGCCCATGAGGGCCACGCGTCCCTTCACCCAGTGGCGCATGGGGAACAGGTCGTCGATCTGATCGCGCCAGATCGCCTCCTCGGGCGTGGCCTCGATGAGCGCCGGGATCGGATCGTGGAGATGGCCGAAGCGCTGGCGCAGCTCGTCCTTGCCGCCGTCGGCGAGGAACGAGGGCGCTGCCGCGTACCAGGTCACCCGCCCACCGCTGATGGGCAGGATGCCGAAGCGCTCCTTGCCCGACCACGTCTCGCCGATCCTGCGACCCCAGCCGGCACCGTCAGGCTCCTGGACCGTGCCGCGCCAGCCGACCGCCTTGAGCTGATGCAGCGGTCGCTCGCCGAACAGCTCTGCTCGCAGGCGCGATCGTCGGCCGTCGGCACCGATCACGGCGGGGGCGTGGAGCACGCGGCCGTCGACGAAGCGCACCCGCACCGGCGCATCTGGCTCGTCCTCCACGGACACCGACTCCTGACCGAGGTGCAGGACCCCGTCGGGGAGCTCGTTCACGAGCAGCGCCTGCAGCTCCCCGCGGTGCACGCCGATGGTGGGCTCACCGAGGCGGGCGCTCATCTCCTCAGGCCCGTAGCGCAGCAGGTAGCGGCCGTCGGCCCGCCGCAGCCCCGCCACCTGCCAGGCTCCGCTCAGCCCCCGCACCTTGTCGCCGATGCCGAGCCGGTCGAACACGGCCAGCGCGTTGGGCCACACGCCCAGGCCGGCGCCGATCTCGGCCAGCTCAGGGGCCCGCTCGTGCACCTCGCAGTCGATGCCGTGCTGGTGCAGCGCCAGCGCGGCCGTCAGCCCGCCGATGCCACCCCCCAGGATCCGAACCGGTCCGTCCATCCCAGCACCCTCCACCGATGTGCCTCCCCAGTGGTGCCAGCATCGGCCCATCATGGAGTTGGCGCAGGCGCGCTGGCTGGTGTCTCGCGGGGGGTGCTGGCATCACCGGCGCGGCGCGATCAGGCAAGAATGGCGTCGACCAGGAGGTGGATGCATGGGGATCTACGCCGAGCAGGTGCTGCCACGCATCATCAACGTGGCGTGCGGGATGAAGGCCAACCGGCCCCTTCGCCAGCAGGTGTGCGCGGGCCTGCATGGGCAGGTGGTGGAGATCGGCTTCGGGTCGGGCCACAACGTGCCGTACTACCCGGCCAGCGTCACCTCGGTGGCCGCCATCGAGCCGGCCGGACTCGGCTGGAAGCTGGCCCGCCAGCGCCTCGAGGCCACCCGTGTGCCGGTGGAACGCGTCGGTCTCGACGGACAGTCGCTGCCGCTGGACGACGCCAGCTGCGACACCGCGCTGTCCACCTGGACGATGTGCACGATCCCCGACATCGCCGCCGCCCTCCAGGAGCTGCGCCGCGTGCTGAAGCCCGGCGGCACCCTGCACTTCGTCGAGCACGGCCTCGCCCCCGACCACACGGTGCAGCGCACGCAGCACCGCCTCGAGCCGCTGCAGAAGCGCATCGCGGGCGGCTGTCACCTCACCCGCGAGATCCAGCACCTGCTCACCGACGCCGGCTTCACCATCGCAGAGGCCGACGAGTTCTACGAGAAGGGCGCACCCAAGTTCCTCGCCGCTGACACCCTCGGCATCGCCGTCTCCCCCTAGCCCCGATCCTCACCGCCCTATCCTCACAGCCCTATCCCGGGCGGTGCACCGAGACGGCGTAGGCGTCGCCGGGTCGCCACGGCGCTCGGTCCCAGGCGGCGAAGCGCTCGGCGAGGACGAGCCCCGCTGCCGTGGTGTGGGCGTCCCACTCGTCGAGGCCGTAGCCGCGGTCCAGGCTGAACCCGGCCACGAGGCAGCCGTCCGGGCTGACGTGGCGCGCCGCGTGGGCCACCAGCTGCCCCTGGGTTCCCGGCGGCGTGAAGAGCGGCACGTTGCCGGCCAGCACCACCACGTCGAACGTGCGGCTCATGTCCAACGTGGTCAGGTCCAACGTGGTCAGGTCGGCCTCCACCCAGGTGAGCTCCGGCGCCAGGCGCCGGGCGGTGGCGATCATCGAGGCGTCGACGTCGACGCCCACCACCTCGATCCCGTGGCGCGCCAGCTCGATGGCCACTCGGCCCGTGCCGCAGCCCGCGTCGAGCACGCTGCGGGGCTCGTAGGCGCGCACGAAGGTGGCCTCGCCGTGCACATCCGCGCCCGAGGCCGCCAGGCGGTCGAATCGGGCCTGGTAGTCGTCGCCCTGCCAGGCCACCGGTCGGTCCGCGCCCATCAGGCGTAGGCCCGCCGCAGCGCGTCGATGGCGGTCTGCTCGTACTGGCGGGCCAGCGGGAGCAAGCGCGTGAAGGCGAAGGCGGCGTGCACGAAGCCTTCGAGGTGGTGGTGCTCGACGGCCACCCCAGCCTCGCGGAGGCGGGTGGCGTAGGCGAGGCCGTCATCGCGGAGCGGGTCGAACTCCATCGTGGCGATCAGGGCCGCGGGCAGTCCGCTGAGGTCGTCGGCGTGCAGCGGCGACACGTAGGGGTCCTTCGGGTCGCCGTCGCGCAGGTAGGCCGCGATGTACTCCAGCATGTCCACCTTGGTGAGCCCGTACCCGGTGCCGAGCCGGTCGATCGACGGCTGGCTCAGCGTGAGGTCGGTGGCGGGCACGTCGAGCCACTGGAACACCAGCGCCGGCCCGTTGCGGTCCCGCGCCAGCAACGCCACCAGCGCGGCCAGGTTGGCACCCGCCGACTCGCCGCCCACCGACACCCGGGTGTCGTCGATGCCCAGCTCGTCGGCCTGCGCGACCAGCCAGGCCAGCGCCGCGTAGGAGTCCTCCAACGGCATCGGGTAGGCGTTCTCGGGGGCCATGCGGTAGTCGACCGAGGCGACCGTGCAGCCCGCCCCCGCGGCGACGGCGCGACACCGGGGATCGCGCTGGTCGAGATCGCCCACGCACCACCCGCCGCCGTGGAGGAACACGTGCAGTGGCCGTGGCCCCACCCCAGCGTCGGTGGGCTCGTAGAGCCGCACTCGGATGGCCCCGCCGTGCACCGGCACCATCACCTCGCGGGTGGGCACCTTCGGCCCGTGGTGCATGACGAGGCGCCCGAGCTGACGAGCCTGGATCGTGGACGTCAGCCGCCGTGCCGGGAAGGTGCTGTCGTCGTCGCCCATGCGGTTCTGCAGGGCGAGGAGCGGACGGAGGCGAGGATCGAGGGGCATAGGGGGAGGCTACGTTCACCTCACATGATCGAGCGCGAGGTCACCCTCACCACGGCCAACGGCGAGATGACCACCTTCGTCTTCCATCCGGAGCACGACGGTCCCCATCCGGTGGTGCTGTACCTGATGGACGCACCGAGCATCCGGCCTGCGCTGAAGGACATGGCCTCGCGTCTCGCCACCGCCGGCTACTACGTGCTGCTCCCGTACCTCTTCTATCGAGGTGGGCCCTTTCGGGAGTTCGGCCAGAGCGACGAGGACATGCACGCCCGGGGCGAGCTCATGGGCACGATCACCCCCACCAACATCGTGGGCGACGCCGAGGCGCTGCTGGCCTTCGCCGACGCCGACCCGGCCGCCCGCCCGGGCACGGTCGGCGTGGTGGGGTTCTGCATGAGCGGGGGGCTGGCCCTCTCCTTGGCCCGGGCCCTACCCGAGCGGGTAGCGGCGGCGGCGTCGATCCACGGCGCGTGGCTGGTGCGCGACACGCCCGACTCGCCCCACCTGGGCCTCGACACGGTGCAGGCCGAGGTCTACTTCGCGTGGGTCGACCCCGACCCGACAGCGCCCGCCGAGCACATCCCCACCATGCGTGCGGCCCTCGACGCGGCCGGCGTGCGCCACACCATCGACGTCATCACCGATGCCGTGCACGGCTTCGCGCCAGCGGGCGAGCGCTACGACCGCTACGCCTCCGAGCTCCACTGGGAGCGCGTGCACTCGCTGCTGCGCCACAACGTCTGAGTCATCCCTGTCACACCGGCTGCCTACCCTCTTGGCTCATGGCCTTGCGCGTGGTGTGGACGGGATACGGGATCGATGCCGCCCGCGCCCTCGCTGGCGCGGTGCGCGAGGCCAAGGCGGGCGAGCCGCTGGCGCCTGTCACCGTGGTCGTGCCCTCCAACCACGTGGGTGTGGCGTCCCGGCGGCTGCTGGCGTCAGGCAGCCTGGGATCGGTCGCCGGTGCAGGCGTCGGCCTGGCGGCGGTCACCTTCGTCACCCCCTACCGCTTGGCCGAGCTGCTCGCCGCGTCCACACTGGCGGGCGAGGGCAAGCGCCCCGTGTCCACGCCCGTGCTGGCCGCGGCCACGCGGGCCGAGCTGGCCCGCCAGGCCGGGCTGTTCGACCCGGTGCGGGAGCACCCCGCCACCGAGGCCGCCCTGGTCAGCACCTATCGGGAGCTGCGCGACCTCTCCCCCGCGGCGCTCGACGCACTCGCCGCCACCAGCGCCCGGGCGAAGGAGGTGGTGCGCCTGCACCGCGCCGTGCGCGCCCGTCTGGCCAGCAGCTGGTCCGACGAGGAGGACCTCCTCGCGGTGGCCACCTCGCTCGCCACCTCGCTCGCTGCCTCCGGCGCCGCCGCCGACCTGGGGGCCCTCGTCGTGCACCTGCCCCAGCGCCTGTCCCAGCACAGCGCTCGCTTGCTCGCCGCCCTGGCCGAGCACCTGCCCACCACCGTGATCGCCGGGCTCACCGGTGTGGCGGCCGCCGATGCCGAGGTGCTCGGGTCGCTCAGCCGCCTCGGGAGCGGGGCCACCGGCATCGACACCAGCGGGTCGGCCGGGATCGGCCACGCCACCCCGGTGGACGTCGCCCGCACCGCCATCGTCACGACGTCCGATGCCGACGAAGAGGTGCGCGCCGCCGTGCGGGCCGTCGTCGACGCGGTGCGCGCCGGAACCCGCCTCGATCGAATCGCGGTGCTCCACGCCAGCGCCGAGCCGTACGCGCGCCTCGCCCACGAGCAGCTCCACGCGGCGGGCATCGACACCAACGGCGCCGCCGTCGTGCCGCTGGCGGCGCGGATGGCCGGCCGCACCCTGCTCGAGCTGCTGGCCCTCCCCGACAACAGCTATCGCCGCCAGGACGTGTTCGCCCTCCTGGCCGCCGGGCCGGTCCTGCGCGACGGCCGCTGGGCGCCTGTGGCGGCATGGGAGCGCCTGTCGCGCGACGCCGCCATCGTGGCGGGACGCGACGACTGGGACACGCACCTCGCCCACGAGGCCGACGAGCGCATCCGGCGGGCCGAGGAGCGTGCCCAGGACCCTGACGCCACCGACGCCAGCGTCGAGCGGCTGCGCCACGATGCCCGACGGGCCCAGGATCTGCGTCGCTTCGTCCTGCGGATCATCGACGACCTCTCGACGGCCGCAGCCGCGCCCCGCCGCTGGAGCGACCACGCGGCATGGGCGCAGCGATGGCTCGACGACCTCCTCGGCCCGGTCAGCCGTCACGCCGACTGGCCGCCCGACGAGCGCAAGGCGGCCGAGCGCGTCGAGCTGGCCGTGCAGCGGCTCGGGGCCCTCGACGCGGTGGAAGGCCCCGTGTCGCTCGACGTGTTCGCCCGCACCCTCACCGTGGAGCTGGAGGCCGACCTCGGGCGCGTGGGTCGCTTCGGCGATGGCGTGCTGGTGGGCTCGGTGGAGATGGGCATCGGCCTCGACCTCCACCTCGTGGTGGTCCTGGGCCTGGCGGAGGGCTCGTTCCCGGCGACCGTGCACGACGACTCCCTGCTCCCCGATCGCGAGCGGGCGGCCTGCCACGGCGAGCTGCCTCTACGGGCCGACCGCGTCGAGCGCCAGCACCGCCACCTGCTGGGCGCGCTGGCCGGCGCCCAGCGGCAGGTCCTGTGCGCACCTCGTGGCGACCTGCGACGCAGCGTCGAGCGCGTGGCGTCGCGCTGGGTGCTCGACCTCGCCACCGCCCTCGCCAGCTCGTCCGAGCGCTGGTGGACCACCGACCTGCACTCGGCCACCGAGCCCTGGGCACGGCACGTGGCCTCGTTCGACGCCGGGCTACGGGCGATGGCGGTGCCCTCCACCGACCAGGAGCACCGCCTCCAGGCCCTGCTCGCCGCCGGCGGCTCCTTGGCCGCCACCGATGACCACCTCACCGCGGCCGGCGCCGAGCTGATCGTCAGCCGGCGCAGCACGGCCTTCACCCGCTTCGACGGCAACCTGGCCGGCTTCACCGTGCCGTCGCCAGTCGCTCACGTCACCTCGCCCACGCGGCTGGAGCGCTGGGCCAGCTGCCCTCACGCCCACTTCGTGCTCGACATCCTCAAGGTGTCGCCCATCGAGAACCCCGAGGACAACCTGGCCATCACGGCGCTCGACAAGGGCACCCTCGTGCACGAGATCCTCGAGGCCTTCATCGCCGAGGTGCTCGAGCGGCCGGCCGACGAGCAGTCCGGCCCGTTCGACCCGTGGACGGCCGACGACCGCGCTCGCCTCCAGGCCATCGGGCAAGCCCGCTGCGACGCGGCCGAGGAGCGGGGCATCACCGGGCGCCCCCTCTTCTGGCGACGCGACCGACGCCGCATCCTCGCCGACCTCCACCTGTTCCTCGATGCCGACGAGCGGCACCGAGCGGCGCGCCAGACCGTGCCGGTGGCGGTGGAGCTCGGCTTCGGCTTCGACGGCCTCGACGCCGTGAGCGTGCCCCTGCCCGACGGACGGACCCTGCGCGTGCGGGGCCGAGCCGACCGCCTCGACCGGGCTGTGGACGGCACCCTGCACGTCATCGACTACAAGACGGGCAGCTACGGCGACAGCTACAAGGGCCTCTGCGAGGCGAACCCGGTGGCCGGCGGCACCAAGCTGCAGCTCCCGCTGTACGGGCTGGCGGGCCGCCTGGCGGAGGCTTCACCCGACGCACCCGTGCGAGCCGAGTACTGGTTCGCCACCTCCAAGGGCAGCTTCACGCGGGTGGGCTACGACGTCACCGACGAGGTGCTCGCCGTCACCAGCGCCACCCTGGGCACCATCGTCGAGGGCGTGGAGGCCGGCGTGTTCCCGCCGCACCCCGACGGCACCGGCACGTTCTTCTACATCGCCTGCGAGGTGTGCGACCCCGACGGGCTGGGCACCGTCGAGCTGCGCAGCCACTGGGAGGCCAAGCGCGGCGACCCGGCGCTGGCGGCCTACGTCTCGCTCGCCGAGCCCGATCCCGCCGGGCCCGAGATCGAGCTCACAGGCACGGGTGCCGCATGACCGCCGTCTCGCCCCCCGACCAGGCCGCTCGCGACCGCATCCGCGACGAGCTCAGCACCACGCTGTTCGTCGACGCGGGAGCCGGCTCGGGAAAGACGACGGCGCTGGTGGAGCGCGTGGTGTCCCTCGTGGCGTCGGGCACCGTCGAGCTGCGCAACCTGGCGGCCATCACCTTCACCGAGAAGGCGGCAGCCGAGCTCCGCGACCGGGTCCGGCGCAAGCTCCAGGAGCGCCAGATCGCGTCCACCACCGAGGCGGACGTGGCCGCCCGGTGCGCCGCCGCCATCGAGCAGCTCGACGGCGCCGCCATCGGCACCCTGCACGCCTTCGCCCAGCGGATCCTCATCGAGCACCCGGTCGAGGCCCAGCTGCCGCCGCGGGTGGAGGTGATCGACGAGGTGAGCTCGGGGATCGCCTTCGACCGGCGCTGGGCCCGGGTGCTCGACGAGCTGCTGGCCGACGAGTCGCTCGAGCGCACCCTCCTGCTCCTCGACGCGGCCAAGGTCAACCCCAACAAGCTCCGTGCCCTGGCCATGGCCTTCGACGGCTCCTGGGACCTCGTGGCCGACCGCATCCACGCCACCGCGCCCGAGCCGCCCGCCGTGGCCAGCTTCCTCGGCAAGCTCGACGGCAGGATCCCCGAGCTGCAGGCTGCCTGCGCGGCGTGCGTCGATCCCGACGACGGCCTCGTGGGCCGCATCGACGAGCTGGCCACCTACGTCGGCGCGCTGCGCAGCACGGAGGACGATCTCGACCTCATGGAGCTGCTGTGCGCCCGGCCGAGCACGAAGGTCAGCCGCACCGGCCGCAAGCCGAGCTGGCGCTGCCCGATCGACGACGTGCGGGCCAGCGTGATCGAGCTCGGCGAGGTGCTCGACGAGGTGCGGAGCAGCTCGCTGCAGGCCTGCGCGCACCACCTGGCGTCGGTCATGCGTCGCCACACGCTCGCCGCCGCCGAGGCCCGGCGGGCCGCCGGGCAGCTCGAGTTCCACGACCTGCTCGTGCTCGCCCGTCAGGTGCTGCGCGACCCACAGCACGGGGCCACCGTGCGGCGCGCGCTGCGCGACCGCTACCAGCGCCTCCTGCTCGATGAGTTCCAGGACACCGACCCGATCCAGATCGAGCTGGCGGTGCGCATCGCCTGCGCCGATCCCGACGCGGCCGACGCCCTCAGCTGGGCGGAGGTCGACGTGGAGGCCGGCCGCCTGTTCGTGGTGGGTGATCCGAAGCAGTCGATCTACCGCTTTCGGCGGGCCGACATCGCCACCTTCCTCGATGCCGAAGCCCGCTTCGCGCCCGAGGCGGGCGGCACCGTCTCGCTCTCGGCCAACTTCCGCACGGTCGCCCCCATCATCGAGTGGGTGAACGACACGTTCGATCGGCTCATGAGCGAGGTCCACGCCACCGAGGTGGAGCGCTCCCAGCCCACCTACGCCCCCCTCGCCGCCCAGCGCGGCGCGCCCGCCAGCGGCCCGGCCGTGTCCGTGATCGGGGCCACCCCCCACCCGCCCAAGACGAAGGCCGACGTGCTGCGCGAAGCGGAGGCGGCGGACATCGCCCACGCCATCACCGTGGCCATGGCCGATCGGTGGCAGGTGCGCGCCGGGGAGGACGGCTGGCGCGACCCCACCCTCGGCGACATCACGATCCTGGTTCCCGCTCGCACGTCCCTCCCCTTCCTGGAGGACGCCCTCACGCGGGCCAACATCCCCTTCCGCACCGAGTCGAGCTCTCTCGTGTACGCCAGCCGGGCGGTACGAGATCTGATGATGGTGCTGCGCGCCGCTGACGACCCCACCGACCACCTGCGCATCGTCTCGGCCCTGCGCACCCCGCTCCTGGGGTGCGGCGACGACGACCTCTTCGTCCACAAGGTGGAGCGGGGCGGCTCCTGGAGCTACAACACCCCCGAGCCGCCGGATCCCACCGCAGGCCGCGTGGCTGCTGGACTGGCCTTCCTGCACGAGCTGCACCAGGCCCGGCACTGGCGGAGCCCCGCCGAGCTGCTGGATCGCATCGCTCGGGATCGCCGGGCGCTCGAGCTCGGCTTCGCCGACGGGCGCCCCCGCGACGTGTGGCGACGGCTGCGCTTCGTGATCGACCAGGCCCGCGCCTGGAGCGAGGCGTCAGGCGGCAGCCTGCGCTCCTACCTGCGGTGGGTACAGCAGCAGACGGTGGAGGGGGCGCGGGTCACCGAGTCCGTCCTCCCCGAGACCGACGACGACGCCGTGCGCATCATGACGATCCATGCCGCCAAGGGCCTGGAGTTCCCCATCACCATGGTGTCGGGCATGACCACCAAGATCGGCGGCAAGACGAGCTCCGTCGACGTCGTCTTCCCGCGCGATGGCGGCCCGGTCGGCTACAAGCTCGGCAGCGACGTCACCACCGAGGAGTTCGACGCCTGGGCTCCCATCGACGAGCAGATGGGCTACGACGAGCGCATCCGCCTCCTCTACGTGGCGTGCACCCGCGCCTGCGACCACCTCGTGGTGTCGTTGCACCGCACGCAGCGCAAGGCGCCCGACAAGCCCGGCAACCGCACCAACGCCGAGACCCTCGTGATCGGCATGGGCGAAGCGCTCGTCGCCGCCCTGCCCGCCGTCGGCGGCACGGCCGTGCCGCTGCCAGCCGACCCGACTGCGGCCCCGGCCCCGCCGCCGCCCTACGCCGAGTGGGCGGCCGAGCGCACGGCCGCCCTCGAGCGGGCGGGGCGCCCCGGCGCCGTCGCCGCCACCGCCCTCACCGACGAGGGCGGCCCCGACTGGGGAGCCGGCCCCGACCCCACGCCCGATCCGGGGCTGCAGAAGCGCCCGCGCGATCTCGACCTCCCCCCGTGGCTGAAGGGTCGGTACGGCACCTCGGTGGGTCGGGCCGTGCACGGCGTGCTGCAGACCATCGACCTCGCCACCGCGGCCGGCCTCGACGATGCCGTCGCCGCGCAGTGCCAGGCCGAGGCCGTGCCAGAGCGGGCCGACGACGTGCGCACGCTCGTGCGGGCCGCCCTCGGCTCGCCGGTGGTGCAGGCGGCCGCGGCGGCTCCGCACTGGCGCGAGGTCTACGCCTGCACCCCCATCGCCGACCGTCTGCTCGAGGGCTACGTCGACCTGCTCTACCGATCGCCCGACGGGCTGGTGGTGGTGGACCACAAGACCTCAGCCAGCAGCGACCCCGTCGAGCTCGACCGGCGGGTCCAGGCCTATCGATTGCAGGGGGCGGCGTACGCGGTGGCCGTCGGACGGGCCACCGCCGAGCCCGTCACCCGGGTGGTGTTCCTCTTCCTCACCCCCCACGGCGCCGTCGAGCGCGAGCTCACCGACCTCGCCGAGGCCATGGCCGACGTGGAGCGCCTCGTCACCGCCGGCCAGGAGCTCGTCGCCGGTTGAGCTCTGCGTCGTGGCCCGTCAGCCCCGCAGGCCCCTGACGTAGGCGGCCTGGCCGGCGTGCTGCAGGCAGTCGGACACGAGGCTGGCCAACCGCACCCCCAGGGTGACCGGCGGGTCCCAGCGCTCGTCCACCACACGATCGAGGTCGACCGGGCTGAGCCCTCTGAGGTACTCGATCGTGCGGACGTGGGCGGCGTCGTGGTAGCCGATGAGGTCCTCGGCCGAGCCGTGCACCGACGCCACATCGGCGGCCGTGTGGCCGTAGCCGTGGTCCTGGTCGTCGGGTCCGCGGCCGAAGTGCTCGTGCCAGCCATCGGCGAGGTAGCGCTGCTCCACGCCCATCAGCTCGGAGATGTGGTGGTCCTGCACCCGGGTGAGGTGCCAGATGAGCCAGGCGATCGGGTTGGCCGCCTCGCCGGGGGCGGCCGTGAGCTGCTCCTCATCAAGACCCTCGACTGCCGCGCGCACCAGATCGGGCAGGCGGCCGTACAGCTCCACCAGGTATCCGTCGACGTCCATGGGGTCCCCCTTGCTGGCTCAGGGGTGCCATCTTCCCCCGGATCGGTAGCGTCGTGGCCGTGATGCTGGCCGCCACCCCCGACTCCTCGGTGGCGCGCCGTCTCGGCACGCTGACCCTCGGGCTGGTCTTCGTGGGCTCCGGCGTTGCCCTGATGATCCGGGGCCAGATCGGGGTGGCCCCCTACGACGTGCTCACCACCGGCATCGCCCACGCCACCGGCATCGGGATCGCGGTGGCCGCCATGCTCGTGCCCCTCGCCTTCACAGGACTCGGGTGGGCGCTGGGCCGCCGCCCGGGTCTGGGGACGTTGCTGGCCGTGCTCCTCGTGGGCCCGATCCTCGGCGCCGTCCTCGACGTCCTCCCCCACCAGGAGGCGATGCCGACACGGGTGGCTCTGTTCACCGTCGGCTTCTTGCTGGTGGCGGCCGGGATCACCGCCGTCGTCATCGCAGAGATCGGTCCGGGTCCGGCCGAGATCGTGATGCTGGCCATCCACGACAGGGGCTATCCACTGGCCCCGGTGCGCACCGGCATCGAGCTCACGTGCGTGGCCCTCGGATGGGCCATCGGCGGGCAGATCGGAGTGGGCACGGTCGTGGTGGCGCTGCTCATCGGTCCGATGCTGCGCTGGATGCTGACCCGGGCCGGCTTCGACGCCACCCGAGCACAGAGCGCCACCGATTGCGCCTCACCGGGCGCCTGACACCGACGTAGGGTCGAGCCCGTGGGATCCCTGCTCGACGAACCGTCCGCGGTCCTCGTCATGCTCACCCTGGCGGCGTTCCTGCTCGTCATCGAGGCCGCCCTCCCCACCGTCGGCATCGCCGGCAGCCTCGGCCTGGTGCTCAGCGCGGGAGCCATCGCCGGAGTCGACCGCCAGGACGCCACGTGGTGGCCCCTGCTGGGCCCCGCCGTGGCGGCCGTGGTGTGGTGCGTCATGGTCGCCCGCCGCCGTCGCCCGGTCGGTGGACAGGCCGCCGCCGCGCTGCTCTTCGGGGCCGGCAGCATCGCCTTCGGCCTGATGGCGGACAGCGTGGGGACCGCCCTCATCGGCGTGGCCGCCGCAGCCCTCCTCGCGGCCGGGTTCCCGGCCTTGCACGGCGCCGCCCAACGCCTGCTCGAGCGCCCCACCCAGGTGGGGATGGACTCGATGCTCGGAGCCTTGGCCGAGGTCGTCCACTGGGACGGCCACACCGGCACCGTCCGGCTCGAGGGCTCGCTCTGGAACGCGTCGGCCCCCGCCGCTCTCCACGCCGCCCCCCTCCAGCCCGGCGACACCGCCCGGGTGGTGTCGTTCACCGGTACCACCCTCGAGGTGGCGCCCGCATCAGGTCGCGAATCCAAGGAGCCCACATGGGAGCAGTGATCGGTGTCTTGTTCATCCTGGCCGTGGTGGTGGTGATCTTCCTCGCCAGCTCGATCAAGATCGTGCAGGAGTATGAGCGAGGCGTGATCTTCCGCCTCGGTCGCTCGGTGGGCGCCAAGGGCCCGGGGTTGTTCTTCATCATCCCGATCATCGACCGCATCGTGCGGGTGAACCTCCAGATCGTGGCCGTCCCGGTGGCGTCGCAGGCCGTGATCACCAAGGACAACGTCACCAGCAGCGTCGACGCCGTGGCCTACTTCCAAGTGGTCGATGCCGAGTCGTCCGTGATCAAGATCCGCGACTGGTACACCTCATCGCAGCTCGTCGCCCAGACGACGCTGCGCTCGATCGTCGGCCGTCATGAGCTCGACCAGCTCCTCACCGAGCGCGACCGCATCGACGGCGAGCTGCAGCTGGCCCTCGACGCCCAGACGGAGCCGTGGGGCATCAAGGTGCACCGCGTCGAGATCCGCGACGTGCAGGTGCCGGTGCAGATGCAGCGGGCCATGGCCAAGCAGGCCGAGGCCGAGCGCGAGCGCCGGGCCAAGATCATCGCCGCTGAGGGCGAGCTGCAGGCCTCCCAGAAGCTGGGCGAGGCGGCGGCCATCATCAGCGCCTCCCCCGGTGCGCTGCAGCTCCGCCAGCTCCAGACGATGGTGGAGATCTCGGCTGAGAACAGCTCGACGGTGATCTTCCCGATCCCGATCCAGCTCCTCGACGCCCTCGAGACGCTGGCCCACGGAGCCTCGCGCCACGAGTAGCCCCGATCCAGGAGGCGTCAGTGCCGGTCAGTACGGTTGACGGGTGCCTGCCGACGACAGAGTCCGCGCCGCCCTCCAACGGGTGACCGACGCCCTGCCCGCGGGCGAGGCGCGCCCTGGCCAGGCAGAGATGGCGGTGGCGGTGGCGGCCGCCATCGCCGAGAAGCGCCACCTCGCGGTGCAAGCCGGCACGGGCACCGGCAAGACGCTGGCCTACCTGGTGCCGGCGGTGCTGGCCCGCAAGAAGACGATCGTCGCCACCGCCACCAAGGCCCTCCAGGACCAGCTGGCCAGCAAGGACCTCCCCTTCCTGCAACGCCACCTCGACGAGCACTTCGAGTGGGCCATCCTGAAGGGCCGCTCCAACTACCTCTGCATGCAGCGCCTGTCCGAGCTGGGCGCCCGGGACGACACCGGCGAGCAGCTCGGGCTCGACGGCGTCGCCGAGCGGGCCCCCAAGGAGGAGCTCGTCGCCCTGGCGAGGTGGGCCACCACAACCGACACCGGCGACCGCGCCGAGCTCGACCGGGAGCCGTCCGACCAGGCGTGGGCCGCGGTCAGCGTGAGCGCCCGGGAGTGCCCGGGTGCGGCCCGCTGCCCGAGCGGTGCCGTGTGCTTCGCCGAAGGCGCCCGTCTCAAGGCCAACGAGGCCGACGTCGTGGTCGTCAACCTCCACCTCTACGGCCTCGACATCGCCTCGGGCGGGATGATCCTCCCGGAGCACGAGGTGGTGGTGATCGACGAAGCCCACCAGCTCGAGGAGATCATCTCGGCCACCAGTGGGGTCGACCTCACCGCGGGGCGGTTCACCGATCTCGCTCGACGCACACGCGGCGTGATCGCCGACGATCAGATCCCGGCCGGCGTCGACGATGCCGGCCGTCTGCTCACCGAGGCACTGCGGCCGCATCGCGACCGTCGCATCAAGGGCCGCCTGCCCGACGATCTGGCCGGCGCCATCACCGTGGCAAGAGGCCGGGTCGAGCGGGCCCTGGCGGCGGCTCGGGCGGTGCCCGCCGACGCCCCGGAGGACAGCCGCTCCCGGGCGCTGCGGGTGCAGCAGGCAGCGGGCGCGCTGATCGACGATCTGAGCGTGGTGGAGCAGGTGAGCGCCAACCAGGTCGTGTGGGTGGAGGGCTCGGATGCCTACCCGGTGCTCCGGGTGGCCCCCATCGACGTGGCGGGACTGCTGCGCGACGCGCTCTGGGGCGAACGGCCCGCCGTGCTCACCAGCGCCACCCTGCCCCCGCGGCTCCCCGACCGGCTGGGCATCCCCCATGCCGAGGTCACCGAGCTCGATGTGGGGAGCCCCTTCGACTACGAGACCAACGCCCTGCTCTACTGCGCCGCGCACCTGCCCGATCCCCGCAGCACCACCTACCTGGCGGCCATGGCCACCGAGCTGGGTGAGCTGATCCAGGCGGCCGGGGGGCGCACGCTGGCCCTCTTCACCAGCTTCCGCGTGCTCGACGACGCCGTGGCCGTGCTCCGGGAGCGCCTGGATCTGCCCATCCTCACCCAACGAGACATGCCCAAGGCTCGTCTGCTCGAGCGCTTCGCCAACGAGGAGGCGACGTGTCTCTTCGCCACCATGGGGTTCTGGCAAGGGGTCGACGTGCCCGGCGCCGCGCTCAGCCTGGTGGCCATCGACCGGATCCCCTTCGGCCGGCCCGACGAGCCGCTGTTGCAAGCTCGCCGGGAGCTGGCCGGGGCCGACGCCTTCAACCTCATCGACCTGCCCCGGGCCACCACGCTGCTCGCCCAGGGCGCCGGCCGCCTGATCCGCTCGGCCACCGACCACGGTGTCGTCGCCGTGCTCGATCCGCGCTTGGCCACGGCCGGCTACCGCTGGGAGGTCGTGCGCGCCCTGCCCCCCATGCGCCGCACCAAGGACCCCGCCGAGGCGCGCCGCACGCTCGACGCGATCCGCGCCTCCCGCCCATGACGGGGCATGGCGGACCAGGGGTTGCGGGTAGACCTCTGGCCATGCCCGCCACCAGCAGCAGCACCGCCAAGCGCCGTCAGCTCGTCACCACTCGCCGTCGGGCCACCGCGCTGCTGGCCGCCGTGACGGCGGTCTTCGTGGGGACGGTGCTCGCCGGGGCCGAGGGCGACACCGCGCTGGGGTACCTGCAGGCCACGGCCGAGGCGTCGATGGTGGGCGGTCTGGCCGACTGGTTCGCCGTGGTCGCGCTGTTCCGACACCCGCTCGGGCTCCCCATCCCGCACACCGCCATCATCACGGAGCGCAAGGAGCAGTTCGGCGAGACGCTCGGCGAGTTCATCCAGGACAGCTTCCTCACCCCCGACGCCGTCGCCGAGCGCGTCCAGCTCGCCCACGTGGGCGACCGGGTGGGGCACTGGCTGGCCGAGCCGGCCAAGGCCGACAAGCTGGCCGGCCATGCTCTCGGCGGCGCCATAGAGGTCGTCGACCTGCTCGAGGACGAGGCCGTGCACGACATCCTCGAGGCCCTCGTGCGCGACCGACTCGGCTCCGCGTCGATCGTGCCCATGGCAGGCCGGGCGCTGGGAGCGCTCACGAGGGAAGGTCGGCACCGTGAGGTCGTCGACGCCGCGCTCGTCGGGCTCGACCGGTACCTCGATGAGCACCGGCTCGACCTGCTCGGTCGCTTCCGGGCCCAATCCCCCTGGTGGCTTCCCGGTGCCGTCGAGGACCGCATCTTCGAGCGGCTGCTCGACGGCGTCCGCTCGGTCCTCGACGACATGGCCAACGATCGTGGCCACGGCCTGCGACGTGCCCTCGACGCCCGCATCCTGCGCTTCGTCGACGAGCTGCAGACCTCACCGACTCTGCGGGCGCGGGGTGAGCAGCTCACCCGCGACCTCCTGGAGCGCCCGGAGGTGCGCACGTGGGTCACGTCGGTGTGGACCGAAGCCAAGGCCCACCTGCGCGAGCAGGCCGCCGATCCCGGCTCCGACCTCCACCGTCAGGTGGCCGACGCCATCGCGTCCGGCGGGCGGCGCATGCTCGACGAGCCGGCGCTCGTCGCCAAGGTCGACGAGGTGGCGGAAGCGGCCGCTCGCTACGTGGTCGAGCACTTCGGCAGCGAGATCACCGATCTCGTCTCCAGCACGATCGCCCGCTGGGACGGCGCCGAGACCTCCGATCGCCTCGAGCTGCTCCTCGGCCCCGATCTGCAGTTCATCCGGATCAACGGCACCGTCGTGGGCGGCCTCGCCGGCCTGGCCCTCCACGCGGTCGCCCAAGCACTCGGCTGACCGACGGCGCGGCTACGTTGCCCTCAGACGGCATCCGTCGGGGGCGCCGCCGAAGGGAGTGGTGACATGGGCGGCATGCGACGAGCTGGTGCGATCGCTCTGACGGCAGTGCTGAGCCTCGGCCTGGTGGCCTGCGGGGGCGGCAGCGACGACACGGCAGCGGACCCGACCACCACCACGGCGGAGGATCCGAACACCGAGAGCACCGACGTCGATCTGAGCGACTTCACCGGCGAGTGCGCCGACTTCGTGTCGGCCTTCGCGGGCGCCTCGGCATCCATCGGCGCCGCCTTCAGCGGTGCCCCCGGCGCCGACCTCGAGGCGGCAGCCGACTACTTCACCGACGTCTCCGACAAGCTCCCCAAGGAGATCCGGGCGGACTTCGCCATCTTCGCCGAGGCCTACACGAGCTTCGCCCAGGCCATCACCGACGCCGACATCGACTTCAGCGACCCGTCCACGATGGACCCCGAGAAGCTGGCCGCCCTCGAGGGCCTCAGCGAGTCGTTCAGCGCCCCCGAGGTGGAAGAGGCCACCGCCAACATCCAGGCCTACATGGATGCCAACTGCAAGGGCTGAGCTGCCGCGAGCCAGTCCGACTGGCCCGTCTCGTCACTCCGAACGGAGCGCCGCCGCCGGTCGCTGGCGCGTCGAGCGGAGGGCCGGCCGCACGGCGAGCACCGCGCCTCCAACCAGCACGACGGCGCCCACCGAGGCCATGGCTCCCCATGGCGCGACAGGCTGGTCGACCACGTGGGCCCGCCCGGCGATCGGCGACCAGATCTGACGACCCAGGGCCAACCCCAGGGGGAGGCCCGCCGCCACCGCGAGGAGCCCGAGGACGATCCCCTGGATCTCGACGATGAACGCGATGGCCCGCGGTCGCAGGCCCAGCGCACGCAAGGTGCCCGCCTCCTGACCACTGGTCCGGGTCGTCAGCGACACCGCGTGCAGCAGGGTGACGAGGCCGAGGCCGATGACGAGAACCGCGAGGAGCGATGGCAGATCGCCCACCTCGGCGAGGTTGGACACGACGGCCGGCTGCAGGCCCTCGTCCGTGGTGAACGGGCGCAGGCCCTGATCGACCAGTGTCCGATCAGCGGCGGTGGCGTCCACATCGTCCGCCCAGGAGAACACCACCTGGTGAAGCTCGGTGCCCAGCTCGACGCCGCCGAGGAGCCGATCGGCGCCGCCCGCAGTGATGGCCACCCCCGTGTCGTGGCTGAAGTCCCCCTCTGGGAAGAGCGTCGTCCCGACGATCCGGAAGCCGGCGGTGCCGTGCTCGGAGGAGAGCTCGACATCGTCGCCGACGGCAAGACCGAGGTCGTCCAAGGTGGCCGGCCCCACCGCCACCTCGTCGGGCTGCACGGCAAGGCGACCGTTGATGGTCACCACCCCCACATCTCCCCTGTGCGCCTCCACGACCAGAGCCGTGAGCTCGCCGGCCCGTGGTGCACGGACGCCGAAGGCGACATGGACGCCGGCCAGATCCGCCACGCGCTCGTCCCGGTCGAGGAGCGCCATCGCCCGATCGAAGACGTCCGTGCTCTCGCCTGAGTCGATGACGCGCTGGTCAGGCTGGCCCTGGCCGCTGAGCGACGGGTCGTCGTGGAGCCGTTGGATCGACGCTCCCACCAGCAGGGCGGCCACCGCCAGCGCCACCGACGCGGCGGCAGCGACCGCCGCACCGCGGCTGGCTCGCCCGCCACGATCCGACGCCCCGAAGAGCGCTCGGCGCATTCCGATCGGCAGTGCCAGCGGGTGACTCAACCGGGGTAGCGCCCGTCCATCAGCGGTCGAGTCGGAGGTCCGTCGGGCCGCACCCAGCGCGATGAGGCCGAGGAGCAGGCCGAGCACGAGCACCCAGGCCACCCCCACGATGGCGATCAAGCCCGGGTAGGGCGCGAGCGCCCCAACATCTGGGTCGACCGCCCGCGCGAGCCCCACCACCGCCATCGGCGAGACGCCCGTCCCGAGCACCAGCCCGAGCACGACGCCACCCAGCACCCACGGCACGAGCAGCAGGGCGACGAGTGCCGCGAGCTGCAGCCTGGTCCAGCCCATGGCGGCCAGGGTCAGCCGGACCGCCAACGTCTCCCGCGCCAGACGGACCAGCGCCAGGCCGACGGCAGTCACGCCGGCGAGGACCCCGGCCAAGGCGACGAGCCGGAGGGCGACCGCAATCGTGTTGAGGCCGTCGTTTGTGGCATCGGAGTCGGTGAAGAAGGAGCGGTCGACCTCCTGCACGTCGAACGCGCCGAGCGGACCGTCTCGCAGGGCGCTGATCCCCGCCTCGCTGGGATCCGTGACACGAGCCGATACCCAGGTGTAGGTCCGCATCTGGTCCTCAAAGCGGGCCGCGAAGGCCGGGCTGAGGTGGATCACCCCCTGCCAGCGACCGAAGTCGGCGGGGGTGCGCGTCAACCCCACCACCGCGACGCTGACGACCGGACCGTCCGGAGGTCCTGCATCGCCACCGCTGTACGCGCGGTCGACCCAGTCGTTGGTCATCGACTCGAGCTCGATCGTGTCGCCCACGGCGATGTCGAGCGATGCGGCGAGATCCTCGCTCAGCGCCACCTCGTCAGAGGCATCGGGATGCACAGCGCGCCCCGCGACGACGTGAGGGATGTCGAGGACATCGCCGCTCAGGTCAGGTCGGGCCGTGATCGGCAGCAGCTGAAAGTCGGGGAAGAGCTCCGACCCCACAGGCCGGAGGAACATCTCCGACGACACGCCCACCTCTGAGATCCCCTCGATCTGCGCCAGCTGTGCCAACGAGGGGGCGAGGTCGGCCTCGTCGAAGAAGAAGCGCAGGTCCGACGAGTGGCTCTCGGCCCGCAACCGGTCGAAGGCGGTCTCGGCCCGCCGGGCCCCGGTGAGTGCGGCCACGGTCACCGCGACCGCTGTCGCGACGAGTACCGCCACCACCACGTTGGACCGCCACCGTGCCCGTGCGACGCGTCGCGCCACCGCGACGACCGGCGCGAGCGCCCCTGACCTGCTCACCTGTCCCACACTGGCACCGCTCGCATCACCATGCATCGAACCGGGTGCCATCGGCCACGGCAATGGTGCTACCCCGTCGGGCAAGGGGTGCTAGCACCCGCCTACCTCAGTAGCCCAGGCGCTCCATGGCCTTGGGGCGGCTCTGCCAGTCCTTGTCGACCTTGACCATCAGCTCGAGGTAGGTGCCCTCGGGCAGCTGCGCCCGCACGGCCATGCCCACCTCCTTGAGCACCTGACCCTTCTTGCCGATCACGATGCCCTTCTGGCTGTCGCGCTCCACGAGGATCTCGCAGCGGATGAGGGGCCAGTCCCACTCGGTGACGCGCGCCGCGATCGAGTGCGGCAGCTCGTCGTGGGTGCGCCGCAATAGCTGCTCACGCACGAGCTCGGCCACCCAGAAGGCCACGGGCACGTCGGTGACCATGTCGTCGGGGAAGTACTGCGGCCCCTCGGGGAGCCGGGTGGCCAGGTGCTCGATGAGGGGGTCGACGCCATCGCCGGTTCGGGCCGACACCGGGAAGTACTCGCTGAGCGACAGCCCGGCGGCGGCCACCAGCTGGTCGGCCACCTCCTTCTTCGAGGCCTTGTCCACCTTGTTGACGATGCACACGGCGTCCTTGGGCACCAGGTTGGCCACCCACTGGTCGCCCCGGCCGAAGGGCTGGCTGGCGTCGAGCACGAAGCACACCACGTCGACGTCGCCGATGGTGCCTTGGGCGGTGGCGTTGAGCCGCGTGCCCATGGCGGTGCGGGGCTTGTGGATGCCGGGCGTGTCGACGAACACGATCTGACCGTCGGGGCGGGTGAGCACGCCCATGATCCGGGTGCGGGTGGTCTGGGGCTTGTCCGAGGTGATGGCCACCTTGGTCTTCAGGATCTTGTTGAGCAGCGTCGACTTGCCCACGTTGGGACGGCCGACGAGGGTCACGAACCCGGAGCGCATCAGCGCACCTCCTGCTCAGCGGGAAGGGCGTCGAAGGCCTCGACGCGGTGCAACCGAACACGGCCGATGCGGCGACCCTGCACGCGCTGGGCGGTCAGCTGCCACCCGCCGACCTCCACGCTCTCGCCCTCCGCCGGCACATGACCGAGCTCGGACAGCAGGAGCCCGCCGATGGTGTCCCAGTCGCCCTCGGGGAGGTGGGCATGGATGAGGTCGTTGACCTCGTCGAGCGCCATCCGGGCGTTCACGCGCACGTCGCCACCTTGGAGCGGCTCGATCATCGGGTCCTCGACGTCGAACTCGTCGACGATCTCACCGAGCAGCTCCTCGATGATGTCCTCCAGCGTGATCAGTCCGGCGGTGCCGCCGTACTCGTCGACGGCGATCGCCATGTGGAAGCGATCCACCTGCATCTCGCGGAGCAGGTCGGCCACGCCCTTCGTCTCGGGGACGAAGCGTGCCGGTCGGGCCAGCTCGGCGACGGTGCGCTCCTCGTGCCCGTCGCGCTCGGCCCGCATGAGGTCCTTGGCGTGGACGATGCCCACGACGTCGTCGATCCCCTCGCCGCAGGCCGGGATCCGGCTGTAGCCGTTGAGCAGGACCACCTCCATGGCATCGACGGCCCGGAACTCGGCCGTGACGGTCACCATGTCGGTGCGGGGCACCATCACCTCGCGCACCACGGTGTCACCCAGGTCGATCACCGACTCGATGAGTCGACGCTCCTCGGCCTCGATCACCTCGTCCTGCACGGCCAGGTCAGCCACCGCAAGCAGCTCCTCCTGCGAGGTGTACGGGCCGCGCTTCAGGCCCTTGCCCGGCAGCAGCACGTTCGTCAGCCCGATGAGCCCGCGCGAGAGGAGCTTGAGCGGGCCCCAGTTGGCGAGGGCCTTGATGGGCCGGGCCGATGCCAGGGCGGCCCGATCGGTGTGCTGGATGGCCCACGTCTTCGGGGCCACCTCGGCCACCACGAAGAACAGCGTCACGTTGACCGTCGTGGCGCCCACGACGCCCCACGCACCGAACAGGCGGCTGGCCAGCACACCGAGCAGGGTGGACTGCACGAGCTGCGTGGTCAGCACCACCAGCAGGGTCGGGTTGAGCCACTCCTGGTGCTCGACGAGCGACAGCAGGATCTCGCCCCGCCTGCCCTTCGTCTCGGCCAAGGCCTGCGCCCGCGCCTTGGACACCCGTGTGAGGGCCGTCTCGGCGGCGGCGAGCACGATCGACAGGAGGAACAGCACGACCACCGCGGTGGCGATCATCCAGTCGGCGGTGGTGAGCGCGGCGGCGAGGACACCGGTACTTGGGGGTGTGGACACGGTTCCCATCATTGGTTCTCGTGATGGCGGTTGTGGTGGTAGCGATCGAGGAGCTCACGCTCGCGGGCCTGCATGGCCGCCGTCTCTTCGGGTTCGGCATGGTCCATGCCGAGGACGTGGAGCACGCCGTGCACCACGAGCAGAGCCACCTCGTCGTCATAGCTCCCGGCGTGCTCAGGGGCCTGACGGGCCGCCACGGCGGGACAGACCACCACGTCGCCGAGCAGCATGGGCAGCTCGCCCACCTCGGGCGGATCGCGGTCGGGGCCCGTGGTGCCGGAGTCGGGCCAGCGGCCACCGTCGATCGGGTCGTCGATCGGGAAGGCCAGCACGTCGGTGGGGCCCTCGGCGTCCATGAACCGCTTGTTGAGGTCGGACATCACCGCTTCGTCGACGAACACCAGGGACAGCTCGGCCTCGCCCCGCACGCCCGAGTCGTGGAGCACGTGGCTGGCCAGGTCGACCCATCGGGCCAGCTCCACGGGCTGGTCGGTCTGCTCGTCCACGCCGAACACCTCGACCTCGCCCTCCACCGGCGGCCGGCGCTTGCGGTTCGCCATCGGCATCGGTGGGAGGTCGGCTGCCTCGATCCCCTCGGGCAGGTCGGCGGGATCAGGGCGGTCGGGGCCCTCGGGGGGATCGCCTGGCATCAGCGAGTGACCTCGGACTGAGTGGCCTCGGGCGCTGTCGCGCGCTCGTAGGCGTCGACGATGTCCTGCACGATGCGATGGCGGACGACGTCGCTGCTGGTGAGGTGCACCCAGCCCAGACCGTCGATGCCCTCGAGGATGCGCTCGAGACCGCCGAGGCCGCTGCGGCCCCCGCCCACGTCGACCTGGGTGGTGTCGCCGGTGACCACGGCCTTCGACCCGAACCCGATGCGGGTGAGGAACATCTTCATCTGCTCGGGCGTGGTGTTCTGGGCCTCGTCCAGGATGATGAAGCTGGCGTTGAGGGTGCGGCCCCGCATGAAGGCCAGCGGTGCCACCTCGACCTGGCCGCGCTCCAGCATCTTCCCCGCGTTCTCCGTGCCCACCATGTCGTGGAGGGCGTCCCAGAGCGGCCGCAGGTAGGGGTCGACCTTGGCCATGAGGTCACCGGGCAGGAAGCCGAGGCGCTCACCGGCCTCGACTGCGGGACGGGTGAGGATGATGCGGTCGACCTCCTTGGACTGCAGCGCCTGCACGCCCATGGCCACCGCCAACCAGCTCTTGCCGGTGCCGGCCGGACCGACGCCGAAGGTGATGACGTTCTCCCGGATGGCGTCGACGTAGCGCTTCTGGCCGCTCGACTTGGGTCGCACGGGACGGCCTCGCGCCGGGCGCAGCACCTCTGTGGTGAGGATCTCCGCCGGCCGCTCGTCGGCGCGGACCATGTCGACGCTGCGGCGCACCGTGGACGCGTCGAGATGATGGCCCTGCTCCACCAGCACGACGAGGTCCTCGATCAAGGCCGCCACTCGTTCGGCGCTGTCGCCCTCGATGGCCACCTCGTTGCCCCGCACGTGGATGCCGACGTCGGGGAACGCGGCCTCGATGGCGCGCATCACCTCGTCGCGCTCGCCGAGCAGCGCTGGCATGAGGTGGTTGCCGGGGACGGAGATCTTCACTTGGGTGCTTGACACGACCCCACCAGGCTAGTGGCCGCACCCTCGTTCTCCCCGACCCGATCGGGGGAGCCGTCGTACGATGCGCACCGATGGGGGACCACCGGAGCGAGAGCGCGTGGGACGCGGCACTGCGCCAGCCTGGGGAGCTGGTTCGGGGTGGGCCCTCGAGCTTCGCGGCCCGGCTCCACCGCTGGGTGGCCGAAGCCCGCGTGGACGATGCCGCTCGCCAGCGGGCGCGCGAGCGGTGGCTGCGCGAGGTGGCCGAGCAGGAGGCGACCCTGCCCGGCGTGCTGGCCGACCTGGCCGAGCGCCGAGCGGGCGTGTCGATCGCAGTGGGCCGTCGTCGGCATCACGGCCTCATCGACGTGATCGGTGCCGACTTCGTGACGCTGCGGACCGGTGGCGGGACCTGGGTGCTGCTGACCATGCGCGCCCTGGGGGTGCTGCGCACGGCACCCAGCGTGGAGCCGACGGTCGGCGATCGCGTCGTCGCCACTGAGCTGTGCCTCGCTGATGTCCTGGTCGAGCTGGCGCTGGACCGAGAGCGGGTGCGCCTCGTCACGACCTCGGACGACGTGGTGGCGGGCGCCCTGCGCTCCGTCGGCCACGACGTGGCCGTGGTGCGCACCGACGGCGACCCGCCGGGGTCGACCTACGTGGCTCTGGCCGCCATCGCCGAGGTGTCGACGGGCTGAGCTACTTCTTCGAGCCCGTGTCGGGATAGAGGTGCTCGAGGCTGCCCGGTTGGATCCGTGACGAGTCGATGAAGGCGTCGACATCGTCGGCCTTCAAGCGGATGACGCGACCGAGACGGTAGGCGGGCAGGTCGCCGAGGTCGATGAACCGGTACAGCGTGCGCGGCGTGACGCCGAGGCGGCGGGCTGCGTCCTGGGTGGACAGCCAGACGATCTCACTTGCCATGAGATCAAACGTACACCCGCAGACGACACTTTTGGGTGACGTCTTGCCGTTCCATGTGCTTTCATGCGATGAACGCCGCGAAGCGCACAAAGGAGACACGGTGGCCCATGGCGAACCGGCATTCGTGACTCCCGTCACCGCCACCCCGTCACTCGTCGTGCGGCATCGCGCGGGGCTGCCGGGCACGCGAGCCATCGCCGGGGGGCTGCTGATGGCCCTCGCCGCGGTCGGGGTGTTCGTGGCCTACACCGACGCCTCGCAGGGTCCGTCGGATCCGGTCGTGATCGCCCGCCACGCCATCCGGATCGGCGACACCCTCAGCGCCGACGACCTTCGTGTCGTGATGGCCGAGCTGCCCCATGACGCATCGGGCGCCTTCCTGTCGGTCGAGGAGCTCGTCGGCCGGGTGGCCCTGGGACCCATCGGGACCGGCGAGATCGTGCAGGAGGCGTCCGTCACGGACGACCGCGGCGCGCCCGGCACCCATGAGATCGAGCTCACCCTCCCCCGCCAGCAGATCGCCGTCGGCCACCTGAAGCAGGGCGACCTCGTCGACGTGTTCGTCACGCGAGACGAGCGGACCACGTCGGTCGTGCGGGGGGCCACGGTCGTGCAGATCGGTACGGGCCGGGATGGCTCCCTGACGAGCGAGCGGGAGCTCAGCATCGTCGTCGCAGCCCCGTCCGCCGAGGCGGTGGCGGCCCTCGTCCACGCCTTGCGCACCGGCGACGTCACCGTCGTGCGCGCCACGTTCGCGGCCAGCGACGAGGCGCCCATCGAGGTCCAGAGCGAGACCTGATGGCCTCGGAGCGGTTCGTGCTGCTGGGCCTGGCCCAGGTGCGATCCACCTGGTTCCGCGAGCTGTCGAGATGGTCCAACTCCGCGTCGCTGCCCATCGAGTTCCTCAAGGCGATGTCGCTGGAGGAGGTGCGGGTGCGCCTGCGGGCCGGCCGTGGCTACTCGGCGCTCATCGTCGACGACGCCATCCCTGGCCTCGATCGCGATCTCGTCGACCTGGCCCTCGAAGCGGGCTGCGCGGTGATCCTCGTCGACACGGGCCGGGTGGCCACGACCGGCCTCGGCACCTCGGCGCGGCTGCCCCTGGGCTTCGATCGGGGCGACCTCCTCCAGGTCCTGACCCAGGTGGCCACGCCCATCGCCCGCCTCGACGACGCGCCCACCACCCACCGGCGCCACGAGGGCGGGGCCGACGCCGGTGGCTACCGCGGCCAGCTCGTCGCCGTCACCGGTCCGAGCGGCGCCGGTCGGTCCACTGTGGCCATGGCGCTGGCTCAGGGCCTGGCCAGGGACACCCGCCGCTCCGGCCTCGTCTGCCTGGCTGATCTCGCCCTCCACGCCGACCACGCCATGCTCCATGCCGCGCACGACGTGGTGCCCAGCGTCGTCGAGCTCGTCGATGCCCATCGCAGCGGCATCCCCACCATCGAGACGGTCCGTTCGCTGACCTGGCTCGTCGAGGAGCGCGGGTACCACCTGCTCCTCGGGCTGCACCGCCACCGCGACTGGACCGCGCTGCGGCCGCGGGCCTTCGAGGCTGCGCTCGATGGGCTCCGACGCGGCTTCCGGGTCGTCGTGGCCGACATCGACGACGACCTGGAGGGCGAGCGCACCTCTGGATCGATCGACGTCGAGGAGCGCAACCTCATGGCCCGGACGGTCGCCGACGCGGCCGACCTGGTCGTCGTCGTGGGCGCACCGGGGATGAAGGGGCTGCACAGCCTCCTGCGCGTCACCCGTGACGTCCTCGACCACGGGGTGCCCGGGGATCGGCTCGTGCCGGTGCTGAACCGATCGCTGCGGGGGCAACGCGCCCGGGCCGAGCTGACCCGCACCTTCGGCCACCTCCTGCAGGCCAGCGCCGGCGACACCGGGGTGCCCACGCCGCTCCATCTCGGCGTGCGACGCAACCTGGACGTCTTGCTGCGCGACGGTGCCCACCTGCCGGACGCGTGGGTCGGTGCCGTGTCGGGCCCGGTGGCGGCCGTGCTGGAGCAGTCGACCCCGCGTCACCTCACCGACGACATGGCCCGCATGCCCGAGCCGGTCGCCCCGGGATCGCTGGGCTCCTGGACCGACCAGGGCGACCAGGGCGACCAGGAGACGACGGGGTGATCGCCGAGCCGGCGTCGCCGCTCGAGGAGATCGAGCGCGCCGTGCAGGAGCGGGCCAAGGACATCTCCCTGGAGATGCGCGACGCCGACGGGGCCGACAAGCTGCGGGGCCTGATCCGCGACGAGGTGGCCCGCTGGTCGCTCGATCACCGGCGCGGGGTCCGCCCGTTCGACCTGGCGGAGCCTGACCTGGTGGCTGAGCGGGCCTTTCGGAACCTCGCCGGGTACGGGCCCCTGGCGCCCCTGCTCGACGACGACGACGTGTGGGAGATCATGATCAACGCGCCCGATCAGATCTTCGCAAAGCGACATCGCGGGCGCAGCGGCTACCACGACGAGGTGTTCCACGACGACGAGCACGTCCTGCGCACCCTCACCAAGATCCCCGACGACGCGTCGAGCTCGCACCGCAAGCTCGACGCGGCCGAGGGGCTGCAGGACGCGCAGCTCGACAACGGGTCGCGCATGCACATCGTCCACGGCGATGTGAGCAGCGGCGGCCACGTCATGGTGAACATCCGGAAGTTCACCGGCGTGGCCTTCAGGAACCTCGATCAGCTCGTGGAGGGTGAGATGCTCTCCGCCCCGGTGGCTGCCTTCCTCGCCGCCTGCGTGAAGGCCAGCCTCACGGTGGTGGTGGCCGGGGCCCCCGGGTCGGGGAAGACCACCCTCATGTCGTGTTGCACCGCCGAGCTCGACCCGTCGTTGCGGGTGGTGGTGGCCGAGGAGGTGTTCGAAGCTGACGTGCCCCTCCCCAACGTGGCCAGCATGCAGACGCGGGCGGCGCGGGCCGATCGGCCCGCGGTCGATCTCCGCAGGCTCGTGTCGGGGTTCCTGCGCATGGCCCCCGATGTGGCGGTGGTCGGCGAGGTCCGAGACCGAGAGGCTCTGCCCCTTCTGCTCACCCTGTCCTCGGGCGTGAAGGGCTTCACCACCATCCACTCGGGCTCGGCTCGCCAGGCGCTCACCCGCCTTCGCTTCATCTGCCAGCTCTCCGACGCGACGACCCCACTGCCACTGTCGGCGCTCAACAGCCTGGTCAGCGAGAGCATCGACATCGTCGTGCACTGCGCTCGCACCCCGCAGGGACCGCGCGTCACGGAGGTGATCGCCGTCGAGGATCTTGCCGCCGGTCCGGAGGCGGCCCAGTTCACGGTGACCCAGGTGTTCGAGCGGCCGAGTCCCACGGCACCCCTCGCGTGGAGCGGCACGTTGCCGGTGCGGGCCGAGCGGGCCCTACGCGCGGCCGGCTTCGACGCGCGGCTCCTGCTCGGCGCCATCCACGACACCCCGGGAGGTCGCTGGTGATCGGGCTCGGGCTGGCCATCGCCGCTGGCGCGGGGACCTACCTCCTCTACGGCGCCCTCGTGCTCGGCCGACGCGACCTCGGCCTGGCCGCCCGCACGAGAGATCCCGCCCGGCGAGCGAGACGACGTGACTGGATGGTGCAGGCCGGCCTGGCCGAGGTGCCCATGCGCGACCTGGCCGGGATCATCGTGGCGCTGGCGCTCCTCACCGGGCTGGCCTCCTACGCCGTGTTCGGCGGCGTGCTGCCTGCCGCCGTCACAGCTGCCTTCGCGGGATCGTTCCCCGTGGCCTCCTACCGGGCCCGGCGGACGGCGCGCCGAGCGGCGGCCATGGACGCCTGGCCGCGACTGCTCGAGGAGCTGCGGATCCTCACGTCGTCGCTCGGGCGGTCGATCCCGCAGGCGCTGTTCGAGGTGGGCCGTCGAGCTCCCGCGGAGATGCGGGCCGCCTTCGACGCCGCGGAGCGCGAGTGGCTGCTCTCGACCGACTTCCCGAGGACGCTGCGCGTGCTGAAGGCGGCACTGGCCGACCCGACGGCCGACGCCGCGTGCGAGACCCTGCTGGTCGCCCACGAGGTGGGCGGCGCCGACCTCGACCGACGGCTCGAGGCCCTCATCGACGACCGGATCCAAGACACCCACGGCCGGAAGGACGCCCGGGCCAAGCAGGCGGGCGCCCGGTTCGCCCGCCGGTTCGTGCTCATCGTCCCGGCGGGGATGGCCATGGCCGGCATGTCGGTGGGCACCGGCCGATCGGCCTATCAGACGCCCACCGGTCAGGCCCTCGTGGTGGTGGCGATCGCCATGGTGATCGCCTGCTGGGCGTGGGCGGGGCGGATCATGGTGGTGCCCGAGGAGGAACGGGTCTTCGATGCGTGAGCGACCCGATGCGTGAGGCACGGCGATGACTCGATGGCTGGCGGCGTCGGCCGCGCTGCTGTGGATCGGGTCCGCCCTGGTCATGGCCGAGGTCCGCTGGTTCCGCCGCCAGCCGCTGACCACCCGGCTCCAGCCGTACGCGCCAGGCGGCATGCGCGGGGCCGCAGAACGTCGCGAGGGGCGACCGGCCACGGCGCTGCGCGAGGTGATCGCCCCGCTGGCCCAGCGCGCCGGTTCCCGGCTCTCCGGCCTGCTGGGCGTCAACGAAGAGCTGTCGGTGCGCTTGCGTCGGGTCCACCTGCCGATCGACGTCGCCGCCTTTCGCCTCCGTCAGTGCGGGTGGGCGGCCGGGGGGCTCGCCGGCGGCGCGCTCCTCAGCGCCGGGTTGCGGCCCCCGCTCTCGGTGGCGCTGCTCTTCCTCATCGGCGGCCCCGTGCTCGGGTTCCTCGTCGTGGAGCAGCAGCTCGCCAGCGCCTCCGATCGGTGGAAGCGACGGATCTTCCTCGAGCTCCCGGTGGTCAGCGAGCAGCTCGGGATGCTCATCGCCGCCGGCTACTCCTTGGGCGGCGCCCTGAACCGGCTGGCCGGACGGGGGACAGGCGCCTGCGCTCAGGACCTGGCCATCGTCGGCGGCCGCATCCGGCAGGGACTCAGCGAGGTGGAGGCGCTCAGAGAGTGGGCCGCGGTGGCCGACGTCGACGCGCTGTCCCGGCTGGTCGCCGTCCTGGCCCTCAACCGGGAGGCCGGAGATCTCGGGCGACTGATCGCCGAGGAGGCGCGCGGCATCCGGCGCGAGGTCCAGCGCGAGCTCATCGAGCAGATCGAGCGCCGCTCGCAACAGGTCTGGATCCCCGTCACGGTCGCCACCCTCGTCCCCGGCGCCGTGCTCCTCGCCGTCCCCTTCATCGAGGCCCTTCGCCTCTTCTCCAGCTCCTGACACCCGACCACCCGACCACCCCGAGAGGAACCACCATGGCCCACCTGCTGCTCCCGACCTACGTCCGCACGCGCTCGTGGTGGGTGGCCACCGCCCACCGGCTCCGTCACGACGACCGCGGAGAAGGGGTCATCAGCGCCGCCATCGCCGTCTTGATCATGGCCGGCATCGGCGCCTTGATGTGGGTGGGGTTCAAGACCATCTGGCAGGACACGGAGTCCAACACCAAGGACAAGGTGGCCGAGATCGGCGACTGAGCCTCGTGGTTCGCCAGGTGGTTCGCCATGACAGGGGCACAGGGGCCATCTCGACGGCAGCCGGCGTGCTCGTCTTCTTGGTGTTCCTCCTTGGCGCGGTCCAGCTCCTGTTCTCGCTCTACGCCTCGTCCACGGTCACCGCCGTG
>JBKJIL010000242.1:0-5158 GCA_046598435.1 Acidimicrobiales bacterium
ACGTAGAGCTGCACGCTCTCACCCGTCTGCTCGTGCAGCGAGGCCAGCGCAGGTCGGGCGGCGGCCCACACCGGCACCGCCTCCGCCGCCTCGTGCCCGAGGCCGATCAGGCGCAGACCGAGGCAGAACCGACCGTCGTCGTCCCTGCGCACGAGCCCGTGCGCCTCGAGGGCGACCGCGAGCCGGTGGGCCGTCGGGCGGCTCAGCTCGGTCGCCGCCACGAGCTCGGCCAGCGACCGCGGTGCGTCCTCGATCGCGGCCAGCACGGCCATCGCCTTGTCGAGGACGCCCACCCCGCTTATGCTGTCCACACAGCAAGATTATCGTCTCACCATGTAAGACACAAGGACGACGAAGGACGATCGATGGCAACCAACAGCACGGCCAGGACGCTCTCCGACAAGGTGTGGGACCGCCATGTGGTGCGCAGCGCCCCCGGCGAGCCCGACCTGCTCTACATCGACCTGCACCTCGTGCACGAGGTCACCAGCCCCCAGGCGTTTGACGGGATCCGCCTCGCCGGTCGTCGCGTGCGCCGGCCCGACCTGACCGTGGCCACCGCCGACCACAACGTGCCCACCGAGGACATCGACAAGCCGGTGGCGGACGCCATCTCGGCGAAGCAGCTCGAGGTGCTGGCCGCCAACACGGCCGAGTTCGGCATCACCCACTACGGCATGGGCGACCCCAACCAGGGCATCGTCCACGTGATCGGCCCGGAGCAGGGTCGCACGCTGCCCGGCATGACGATCGTGTGCGGCGACAGCCACACGTCCACTCACGGCGCCTTCGGTGCCCTGGCCTTCGGCATCGGCACCAGCGAGGTCGAGCACGTGCTGGCCACTCAGACGCTCCCCCAGGTGCGGCCCGGCACCATGGCCGTCACCGTCACCGGCGAGCTCCCCGACGGAGCCACGGCCAAGGACGTCATCCTCGCCGTCATCGGGCGCATCGGCACCGGCGGCGGCATCGGCTCGGTCATCCAGCACCGCGGCGACACGATCACCCGCCTCTCCATGGAGGGCCGGATGACGATCTGCAACATGTCGATCGAGGCTGGTGCCAAGGCCGGCCTCATCGCCCCCGACGACGTCACCTTCGCCTACCTCGAGGGCCGCACCCATGCCCCGAAGGGCGCCGACTGGGAGCGGGCGCTGGCCGACTGGCGAGCGCTGCCCACCGACGCCGGCGCCACGTTCGACAAGGAGGTGCACCTCGACGCGGCGGACATCTCGCCCCACGTGTCCTGGGGCACCAACCCGGCCCAGGTGGTGCCCCTGTCAGGTCGCATCCCCTCCCCCGACGACTTCGCCGATCCCAACGAGCGCGACAGCGCCGCACGGGCCCTCGAGTACATGGGCCTCACGGCGGGCACCCCGGTGCGCGACGTGCCAGTCGACACGGTGTTCATCGGATCGTGCACCAACTCCCGCATCGAGGACCTCCGCGCCGCCGCCAAGGTGGCCGAGGGCCGCACCGTGAAGGCGGGCATCCGCACCCTCGTCGTGCCCGGGAGCTTCGCGGTGAAGCACCAGGCCGAGGCCGAGGGCCTCGACAAGGTGTTCCGGGCCGCCGGCTTCGACTGGCGTGAGCCGGGCTGCTCGATGTGCCTGGCCATGAACCCCGACAAGCTGGCTCCAGGTGAGCGCTCGGCATCGACCAGCAACCGCAACTTCGAAGGCCGCCAAGGTCGAGGCGGGCGCACGCACCTCGTCTCCCCCGCCGTGGCTGCCGCCACGGCCATCGCCGGCCACTTCGCCCTCCCGGAGGACCTTGCCTGATGGAAGCCGTCCAGATCGTCCAGGGCACCGCGGTGCCGCTCGACCGCTCCGACGTCGACACCGACCAGATCATCCCGGCCGAGTGGCTGAAGCGCGTCGAGCGCACCGGCTTCGGCAAGGGCCTCTTCTCCTCCTGGCGTGACGACCGCGCCTTCGTGCTCAACGACGAGCGCTTCGCGGGCGCGTCGATCCTGATCGCCGGACCGAACTTCGGCACGGGCTCGAGCCGGGAGCACGCCGTGTGGGCGATCATGGACTACGGCTTCGCGGCCGTGATCAGCCCCCGCTTCGCGGACATCTTCCGCAACAACTGCACCAAGAACGGGCTCGTGCCGGTGCAGGTGAGCCCCGAGGTGGGCGAGCAGCTCCTCGCCGCCGTCGAGGCCGACCCCACGCTGGAGATCGTGGTGGACGTCGACCGGCGCACGCTGATGGCACCCGCCCTCGGCCTCGACGTGCCGTTCCCTCTGGAGGACGCCACGCGGGAGCGGTTCCTGGAGGGCCTGGACGACATCGGGATCACCCTGCGCACTGAGAGCGCCATCACCAGCTTCGAGGCCGAGCGTCCGGGCTGGCTTCCCACCGCCTGACCGGCGGGCGGCCGCCGGATCAGTCGAGGGTGGGCTGCACGGGGTCGTAGAGCCAGCGTTGGAACAGCTCGTCGAGCTGCTGACCGCTCTCGCGCTCGGCCAGCTCGATGAACTCGGGTGTGGCGACGGAGCCGTCGCGGTGCTCGTCGATCCACGTCCGCAGCACCCGGAAGAAGGCGTCGTCGCCGATGGCCTCGCGCAGCGCCTGCAAGGTCATGCCGCCCCGCAGGTACACGCTCGTCTGGAACAGCTCCTGGGGACCAGGGTCACCCGGCGGCACGTCGAGACCGGAGCCGGCCCGCCGAGCAAGGGTGGCTGCGGTGGCGCCGCCGGTGCGCTCGCTCCAGAGCCACTCGCTGTAGGTGGCGAAGCCCTCGTTGAGCCAGATGTCCTTCCAGGTGGCGACGCTCACCGCGTTGCCGACCCACTGGTGCGACAGCTCGTGCAGCAGGATCTCGTCGGCCCTCCGACCGAGCCCGGCGATGTCCGTCCCGATGATGGTGAGGGTCTGGGTCTCCAGCGCGAACCCGAGCGGCTCGTCCACGACGACCACGCCGTAGGCCTCGAACGGGAACGGCCCGTACACGTCGTCGAGCACGTCGATCATCTCGGCCGTGCGCTCGGTGGCCTGGCGGGCCACACCGGCGCTGCCTCGGTGAAAGGCATGTCGGATCGTGACGCCACCGGCCGATCCCGCCTCGACCAGCTCGAAGTCGCCGATGACGAGCTGCACCAGGTAGCTGGCCATCAGGTCGCGGGCTTCGTAGCTCCACCTGCGGGTGCCGTCGCCGAGGTCCTGGGTGCCGACCAGGAGCCCGTTGGCCGCCACCACCTGGTCCTGAGGAGCGGTGATCTGGAACGTGTAGCTGGCCTTGTCAGAGGGGTGGTCGTTCACGGGGAAGAAGGTGGCCGCCCCGGAGGGCTCCGACACCACGAACACCTCGCGGCCATCGGTCTGCCAGCCGACGTCGAACAGGTCGGTGCCCTCGCTGATGGGCTGGGGCACCCCGCCGTAGGTCACGACGGTGGTGAACGAGCTGCCGCGCGCGATGGGCTCGGCCGGCGTGACCTCGAGCTCGCGCTCGACGTGCTGCATCGATGCCGAGCGACCGTCCACCGTGACGGCTCGCACCTCCAGGCCGGCCAGGTCGAGGTTGAAGCGGCTGAGGTCCTCGACGGCGGTGGCCGTGATCGTGGTGACACCGTCGATGGCCTCGTCGTCGGGCCGCCACGTGAGCTCCAGCGCGTAGTGCTCGACGTCGTACCCACCGTTGCCGAGGCCCGGGAAGTACGGGTCCCCGACACCCGATGCGCCCGCTACCCCGGCGACGAGCGGCGGGCCCTCGGTGGTGGTCGTGATGATCGCGGTGTCCAACGTCGTCGCCGTGTCCCGGCGCGGTGCGTCGTCGCCGCTGCTGGCCGCGAAGCCGGCGGCGGCCACCAGCACGACGGCCGCCGCAGCCAGCGGAAGCGCGGCACGTCGGTTCATGCGGAGGAGCCTGCCAGGTGGGCGACCCGAGGGTCAGGGTTCGTGGCGCTCCACGAGCCGCTGCGCCTCCCGCTGCCGGTTGACCGCGCTCACCACGGCCCGCAGCGACGCCGTGAGGATGCTCTCGTCGAGCCCCACCCCCCAGCGCACCTCGCCGTCGACGGACTGGGTCTCCACGTAGGCCGCGGCCTGGGCGTTGGTGCCCGCGCTGACGGCGTGCTCGCTGTAGTCGACCACCTCGATGTCGATCCCGAGGTCGGCCTGGAGAGCACCGATGAACGCGGCGAGGGGGCCGTTGCCCGATCCCATGACCGTGCGGTGCTCCCCGTCGACGAGGATCTGAGCAGTCACCGTCGAGCCCTTCTCGCCGGTCGTCGTCTCGTGGCTCACGAGGTGGATGGGCGCCTCGGGGTCGAGGTAGGTGGTCTCGAACGCGCTCCACACCTCCGACGCGGGGATCTCGGTGCCGGTGTCCTCGGTGATCGTCTGGATGGTCTTCGAGAACTCGATCTGGAGGCGGCGCGGGAGGTCCATCCCGTGCTCGGCCTTCATGAGGTAGGCCACCCCGCCCTTGCCCGACTGGCTGTTCACCCGGATCACGGCCTCGTAGGTGCGGCCCACGTGCTTGGGGTCGATGGGGAGGTAGGGCACGCCCCACTCCTCGTAGTCGGTGCCGCCCGGCCCCGAGTAGAGGGCGTCGAAGCCCTTCTTGATGGCGTCCTGGTGGCTGCCGGAGAAGGAGGTGTAGACGAGATCACCCACGTACGGGTGCCGGGCCGGCACGGGCAGCCGGTTGCAGTACTCGGCGACTCGGCGCAGGGCGTCGATGTCGGAGAGGTCGAGCTCGGGGTCGACGCCCTGGCTGAACAGGTTCATGGCCAGGTTGATGATGTCGACGTTGCCGGTGCGCTCGCCGTTGCCGAAGAGGGTGCCCTCGACCCGGTCGGCCCCGGCCATCATTCCGAACTCGGCGGCGGCAACGCCGGTGCCGCGGTCGTTGTGCGGGTGCAGGCTCAGGATCACCCGGTCGCGATTGGGCACGTTGCGATGGAACCACTCGATGGCGTCGCCGTAGATGTTGGCCGTGTACATCTCGACCGTGGCCGGCAGGTTGAGAACGATGCGGCGCTGATCGGCGTCGGGCTCGATGACGTCCATGACCGCACCGCAGACGTCGACGGCGTACTCGAGCTCGGTACCGGTAAAGCTCTCGGGTGAGTACTCGTAGCGGACGACGGTGTCGGGCACCGTCTCCTCCAGCTTGCGGCACAAGCGGGCCGCGTCCACCGCGATCTGGG
>JBKJIL010000283.1:0-3113 GCA_046598435.1 Acidimicrobiales bacterium
CGGCCTCGTGGTAGGCCCGGATCTCGTCGGCCAGCGCGCTGACGTCCGCCACATCGACGGTCGGCCCGACGAGCTCCGTCCACGCGGCCATCGCGCCGCGGTGCTCGGTGGCCGTCGTCTCGACCGCCTCCCGGAGCTTGGGGTCGATGCTGGCTTCCACCCGCCGGATGTGGAACCCGAGGTAGCTCGTGGCCTCCGCGCGCTCGAGAGCCTTCAGCTCGGCATGGTGGGCCCGGGAGCGCCGAAACCGGGGGCGCACGACACCGGCGCCGGTGGCGACGGCGGCGCCGACCAGGCCGAGGGGCAGCAGCACCGGTGCCGCCATCAGGCCCAGCACCGCAGCTGCGATGCCGGCGCCGGCGCCGGCCAGGCCTGCGACCTGGGCGCTGGCGACGGCGCGGTCGGCGGCATCGACCTCGGCGTGGGCCGCTTCGATGTCGGCGATGAGGCCCGGCGCGGGTCCCATGTCGTGGAGCTCGAGCCCACCCTGCGCGACCTGTACCCGCTGCATGGCATCGCTGGCCCTCACCAGGCGATCGGCAACCTGCCAGAGGCTCACCTGATCCAGCAACCCGAGCTCGGCGACGAGCGGATGGGAAGGTGCCGGCAGCTGGGCCACGGCCAGGTCCTGCAGGCGCTGGTCGAGCACATCGCGCGCCGTCACCGCGGCCGCCATCGCTTCCAGGCCTTCCTCGATCCCCTCGGGGGGCATCTCGGGAACTCGGGCGAGCTCCGCGAGCTCAGCCGGTTCGATCGGCTCGACGCCCGTGATGTCGGCTCGCAGCGCGGCCGCCTTGGCGGCGGTCGCCGTCCAGCGTGCGGCCAGTCGTCGGGCTGTTTCGGCGCTGGCCAGCAGGTGGCGGTCTGCCTCGATGCCGGCTGTCCCAGATCGCAGAGCCGCGGCCTCGGCCCGCACCCGCTCGAGCTGGGCCAGCACCTGTGCGTACACGCGCCGGGCCACGCCGTCGCGTGCGACGCGAAGCTCCTCGTCCACCGCGTCGAGCATGGTCTGCAGCTCGGCGAGGGCCTGTTCGCGCCCGAGCGCGGTCTGCAGGTCTGCGGTGAGCTCCTCGAGCGTGTCCCGGGCCTCGCGCAGCTCCGGCGGCTCGTCCTCGCGCGCACGGGTGACTTGGCCGCCGACGTCATCGGCGCGGATGACCATGAGGCGCCCGAGGGCTTTGGCATCGGGCGCCAGGGTGCCGACGGGCTCGGCGGCGGGTGTGCCGTCGGCGTACTCCGCCCGCACCCGGCCGTCGACCCCGGTGAGGGTGACGGTCTGGCCGGGGCCGTCGAGGTACCGGAGCTCGCTGGGCCGGTCGCCGCCGGTGAGCGACGCCAGCAGCCCCTTGGCGAACTCCTGACGCTCGGTCGGTCCCAGGCCGGCCAGCATCGTGAGATGGGGGTGGAAGCGCACGCGGAGCTCTTGCTCGCCATCGTGCAAGATCAGCTCGTCGAACTGCACACCAACTCCTCCTCTGCTCAACCGAGCATCGGCACGAATCCTACGGTGCTGTAGCCCCGAGTGGGCCGAACGACCTAGGCGCTGTCGAGCCAGCTCCACGGCGCCGGCGCCAGGTTCCGCACGAGGGTGAAGGCGACGGCCACCGCGATCGCACTCGGCGCCACCCATGCCGGGAGCCGCATGGCCCGAGGGCGCCGACCCAGCGCGATGGCGAGCCATCGGAACCACACGACGGCTCCGAGCGGTACGGCCACCACGAGCAGGAGGTTGTGATCGATGGCGGTGCCCACGTGGCCGCGGCTGAGCGCGTGCAGGCCCCGCAGGGTGCCGCAGGCCGGGCAGTCGACGCCGAACAGGGCACGCGTCGGGCACACCGGGTAGCGGCCCCCCTCGTTCGGGTCCACGAGCGACAGGAGCGCGCAGCCGGCCAGCGCCCCGACGACCAGCGAACCCGCGGTGGCCCGCTCTGAGCCGAGTCGGCGGGACAGGAGCGTGGTCGCCACGATCACAACCGTAGGCCGCCCGAAACGAGTCGGGCGCTCGACCCCCACCACCGATACATTGACCCGCGGGTCAAGATCTCAGGGGGGACGATCATCGATACGCCAGAGCCAACGCAGCGCAGCACCAGGGGCTGGCGGTTGATCATCGCCGCGTGTCGGGCCCGCAGGCGAGGCATCGCCATCGGCGTGCTGGTCGGCCTGGGCTGGACGGCGGGCAAGGTGAGCGTGGGCCTGCTGGTGCGCGAGGCCGTCGACGCCATCGAAGCCGACGACATGGGCGGGCTCCGGGCCTGGGCGCTGGTCATCGTCCTGGCCGCGCTGATCGTGGGTGGCTTCACCGGCCTGCGGCGCTACTACGCCTTTCGGGAGGCCCGCTGGGTGGAGGCCGACCTGCGCGAGCGGCTGTTCGCGCACATCCAGCGCCTCCACTTCTCGTACCACGACCGGGCCCAGACCGGGCAGCTCATGAGCCGAGCCAACACCGACCTGCAGCAGATCCAGGCCCTGGTCGTGATGATCCCGCTGACGATCTCCAACGCCGTCACGGTGGCCGCCGTGACCGTCATCCTCCTCACCATGGATCCGCTGCTCACGCTGCTGGCCCTCGGGAGCCTGCCGTTTCTCAACGTGCTGGCCACCCGCTTCTCCCGCCGGCTCCACCCGGCCGTGATGGGGATCCAGCAGGAGTCGGCCGAGCTGGCCGCGGTGGTCGAGGAGACCGTCGCCGGGGTGCGAGTCGTGAAGGGCTTCGGGGCCGAGGGGGTGCAGGCGGCTCGACTTCGCATCGAGGCAGATGACGTGTACGAGCGCTCGATGGATGCGGCCCGGGTGCGGGCCACCTACCTCCCTGCCCTCGAGCTGCTCCCGAACCTCGGGCTCATCGCCACCCTCGGCTACGGCGGACACCAGGTCTTGAACGGCAGCCTCAGCCTCGGGGAGCTGGTGGCCTTCAACGTCTACGTGGTGATGCTGATCTGGCCCCTGCGGATGCTCGGCATGATCCTCGCCCAGGCTCAGCGGGCGTCGGCGGCAGCCGAGCGGGTCAGCGAGGTGCTGGAGACCGCACCGGTGATCGCCGACTCGACCGCCGACTCGGCGCTGCCGGCCCAAGCCCCGACGGGCGGTCGGGGCGAGGTCCGCTTCGAGGG
>JBKJIL010000319.1:0-3694 GCA_046598435.1 Acidimicrobiales bacterium
AGAAGCTCCTCCGACCCGCGTCCGGCATCACCACGATGAGCCCGAGGGCTGCGGTGTGCCCCTCGACGTCGCTCGACCCCGTCCACGCTCGCTGGTCTGCGTCGGCGCCGTGGAGGAGGAGCAGCATCGGGTACCGCCGGGGGGCCGCGGCGGCGTAGCCGGCCGGCAGCAGTACCCGGACCCTCGTGGCGCGTCCCAGCACCGCGCTGTGCAGCGTGAGCTCGTGCAGCCGACCGTCATCCGAGAGCACGTCGTCGCCCACCAGGCTCAGGCCCGGGAGGGGCGTCGGGGCGGCCGACCCCCGCGCGGGCGCCAGCCCGATCGCGGCCGCGACTACGACCAGCAGGGCCGCCAGCCAGAGCTTCCCCGTCCCTCGCACCCGAGCATCATCCCGCACGCGACGGGCCGAGGCGACGGACGCCAGCTCAGGCGGAGCTGGTGACCCGCTCGCTCACCACCTTGCTGCTCCCACCAGGCTGCATCGTCACCCCATACAAGATGTCCGCCGACTCCATCGTGCGCTTCTGGTGGCTCACGATGATGAGCTGCGCCTCCTGGCGAAACTCGTGCACGAGGTCGAGGAAGCGGTGCAAGTTCATGTCGTCGAGGGCGGCCTCGACCTCGTCCATCACGTAGAAGGGCGACGGTCGGCTGCGGAACACGGCGAAGAGGAATGCCAGGGCGGTGAGGGAGCGCTCGCCGCCCGAGAGCAGCGAGAGCTTGCGCACGTTCTTGCCCGACGGCTTGGCCTCCACCTCGATGCCCGTCTCGAGCAGGTCGTCGGGCGCGGTGAGCCGCAGCCGGCCGGTGCCGCCCGGGAAGAGCGTCTGGAAGAGGTGCTCGAAGTTCTGGGACACATCGGCGAAGGCGCCGGCGAACACGTCCACGATCTCGGCGTCGATGGCCTTGATCACCTTGCCGAGGTCACGACGGGACGACTTCACGTCGTCGAGCTGCGCCTCGAGGAACTGGTGCCGCTCCTGGAGAGCCTCGTACTCCTCGAGGGCCAGGGGGTTGATCGGCCCCATGAGGCGCAGGTCGCGCTCGAGCTCGCGCACCCGGGCGGTCGGTGACACGCCCTCGTTCATCACCGGCGGATCGCTGGCCATGGCCGTCTCCGGCTCGACGTCGAGGTCCCGGCGCAGGGCCTCCACCGCGGCTTCGAGTCGGAGCTTCACCTCGGCTTCGTCGAGCTCGGCCCGGCGGGCCTTCTCACGGGTCTCCTCGAGCCGTCGCTCAGCGGCCTGGCGCTCCTGGCGGAGGCCGTCGAGCCGGGCGGCGGCGGCCCGCTGCACCTCGCTCTGGCGACGGCGACGCTCGCGCAGCTCCGACACCTCGGTCTCGACGGTGGCCAGACGATCGGTGACGAGGGCGGCCAGGCGGTCGACAGCGGTCTGCTTGGCGTCGAGCTCCACCCGTCGGACCTCGGCCTCGCGACGGGCATCCATCGACCCCTCGAGCCGTGCCTCCACCTCCGCGAGGCGCGTGCGCAGGAACTGGCGTCGATCGACGAGACCGGCCGTGCGCACGTCCAGATCGGCCCGCAGCGAGCCCACCTCGGCGGCCCGTTCGTCGAGATGCGCCTTGGCCCGTGCCATGGCCCGGGCCTGCTCGGCCGAATCGGCCTCCTCCGCCTCGAGGAGGGGCAGGGTGAGATCGAGCTCGGCCACCCGGGCCTGCTCTCTGGCCAGGCGCTCGGCCAGCTCGTCGGCGTGGCCCCGCAGCGAGTCGGCCTCGGTGGTGGCGTCGCGCTGGTCGGCATCGACGCGCTGGAGCCCGTCGGTGGCGGCGGTGAGGCGGCCGTCGTGCTCGTCGAGCTGGCGCGACAGCGCACCCTCGCCCTGACGGGCCTCGTCGAGCAGTGAGCGGGCGCCGTGAAGGCTCGCCTCGGCGTGGTTGGCCACGTCGGTGGCGGCCGCGGCCCGCTGGCGAGCCTCCTCCAGGGCCGCGCCCGTGGCACCGGTGGATGCGGTGCCGACCCGCCAGCCGGTGACGCCGAACCGGCCGCCATCGCGGGTGACGACGATGGCGTCGGGATGAGCGAGGGCGGCATCGACGGCGGCCGACCAGCCACCCTCGACGGCCACCGCGGCACCGAGGAGGGCATCCAGCAGTGCTTCGACGTCGGCCCGCCGGGCCCGGACGTGGCGACGCACCGGCTCACCGATCGACGGCGCTGTGCGGCTGGTGCGGGTGGCGCCCAGCGCGAGGACGGCACCGCCCACCGCACCTTCGCCGTCGGCCCCATCGTGGAGGGCGGCGATGGCCGAGCGCGCGGCGTCCACGCCGTCGACCACGACGGCGGCCAGGGCTTCCCCGGCGGCCGCCTCGACGGCCGTCTCCCAGCCGTCGTCGATGTCGATGAGGTCGAGCAACGTGCCGACGACACCGCTGACCGACGCCAGCCGCTCGGCGCCGGCCCGGGACCGGGCCTGGTCGAGGGCCAGGCTGAGGGCCTCGGCGCGGGCGGTCCAGGCATGGCGGTCGGCGTCGGCGGAGCGCAGGGCGGCTTCAGCTTCGGCCACCTGTGCCTCTGCTTCGGCGCGGGCGGTCTCAGCAGCCTGGAGCCGCCCGAGGAGCGGGCCTTCGGCGGCCTCGGCCTCGGCGGCCTCGGTGCGCAGCCGGGTGGCCTCGGCGGTGAGGCGCTCGAGCTTCTCGTCGAGGGCGGCCAGGCGAGCCCTCGACCGGGCCAGCTCGGCTTCGCCGCGCTCGACGCCGGCGCGCAGCGCGGCCAGCTCGCCGCGGGCCTCCGCCGCCCGACCCGTGGGCGCCGGCACGCCCTCGGCCCACTGCTGCTCGTAGCTGGTGCGGGCCTCGGCCAGGGCGCCCTCGGCCCGGGCCAGGTGCTCGGCCTGCGGGGCCAGCGCGGCCGCCTCCTCGTCGGCGGCCGCCAGCTCGGTGGCCAGGCGGGCGGCATCGGCCTCGAGGCTGGCGATGACGGCCTGGTCGACGAAGGCCCCCCGCTCGCGGTCGATCCCCCGCCGACGCTCGGTGAGCACGGCGGCCAGACCCCGGCCCTTCTCCCGCAACGACTCGAAGCGCACGAGGGCGTCGCTGACGTCGTCGCCTCCCATGTTGCCCAGCTCGGCCTCGGCGGCCAGGACCGCGGTGTCGAGCTCGGCCAGGGCCTTGCGCAGCAGGAGCTCCTCGTTGGCCAGCTCGGCCCGAGCCGCTCCCCCGTCGGCCAGGCGGCGCTGGAGCGTGGTGAGCTCGCGGCCGGCGAGGAACAGCTGCAGCGCCCGCAGCTCGGACACGACGTCGCCGTGACGGCGAGCCGCGTCGGCCTGGCGCTCGAGGGGCCGGAGCTGGCGACGGACCTCACGCAGAAGGTCGCCGAGCCGGGTGAGGTTGCCCTCGGTGGCGGCCAAGCGGCGCTCGGCCTTCTCCTTGCGCTTGCGGTACTTCAGGACGCCGGCCGCCTCCTCGAGGATGAGCCGGCGCTCCTCCGGTCGGGCGTTGAGGACGGCGTCGATCTGGCCCTGGCTGACGATGACGTGCTGCTGGCGCCCCACGCCGGTGTCCGACAGGAGCTCTTGGATGTCGAGCAGGCGGCAGGGCACGCCGTTGATGGCGTACTCGCTGTCGCCGGTGCGGAACAGCGTGCGGGTGATCGTCACCTCGGTGAAGTCGATGGGCAGCAGCCCGCCCGAGTTGTCGATGGTGAGGGCCACCTCGGCGCGGCCCAGCGCCGGAC
>JBKJIL010000009.1:0-17015 GCA_046598435.1 Acidimicrobiales bacterium
ACACGACCGACTCGCACATGGCCAGCGTCTACCGCTACCTCGACCTCGAGCAGCTCCAGACCCGCCCCCATCGCTGGCGCTTCAACATGGTCACGGGCGAGACGCGCGAAGAGTCGCTGTCCGACCGGATCATGGAGTTCGGCATGGTCAACGGCACGGTGGCCGGTCGCCCCTACCGGTACAGCTACAACGTCACCGGCGCGCCGGGCTGGTTCCACTTCGACGGCCTCGTGAAGCACGATCTGACCACTGGCCGCGAGGAGCACTACGCCTTTGGCGACGGCGTGTTCGGCAGCGAGGCCCCGTTCGCACCGCGGCTCGGGGCCACCGCAGAGGACGATGGGTACCTCGTCACCTTCACGACCGACATGGTGCGCGACTGCAGCGAGTGCCTCGTGTTCGACGCCACCGACATCACGGCCGGTCCGATCGCCCGGGTGCGTCTGCCCGAGCGGATCAGCAGCGGCACCCACGCCTGCTGGTCGCCCGCGTCAGCGTTCCCGCCCGTCTGAGCAAGACGGCGGAGTGGGGGGCATGAGCGCGCGCGTGACGCGCCCTGATGCCCCGAACGTCCGCCTGCGGGCGTTCAGCTGCAGCCGGGGCCTGTCGGGCGATCGCGGACGTTGGGGTCGACGACCTCGAGGTGCACGTGGGGCCAGGCCGGCAGGGCCGTGTCGTCGTTGACCGTCGAGGTGAACGGGAGCACCCGAGCTCGGGCGGCGAGACGGGTGACGCCGGCCTCGACGCGCTGGCCCTTGGTGAGCGCCAGGCCCTCGATGTGGAGCACCTTGACCTCCCAGCCAGGACGGGCATCCGGTTCGATCACGGCGTACTGATCGACCTTGTCGCAGTACAGGGTGTAGGTGCCGGCCCGCAGGACCACCCCCGTGACGGGAACCCGCACCTCCCGATCGGGCTCCACCACGATGTCAGCCGCCCCTTGGGGATCGGTGTCACGGTCGCGGTCCTCCTGACCGAACCATCGCACCGCTGTGGGCAGCGCCGCCTGGTGCAGCGCTCCGTCGTGACCGGACTGGTGGAAGCCGATGGCCTCGACGCGATCCGACGGGTGGTGCAGCGTGACGGGGCCGACCGTCGCGTAGGGCACCCACGCCTGCTCGTGCACCACCCGGGCGGGGTGCGGACGGGTGGTAGGGGGCGCCTCAGCCGGCGCCGGTGCGGGAGGCGGCGGCGCCGTGGTGGGCGGCACGGTGGTGGGCGGCGCCGTGGTTGTCGTCGTGGATGTCGTGGTGAGCCTGGTGAGGGTGGTCGACGTCGTGGCCCGATCCAGCGCACCCGCATCCGGCTCAGCCCGAGCGTTGGTGCCGCAGGCCGCCGTCGAGACCACCAGCCCCGCCGCAGCGAGGAGCCGCCCCGCGCGTCCGACGATTCCCACCCCGACCAGGGTAGGCCCGGCGGCCCGACGCCACAGAGTCAGCCGTTCGCCCGCCCGGGCGGCGCGGCCACCCCGCCGCTCGCACGCGTCACGAACCGCCCGCAGAGCGCGCCGCGCTGGTGGTTCGGTTCTGGCTCGGCGCCCTGGTGGCCACCGAGGTTCAGGCGGGGTCGGGCACCCAGTTGCCGTGGAAGCCCAGAGGTACGCGGGTGGGGAGCAGCACGCGGGCCACCGGCCCGGCGGAGGGCTCGGCGGCGGGGAGCACCACCAGCTCGCTGCGATCGGTGGCGGTGTCGTGCACGAGGCTGATGAGCCAGCCGTCGTCCTCGGCCGCGCCGGCGCTCCTCGGCACCATCACCCACTCCCCCGCCACCCGACCGGGGCCGAGATCGATCGCGGCAGCATCGCCGCTCTTGCCGTCGATGCGGACGAGGCGACCGCCGAAGCTGTTCTCGTCATCGCCGCGACGGACCTCCGAGGCGTAGGCCCATCGGTGGGGCCGTCCCACCAGCCGCTCGTCGACGCGCGGGAACTCCAGTGCCTGGTCCGACAGCTGCTCCTCGCGGACCGCCCCCGTGACGGTGTCGATCGTCCAGCGCCAGAGCAGCGGGGCGCCGTCATCAGGGCCGAGGCGGTGCCGGTCGAACATGCGGGGGTAGCGCACCACGTCGAGCACGACGGCGTCGCCGTCGTCGTGGGCGTTGACCGGGTGGAACACGTAGCAGGGCGCCACATCGAACCACCGCACCTGATCTCCCCGACCACCGAGGGGCAGGAGCCCCACCCGGGCGGCGTGCTCGTCGTTCCACACGTAGGGGAAGCTCGTCCCGCCCATGGCGAGATCGAGGTCGAAGGTGACCGGCAGGTCGTACACGACCATCCACCGCTCGGTGATCGAGCAGTCGTGCACCATCGGCCCGTCCGGCACCTCGATGGCCTCGACCTGGCGCACTCGGGCGTCGGGGCCCATCACGAGGTACTGCAGGTGGGGCAACGCCCAGTGGTAGGCGATGGCGTGGACGTCGCCCGTGGCGGGATCGACCTTGGGGTGGGCTGTGTAGCCGTTGGGCAGGGTGCCGTCGAGGTCCGTGTGGGCCAGCGTCTCGAGGTCGTAGGAGAGCTCCACCGGGCGAGCGCCCGCCTCCACGATGGCGAAGGTCCGACCGGCCAGCCCGATGACGTTGGTGTTGGCGGTGTCGAAGCCGCCGTGGCGCTCCCCGGGGGCCGGCGCCTCACCGAGGGCCTCGCTCACGGCGGTGGACCGCACCGACCGAGCCCGGTACCAGTGGGCCCGACCGTCGCCGAGGCGCACCCCGTGCACCATCCCGTCACCCGTGAACCAGTGGTAGCTGGTGGGATCGACGGGGCGCAGCGGGTTGGGGCCGTTGCGGAGGTAGCGGCCCGAGAGCTCCTGGGGCAGCTCGCCGATCACCTCCAGGTCGACAGCCGTCACGTCGCCCGGGATCGGGGCGTAGGGCCCCTCGAGCCACTTGTTGACCTCAGTCGCGCCCACGGCATCCCCCTGTTGGCATCGGTGCGGCCCACAGCATCCCGCCTCGGGATGCCGCTGTCACGCAGCTCCACGACGCACCCGCTCGCCCATCGGTCCGACCCAGGGGATCAGTCGGTGGCGAGGGCGCAATCCGCCCTCGCCACCGCACGAGTGTCAGTCGCGGTGGAGCTTGTCCTTGACGGCGTCCACGGCATCGCTGACGCCGTCCTTCACCTCGTCGACGAGCTCCTTGGCCTTGCCGGCCAGCTGATCGGCCTTGCCCTCGCGCTTGAGGCGGTCGTTGTCGGTGAGGTCGCCTGCGGCTTCCTTCACGCGACCCTTGATGTCATCGGTGTTGCTCATGGTGTCTCCCTCGTCCGGTGTCCGGAGAGCCTTCCCAAGACGGCGACGATCGAAACGACCGAGCCCGTCCCGCCGCGATCAGGGCTGCGGCTCGTTGACGTTGGAGCTCGCCGGCACGGAGAGCACGAACCGGGTGCCCACCGGGTGGTTGGCCTCGACGCGCAGGTCGCCGCCGTGGGAGCGAGCGATCATCTGCGAGAGGTAGAGACCCAGGCCCAACCCGCCGCGCTCGCCCGCATCGCGCACGAAGGGCCGGAAGATCTGCTGCCCCAGGTTCGGGTCGACGCCGGGGCCCTGATCCCGGACCGACAGCTCCACCGTCCCGTCGACCGCACCCACTGCCACCTCTACCGCCGTGCTGGCCGGCGCGTACTTGGCCGCGTTCGTGAGCAGGTTGGTGAGCACCTGGCGGATGCGCAGTGGGTCCACCTCGGCGACCAGGTCGGGATCCCCTGTCACGATCACTCGGTCGACGCCGAGCAGTGATCGCAGATCCGCGAGGGTGTCCTCGACGAGGGCACGCAGAGCCACCGGCCGTCGCTCCACCTGCCCACTGGCCGCCCGCACCCCCGACGCGACTCGATCCATGAGCTCGGTCAGCACCGCGGTGTTGCGCCGCAGCGCTCCGTGCAGCTCGTCCGCCGTGGCCGAGGGCATCGTGTCGCGGTCCCGCACCAGCATGTCGGCGATGCCCGACACCACCGTGGCCGGCGTGCGCAGCTCGTGCACGAGCTGGCCGAGCACCACCTCGATCTCGTCGACGTCGGTGGGGGGCTGCGCAGCCACCGCGGCTGGGTCGACCAGCGGCATCATGCGCGGCGGGGCCGTCGAGGACAGCTCCGGCACCGCGTCCCGCAAGGCCCTCAGCAGCGCATCAGAGGCACCCTTCTCCACGTACGCCATGGCCCCCGCCTCCAGCGCTGCTCCCGCCAGCTCGCTGGCGCTGAAGCCGGACAGGGCGATCACCTTCGTCTCCGGCGACACCCTCCGGATCCCCGGGATGGCACTGAGCCCATCGCCTCCCGGCATCGCCATGTCGAGCAGCACGACGTCGGGTCGGTGCTGTTCCACCAGCGCCATCGCCTCGGGCCCCGACGTCGCCTCGGCGACCACGTCATAGCCCTGGGCGGTGAGCTGCAGGCGCAGCAGCAGTCGGATGTCCTCGGAGTCGTCGGCCAGGACGAGCCGAGCCGGCCGGGCTTGGCTCGGCTGTGGAGCGGCAGGCACCGGCCGCTCCGGGATGGCGGTGACGATCATCGGCTCCGGGGCGGCGGATCGGGTGAGCTCTCCAGCGTGGAGCGCGTCTCCGGCGTCGAGCAGGCGGCTCATCATCGATCGGGCCGACTCGAGGGTGCGGCGGGTCACCTCCTCGGCTGTCGAGGTCACCCCCGATTCGAGCGCCCAGAGGATCGACGTGAGGCCCTGGAGGACGTTGTCGTTGATCTCGAGGGCGTGGCGTCGGCGCACCTCGGCCTGATCGAGCCGGATGATCTCCGCTTCCACCCGGCGGCGGTCGGTGATGTCGATGCACGTGCCCCGCATCCGCACCGGCCGGCCCTGCTCGTCAGCGATGACCTCGCCGGTGCTGGCGAGGATCCGCACCGAACCGTCGGGATGAACGACCCGCTCCTCCATCGCGTAGGGCTTCAGGGTCTGGTACGCCTTCTGGTGCACCGCCTGGATCTTCTCCCGGTCGTCGGGGTGCAGCATGGCGAGGAAGCGGTCGTAGGAGGCGTTGAACGACTGGGGCTCGTACCCGTAGATGCGGTACAGCTCGTCGCTCCACACGTTCGTGTCGGTGAGGATGTTCCAGTCGTAGCTGCCCATGTGGCCCAGCTCCTGCGCCTCCACCAGCCGCTGCTCGCTCTCGCGCAGATCCTGCTCGAGCTGGCGTCGGGCCCAGCCTGATGCCACGAGCTCCGCGGCCAGACCGACGAGGTCGGCCGCGTCCCTGCGGTCGCCGCCGTCGTCCACGCCGAGGAGCACCAGCGCGGCGCGCCTGCCGTTGGGTTCACGCAGGCCGGCCACGAGGCCGTCCGATCCCGGCTGGCCATGGGGCGCCAGCGCCGCCGCCAGGGTGGGGAGCCCGCCCAGCTCGACAGCCCGCTTCGTCGGGTCTGGGCACCGCGCCAGGATGTGCGGGGGCGCCTCGGTGCTCCAGCCCGTGCCGGCCAGCAACGCCAGGACCCCGTCGACCTCCTCGAAGAACCCGACGCGCTCGCAGCCCAGGGAATCACGGAGCAGCGAGCTCACCTCGACGAGGAGCTCCTCCACGCTGGTGTCGGCCAGGGCGAGCCGGCTGACGGCGGCCTGCGTGCGCTGGATGGTGCGCTCTCGAGCGCGGGCGTGGTTGGGTGGGTTCGGGCCAGATGCATCCATCTCGACTCCGTTCGTTGGGGGGCCAAAGGTCCTCGGAGCCTTGCCGCCGACGCCCGGCGCCGAAATGGCGAGATCGTGCCATGACGTGCACCACCCGCCGGGGGGACACCCCCAGGTCCTCCTCGAGGCGTCCGGTCATCGGTCGGGCAGGATCGGGTCGACCGACAGCGCCGCGGCAGCCAGCGCGGCGTGGGCCCTGTCGTACATCGCATCGGCATCGACGGCGTTGTCCGCGATGGCCGTCACGCCCACGCTGCCGGCCACGGCCACCCCGCTGATCATGTGGAACACGAGCCCGGTGCGCGCGGCGTCGTCCCACCCCAGGCCGCTGGCCTCGGCCACATCGAGCACGTCATCAGGGGTGAGGGCACGCAGCCCGGGTGGCTCGAGGTGGTCGGTGGCGACGTAGTGCTTCGGCGTGCCATCGGCCACGAAGCGGCCCTCCTCGGCGCGGTAGTGGCCCTCGGTGAGGGCCAGCAGGGCCAGGCCCGGGTGCGTGGTGCCACCGTTGCGGAGGTTGATCTCCACCGCGTGGGTCGTCCACGCGTCCCCCGTGCGCGTGGCGATGAAGTCCACCGCGAAGCGTCCGATCACCCCGCGCCGGGCCAGCTCCTCAGCGATCACGGTTCCCTGCTGGGCCAGGATCGGGGCGTAGGCCGGGTCGGCCGGAAACCGACAGCCGACGTAGGTCTGGCCCTGCGGGCCGCCCAGGACCTGATCGTGGGTGGCCAGCACCTCCACGCCACCCTCCGGGCTGGCTCGGAGCTGCACGCTCGGACTCCGGAAGTCGGCCCCACAGATGCGCTCCTCCACCACCCCACCGTTGACATCGAAGCGGTCGAGGAAGTCCTCCGCCGAGAGGTCGGGCTCCACCGGGCGCGCCGCGCGCAGCCGACGCCCGATCTCGACACGCGAGGCGGCGCCTCGGAGATCGACCACCGCGTTCCCGTAGCCGCTCACCGAGTCCTCCAGCTTGACGATGACCTCCGCAGGCCCGTCCCCGCCGGCGACCATCTCCTGCAGGGCATCGAGGAGCGCATCGATGCCCTGCAGCTCGTGCGCGCCACGGGGATGGTCGATCCCCACCGCCTCGAACACCTGCCGACTGCCGGTCTTGGTGCCCAGGCCAGCGAGGCCGGGGTGTGCCCCGTACACGGGGATCCCGAGCTCGAGGGCCAGCCGGCCCTCGAGCTCAGTTGTCATGAACGGGACCAGCACCGCCCGGTCACGATCGGGGATCAACGAGCGGATCCGCTGGATCAGGCGAGGGCGCTCGAGGATCTTCTCGGTGAGGGGGCGCGGCGACCAGTCGCCCACCGACACCGGAACGAGCCGGCTGTGGAGCTCCTCGAGGTCGATCCCCGGGATCAGCCCGAGGTAGTAGTCGAGCATCCGAGGGAGGATCGGCTGCGAGGTGACGTAGATGACCCGGGTGCGCGGGGCCTGAGCGAGCCCCAGCACGTAGATGAGGTAGCGCTCCTCGTAGGCGGGCAGCAACGGGCGGATCGGTGAGGGCACCTCGAGGCTGATCGAGCTCACGACGACGAGGGTCCGCTCCTCGTCCTGGTGCCGCAGCGTCAGCGTGGGCCACATGGGGGCCAGCCGCGCCTGGAGCACCTCGAAGGCACCGGCATCGAAGGCTGCGCTCATGGCATCGGCTCCCGTTCCGGGTGGAGCGTAGTTTCGACGGACCTCAGGCGAAGGTGCGCACGAACGAGAGGACGGCCTCCGCGTCAGGTCCCGTGCCCACCAGGCCGGTGTCGGGGGCGTCAGCCCGTTGGCCGGCCACCTCACAGAGGTCGAGGGCGCGGCCCGTGATCACCGTGAGGGCAGGCTCGTCAGGCATGAAGCGCCACGGCTCACCGTTCGGGCCGGTCAGCTCGAACGCCACCGCGCCCTGGAGCTCACGGCCCGCCCGGGCGGCGGCGTAGGGCAGGGTGCGCCAGGCCAGCCGAGCGATGTGGCGCAACCGGTCGGACGCGGCGACAGGTCGGCCGAAGGCGTGGAGGACGTCGCCCGTGTGGATCCATGCCTCGGCCAGGCGCGTGGTCGCCAGCGTGCGGACGGCCAGCTCGCCCGCCACCCACTGCACCCGTGCGCTGGGGTCGGCCACGGCCAGCGCGCCACGGAGCTCGAACGCGCCGCGCCGCCATCGTTCGCGCACCTCGGTCGATGACCCACCGCGCTGCCTCACCACCATGGCATCAGCACCGTCGTCGATCGAGTCGGCACCACTCAACCCACGCGCCATCTCCTCGAGCACGGCGGCGAACTCCCCACGAAGGCTGCCGAGGGCCATCTCATCGGTCTGGGCCAGGTGCAGGACGACGTCGCTCACCGACCAGCCGGGGCACCGACTCGGCCGCGCCCACGCCTCCCGCGGGAGTGGGTCGAGCACCGAGGCCAGCTCTCGGTGCTGCTCCGCCAGGGCAGCCAGGATCTCCTGCACGCGGCGACTCTAGGGGCCCCGCCCCCTGGCGTGGCTCACCGATGCCACATGTCACCGCTCCAGTGCTGCAGCATGGTCAGGTGCTGCTCCCGCTGGCCACTCAACGCTCGGCTGCTCGTTGAGGGGTCACCCGTGACGGCGCCGCGGCGGTTCCGCGCCGGTCCGTTCTTCGGCTCACGGCTGCTGGGCTCCCCCGACGAGAGCGAGCGGCGCCGCCGGGCTCGGGTGCAGGTGCTGCTGACCGGCTCCATCGTCCTGGCCAACTTCCTCGGGAGCGCCGGCGTGGTCGCCCTCGTCACCCTGCTCGTCCCCAGCCAGGGGCCGACTCGGTGGAACGCCATCGTCGCAGGGGGGATCTACCTCGTCCTGGCCGTGCTCGTGGGCCTTGTCTGGGGCACCCGCACCGCACTCGGCAGCCTGCGCTGGATGTTCGAGGGTCGGGAACCGACGACGAGCGAGCAGCGGCGCACGCTGCGCGTGCCGCTGCGGCTGGTGCGCGTCCAGGCCGTGCTGTGGGTGAGCGCGGCTGGGTTCTTCGCCCTCCTCTACCGCGACCTCGCCGGCGACGCTGGTCTCAAGGTCGGCCTCACGGTGTTGCTGGCGGGCATCGTCACCTGCGCCATCGCCTACCTGCTGAGCGAGTTCGCCATGCGGCCGCTGGCGGCCATCGCCCTCGCCGCCCACCCGCCCGATCGTCTCCTCGTGCCCGGCGTGCAAGCCCGGTCGATCCTCGCGTGGGCCACCGGTTCGGGCATCCCGGTCGTGGGGCTGCTCATCGGTGCCGTCTTCGCCCTCACCGACGAGACCATCACCAGCGAGCGCCTCGCCGTCACCATCCTCGCCCTCGGTGGGGTGACGCTGGTCGTGGGACTCGTCCTCACCCTGCTGGCGGTGCGGGCCACGGTGGACCCCATCCGGTCGGTGAGCGCCGCCCTGGCCCGGGTGGAAGACGGCGATCTCCTCGTCTCGGTCCCCGTGTACGACGGCACCGAGGTCGGACTGCTCCAGGCCGGCTTCAACCGGATGATGACCGGACTGCGTGAGCGGGAGCATCTCCGGGACCTCTTCGGCCGTCACGTGGGCGAGGACGTGGCCCGCGACGCCCTCGGGCGAGACGTCGAGCTCGGCGGCGAGGTGCGCTACGTGGCGGTGCTCTTCGCCGACGTGGTGGGCTCGACCACGCTGGCCGCCAAGCTGCCTCCCACCGAGGTCGTCGCCCTCCTCAACCGCTTCTTCACCGTCGCCTTCGAGGTGGTGAACCACCACGGCGGCCTGGTGAACAAGCTGATCGGTGACGCCGTGCTGGCGGTGTGGAACGCACCCACCGACAGCGACGATCCCGCCGGTGAAGCGCTGGCAGCCGCCCGGGAGCTCGGTCTTCGGCTGCCCATCGACGTGCCCGAGCTGGCCGCCGGCATCGGCGTGGCCACGGGCGAGGCGGTGGCCGGCAACGTGGGCGACGAGCGCCGCTTCGAGTACACCGTGATCGGCGATCCGGTGAACGAGGCGGCCCGCCTCACCGAGGTGGCCAAGGGGGTGCCGGGCCGGGTCGTGGCATCGATGGTGGCGGTGGCCGCCGCCTCCGTGCTGGAGCAGGCGTGCTGGCAGGCGCATGGCCAAGTGGAGCTGCGCGGCCGTACGGCCGTCACCGACCTGGCGCGTCCCCGAACCACGGGTTGACTCGACGGCCGTCGGTCAGGCGCGCCGAACCCGCCGGGCCAGCGCGGCGAGGTCGGTGACGACGTCGAGCCCGTCGCGGGTTTGGAGCCACTCCCGGTTCTCTCGGTGGAGCGCGTCGTCGGAGTCGAAGCGGTTGAGCACCACGATCACGCGGAGCCCCTCGAGCGCCGCCACGCACGACCGCACGGCGTGGATCGTGCCCAGGCCAGCGTCGGCCACGAGCACGGACACCTGGGCGCCGAGACGGCGGGCCAGCGCGGCACCGTCGCCGTCCTCGGCGATCGGGGAGCACACCCCACCCGCCGTCTCCACCAACCCCACCTCGACTTCGGGCGGCCAGCGGAGCTCGTCGACGAGCTCGTCGAGGTGAACTGTTGGGCGGCCGAGGCGGCGGGCCGCCATCGGCGGGGCCAGCGCCACCGGGTACCACCGGTGGGGCGGGCACACGTCCTCAGGCGACTCCCCGCTGGCGCGGGCCAGCAGGTCGGCATCAGTGGGGGTGGACGGAGCCGCATCGTGCTCGTCGAAGGACTGCGCCGGCTTGCGCGCCGCCACCCGCACACCCTGGCCGCGCAGCTCCTCCAGCAGGCGACACGCCACCCAGGTCTTGCCGACCTCCGTGGCGGTGCCGAGCACTGCCACCAGCGTGCGGGGGCTGCTCACCGGGACAGGCCGATCCCAGCGAGCGTCGACAGCAGGGCGTCGATCATCGGATCGGTGTGCGCCGCAGAGAGGGCGATGCGCAGCCGGGACGTCCCCGCCGCGACGGTCGGCGGTCGGATGGCCGGCACGAAGATCCCGGCGTCGATGAGTCGGGCGGCGGCAGCAAGCGCACGTTCCTCGTCGCCGAGCACGATGGGCACGATCGGCGACGGGTGACCAGGGGCGACCCGTTCGATCACCGAGCGGAGGCGCCCCACCAGGGCCTCGCCCTCGGGCGAGCGCAGCACCGCCAGCGCCGCGAGCGCGGCGGCCGCGTCGGCGGGCGTGAGCGCCGTGGTGAAGATGAACGACCGCGCCTGGTTCACCAGCAGATCGATCGTGGGCGTGTCGGCCGCCACCCATCCGCCGAGCGAGCCGAGCGCCTTGGACAGGGTGCCCACGCGCACGAGGGCCAACCCGTCGACGTCGGGCGCGTGGGGGCCGAGCACGGCATGGGCCTCGTCGAGCACCAGGAGGGCGTCGTGGTGTCGGCAGCGATCGGCCAGCCCGTCGAGGTCGGCCAGGTCGCCATCCATCGAGAACACCGTGTCGGTCACGACCAAGCGCCGTCCCGGCGTCTCGGCCAAGAGCCGGTCGAGGTGGTCGAGGTCGTTGTGGCGGTACACGCGCACCGTCGAGCGTCCGAGGCGGCAGCCGTCGATGATCGAGGCGTGGTTGAGCTCATCGCTCAGCACCGTCACGTCAGGACCGCCGAGCGTGGCGAGGACCCCGACGTTGGCGGTGTAGCCCGAGGAGAACACCAAGGCCCGCTCGGTGCCCTTCCAGTCCGCGATGGCGTCTTCGAGGGCGCCGTGGCCCGGCCGGGAACCGACGATCAGCCGCGATGCCGTGGCGCCGGTGCCCCAGCGGGCCAGTGCGTCGCGCGCCGCCGCCACCACTGCGGGGTGGGCCGAGAGCCCCAAGTAGTCGTTCGACGCGAACGACGTGACTGCTCGCCCGTCGAGCTCGCCGGTCGGGCCGAAGGCGTCGAAGGTGCGCAGGTGGCGCCAGCGATCAGCCGCGCGCACCTCCTCGAGCCGGCCCTCGACCCAGCGCGCCCACGAGCCAGGACCATCCGCCATCTGCTCACGATGGCATCCCCTCGGGAGCCCACGCCACACGCGGGGCGTCGATGTTGCCGTGGGGCGCGGCCACCGGCCAGCCTGTGCCGATGGACCTTCGTCACGACTGGACGGTGGCCGAGGCCGAAGCACTCCTCGCCCGCCCGTTCCACGACCTGCTGGCCGACGCCCACACGGCCCACCGGGCCCGGTTCGACCCGCAGGTGGTGGAGGCGGCCATCTTGCTGTCCGTGAAGACGGGTGCCTGCCCCGAGGACTGCGCCTACTGCCCGCAGTCGGCCCGGTACAGCACCGGCGTGGAGCCCGAGCGGCTGATGCAGACGGCCGACATCGTCGCCGCCGCCCGCAACGCCAAGGAGAGCGGCGCCACCCGGTTCTGCATGGGGGCCGCCTGGCGGGCACCCAACGACCGTCAGGTGGGTCAGGTGGCGGAGGCCGTCACCGCCGTCCGAGACCTCGGGCTCGAGACCTGCGTCACGCTCGGGATGCTCACGCCCGAGCAGTCCGAACGGCTCGCCGAGGCCGGCCTCGACTTCTACAACCACAACCTCGACACGTCGCCGGAGTTCTACGGCGAGATCATCACCACCCGCACCTACGACGACCGCCTCGACACGCTCGCCAACGTGCGGGCTGCCGGCGTGAAGCTCTGCTGCGGGGGCATCGTCGGCATGGGTGAGTCGCGTCGGGAACGGGCCGGCCTGCTGGTGCAGCTGGCTCGGCTCGACCCGCACCCCGAGAGCGTGCCGATCAACCTCCTGGTGCAGGTGCCCGGCACGCCGCTGTTCGGCACCGCCGAGCTCGACCCGCTCGAGCTGGTGCGCACCATCGCGGCCGCTCGGTTGATGATGCCGACGTCGGTCGTGCGCCTGTCGGCCGGTCGCAACTCGATGACCGACGAGCTGCAGGCCCTGTGCCTGCACGCCGGTGCCAGCAGCATCTTCCTCGGGGATCGGCTGCTCACCACGCCGAACCCGGGCGACGACCGCGACCAGGACCTCCTGGCCCGCCTCGACGTGCAGCTCGCAGTCACCGACTGACCGGGGCAACCGGGCGGCCTGAGCTCAGCAGCGACCCCGAAGCCGCGCCGGGGCTGTCGTCAGCCAGCCGCCGACGCGACGCGCTGCACGGCGTCGACCATGGCGGTGCCGATGCGGTGCACGTCGTCGTCGGTCGCCACGTACGGGGGCATCGTGTACACGAGCCGGCCGAAAGGCCGCAGCCACACCCCGTGCTCGAGGAACACAGCCTGCAGCGCGTCCATGGCGAGAGCGTCGGTCGTCTCGATCACCCCGATCGCGCCGAGGACGCGCACGTCGGCCACGCCGGGCATCCCCCGCGCCGGGGCCAGCGCCTCACCCAGACGCTCGGCGAGGTGGGCGATCTGCGCCTCCCACGGCTGCGACAGCAGGAGGGTGATGCTGGCCACGGCCACGGCGGCCCCCAACGGGTTCCCCATGTAGGTGGGGCCGTGCATGAGCGCCCCGGCCTCGGCGCCGCTCACCGCGTCGGCCACCGCGCTCGTGCAGAGCACCGCCGCCATCGACAAGTAGCCGCCGGTCATGGCCTTGCCCACGCACATGATGTCGGGGCTGACCCGAGCGTGGTCGGCCCCGAAGAGCCGGCCGGTGCGACCGAAGCCGGTGGCGATCTCGTCGGTGATCAGGAGCGTGTCGTGCTCGTCGCAGAGCGCTCGCACGGCGGCGAGGTACTCCGGTGCGTAGAAGCGCATGCCCCCGGCGCCCTGGACGATCGGCTCGAGGATCACTGCCGCCACCTCGTCGCGGTGGGTGTGCAGGAGCGACGCCAGCGCAGCGATGTGGCCAGGGTCGAAGGGCTCGCCGAACGCCGGTGACGGGACCGGGGCGAACAGCTGCGACGGCAGGATCCCCGAGAACATCTGGTGCATGCCGGTCACCGGATCGCACACGGACATGGCGTGCAGGGTGTCGCCGTGGTAGCCGCCGCGCACGGTGAGCATCCGGTGACGGCCCGGCTGGCCCCGGCCGATCCAGTGCTGCACGGCCATCTTCATGGCCACCTCCACGGCCACCGAGCCGGAGTCGCACAGGAACACGTGACGCAGCTCGGCCGGGGTGATGGTGACGAGGAGCTCCGCCAGCTCGACGGCCGCAGGGTGCGTGATGCCACCGAACATCACGTGGGCCATCTCCGAGAGCTGACGGGTGACGGCGGCATCGAGCACCGGGTGGCCGTAGCCGTGGATGGCGGCCCACCACGAGGACATCCCGTCGATCACCTCGCGACCATCGGCGAGGTGCAGGCGAGTGCCGCGGGCGCTCACCACCGGCACGGCGGGGTGGGCCGTCGGCATGGGGGCGTAGGGGTGCCAGACGACGGCTCGATCCCGCTCGACGAGGTCGGCCCACCGCCGGTTCCCCGCCTCGTTCCCGGTCTCGTTCCCGGCCTCGTTCCCCGCCTCGGACATGGCCGCCAGTATGCCCATCCCGCGCTACGGGGACGGCAGGTGGCGCAGCGAGTCATCCAGGCCCCCGGGCCGGCTGCCGGCCAGCCAGGCCGCCCGGTGCAGCTCGATGCACGCCACGAGATCGGCCGTGAGCGCTCCCGCGTCGGGAAGCCCCTCGACACCGACATCAGCGCGGCCGGCCAACCGCCAGGCGCCCTGGCGAGCCAGGCGCACCGCGGCCTCGAGCGCCGCTCGATGGTGCTCGGCGGTTGGTCGAGCCGATGTCGACGCCGCCGCGAGCCATGCCAGCGCCCGTTCGAGGGCCTCGATCGTGGCCCCGTGGCCCGCCGCATCGCCGGCCCCGATGCGCGGCAGTGGCCGGGTCGGGTCGAGGGCGGCGAACAGCGGGCTGCCGTTGATGGTGGCCACGCCGCTCAGGGTGTGCACGTCACCGAGCTCCTCGAGCAGGCGACCGATCCCGGCGAGGCCCACGAGGCCGTCGACGACCGGCGCCGGGTCGAGCGCGACGTTGCTGGCCGCGCACCACGCCACCCCTGCGCCGTGCACGAGCGGGGGCAGGCTCACCACCAGAGGCTGCAGGTGCCCGTTGTCGCCCCAGTCGGTGACCAGCAGCCCGTCGGCGCCGTGCGCGGCGCCCACCGTCGCCGCGTCTGTGAGGTTCTCGCGGGCGTTGGTCCAGCGACCGAGCAGGCTGTTCCAGCTCGACGTGCCCCCCGCCACCCAGAAGGGGTAGCCGGTGTCGATGAAGCTGCGGGCGTGGGCGACGAACCCGAGGTGGGCGTCGTCGGGCATCCCCAGCGTGTCGAGCAGCTCCGGACCCAGCGCGCCCAGCAGCCCGGGATCCGCCGACGGAGCCTCGTAGCTCCACACCACTGCGGTGGCTCCCTCGGCGGGGAGACGAGCCACCAGATCAGGGTGGCGACGCAGGACGTCACCCCAGAACAGGACGTGATGGCCGTCGGCGACGAGGGGACGGATGAGCCGATCGAGGTGCTCCAGGTACACCGCCGCCCGACCGCGCTCCTGCACGGCGGCGGCGCTGGCGCCCTGGCCCAGCTCGAAGGGCTCGTCGGCGCCGATGTTCACCATCGGGCTGGCCACCTGGGCGGTCAGCTCCCGCACGAGGGTCAGGGCGAAGGCGGCGTTGTCGGCCGTGGGCGCGAGGGTCGCCGGCGGCATCGGGCGGCCGGAGAACGGGCTCGTGGCGCCATCGGGGCACTCAGCGCGCGCACGGTAGGTCTCGTGGCGCAGCCATCGCTCCATGTGGCCGAACGTGTTCTGGTTGGCCACCAGCGTGATGCCGTGGGCGCGGCACAGGTCGTCGAGCCAGCGCACGTCGGCGGCCGTGAGCGGGGAGGCGTGGCGCCACACCTCGTCGTGGCCGGCGTAGGCGAAGGTGTGCTCCATGTAGAGCTCGAGGTGGTTGTAGCGCAGCTCGGCGAGCACCCCGACCAGCCACGCCAGGGTGTCGTTGGTGGGCACCCGGTCGCGGGAGACGTCGAGCATGTAGCCCCGATGGGCGAAGTCGGGATGGTCGGAGATCTCCATCACCGCCACCGAGGGCTCCGTGCGCAGCTGGTCCAAGGTGTGGTGGGCGTAGCGCAGCCCGTCGGCATCGGCGTGACGGATCGTCGTGCCCGAAGCGGCGACGGACAGCTGGTAGCCCTGGCGCGGCAGGGAGGCGTCGACCACGACGGACACGACCTCCAACGAGCCTGTTCCGCCCCGTCGGGCCATGTGGCGCGGTGCCGGGAACATCAGACCAACCGGGCGCGGAGCCGCTCGCTGTCGAGGATGACGATGCGTCGTCGCGCCGTGTGCACCAACCCGTCCTCGCGCAGCCTGCGCAGGGCGGCCGCCACCGATCCCCGGGACGACCACGTCAGCCCGGCCAGCTCCTCCTGGGTGAGGGCCAGGTCGATCCGAACACCGCCGTCGCCGTCGGGACGGCCGAACCGCTCGGCGAGGCGCAACAGCTGTCGAGCCAGGCGCTGGTCGGCGTCCAGCTCCAGCTCGATGCGATGCAGGTCGCTCTCCCGGACGCGACCGACGAGCATCCGCACCAGCGTGGCCGCCATGTCGGCGTGGGTGGCCAGGAGGCCTGCGAAGTCGGGGTAGGGAACGACCAGCAAGCGGACGTCGTCGATGGCGGTGACCGTGGCTGAGCGGTCCTCTCCGGCCAGGGTCGACAGCTCCCCGATCAGATCACCCGGACCGCGCAGCGCCAGCAGCAGGCTCGTCCCGGCGCGGGTGACGGTGGCCACCTTGACCCGGCCGGAGAGCAGGACGGCGATCGTGTCAGCCGAGCGACCTTCGTCGTACACGGGACGCCCGGCGCGGTAGAAGCGCTCCGTCCCGGAGGCCACGAGCGCCTGGCGCGCCGGCGGGTGGAGCAGACCGAGGAACCCCTGCTCGCGTCCTCCCCAGGGCGGCATGCCCGTGAGGCTACCTGTGGTCGCTCAACCGCAGGCCCCGTGCCGGCCGACGGCCGCCAGGCCCGCCCTGTCGCCCGGGCCCAGAGCACGGGCCGTGCCGTTGCCCCGATCGGTCATCACCTCGCTCGCCGAGCTCACGTGGGCCAGGCCGACGACGTGACCGAGCTCATGCAGGAACATGAGCCCGAGTGGGTTGACCGACGCAGTGCCCTCGGTCCAGCCATGGTCCGGTCGCAGCACCATGCGGCCACCGGTGTAGCGACGCGTCCCGTCGCCGTTCTCGGCTGTCCACGAGTCGCCGTATCCCGAGGTTCCATCGGGCATCGGGAACTCCTCCACGGTGGCAAAGCCGAGGTGCAGCGGGCCATCCGTCGGCCAAGCCGAGTTCACCGGCTCGGTGACATCGCCCTGCCATGCGAGATCGAGCCCCGCGGCCTGCTCGATCTGACCGATGGCCCATTCGAGCTCGGACCGAGCGAACGACGGCCCCGCGGCGAGGCGGGTGACGTACGGGATCGTGCGACAGGCGTCGTACTGCACGGGTGCGCCGCCGGGGTTCACCCGCAGGGGACGCCACTCGCCCGTCGC
>JBKJIL010000055.1:0-16199 GCA_046598435.1 Acidimicrobiales bacterium
CACGAGCCCGAGGAGCGATTCGCCGATCTGCGCACGCTGCTGGCCTGGATGTGGGCCCATCCGGGCAAGCCGCTGCTCTTCATGGGGGCCGAGCTGGCCCAGGACCGGGAGTGGTCCCACGAGCGTGAGCTCGACTGGGGACTGCTCGAGCATCGTGGCCACGCCGGTGTCGCCGCGCTGGTGGCCGCCCTCAACGAGCTCCAGGTGCGCCACCCCGCGCTCTACGCCGGCGACGGCTCACCAGCCGGCTTCGAGTGGCTCGTCGTCGACGACGCCGAGCACGCCACGGTGGCCTTCGAGCGCCGCGTCCCTGGCACCGACCGCGTGCTTGTGTGCCTGGCCAACCTCTCTGGCGAGGAGCGTCGCGGCTTCCGTGTCGGGCTCAGCGACGGCCGACCGTGGCGGGTCGTGCTCTCCACCGACGAGGAGCGCTTCGGCGGCCGTACCCACGGCTGCGCCCACCTCGGCGTCGAGCCCACCCCGTGGCAGCTCCGCAGCCACTCCGCCGAGGTCGACCTCCCCGCCCGCACGGTCCTGTTCCTCGCGCCCGACGGGACGCCCTGATGAGCCAGGTCGCGCTGGTGCTGCACGGCCACTTCTACCAACCACCGCGGGAGGACCCCTGGACAGGCGAGGTGCCCGAGCAGCCCAGTGCAGCGCCCTTCCACGACTGGAACGAGCGGATCACGGCGGAGTGCTACGGACCCAACACGACCGTCGGGGTGATGGGTGTCGACGGTGAGACGTTCGTGGTCAACACGTTCGAGCACCTCTCCTTCAACGTCGGGCCCACGCTGATGTCGTGGCTGGAGGCCGGCCACCCAGAGGTGTACGAGCGCATCGTCGCCGCCGACCGGCGAGGAGGCCGCGCCATCGCCCAGGCCTACGGGCACGCCATCCTCCCCCTGTGCAACGAGCGCGACCTGCGCACGCACGTGCGATGGGGGATCGCCGACTTCCGTCACCGCTTCGGCCGTCCACCGGAGGGGATGTGGCTCCCGGAGACCGCCGTCAGCGACGACGTGCTGACGGTGCTGGCCGAGGAGGGCATCCGGTTCACGATCCTCGCCCCTGGCCAGATCGAGGCGGTCCGCCCGCTGGGCGGTGACGCCACGACCTGGCTCGGCCACGGCCTGGCTGCCCATGAGGGCCTCGGCCCGGTGGCGCCCGTTCCCGCCGCTCCCGGCCCGCTCGACACCAGCCGCCCGCTCCGCTGGCGCCACCCGACGTCGGCGCTCACCGTCGACCTCGTTGTATACGACGGCGCGCTGGCCCACTCGCTGGCCTTCTCCCGCCCCACCAGCGAGGACATCGTCGGCGCCGCCCTCGATCACCTCGATCACCTCGGTCCGTCGGGCGGGATGGTGGTGGCGGCCACCGATGGCGAGACCTTCGGGCACCACCACAAGGGCTCCGAGCACGACATCGCGCACGCCCTCACGGTCGGCGCGCCCGCCCGCGGGATCACCACGCCACGTCTGGTCGACCTCCTCGACGCCCTCCCCCCGACCCACGAAGCACGGGTGCGCGTCAGCGCCTGGTCGTGCGCCCACGGCGTGGGTCGGTGGCGCACGGACTGCGGTTGTCGTACCGGCGGTGAGGAGGGCTGGACGCAGGCCTGGCGGGCCCCGGTGCGGGCCGCCTTCGACCTGCTGCGCGACTGGGGCGCTGAGGTGATGGAGCGTCGCGGCGGCGCGCTGCTGCGCGATCCCTGGGCCGCGCGCGACGCCTACCTCGACCTGCTCCTCGGCGCCTGCTCCTGGGAGGAGTTCGCGGCCGAGCACATCGTGGGCGACCACCACGAGGCCGGGGTGCTGCTCGACGCGCAGCGCAACCTCCTGCTCATGTACACGTCGTGCGGTTGGTTCTTCAACGACCTGGCCGGCATCGAGACGGTCCAGGTGCTCCGCTACGCAGCGCGTGCGATGGACCTGCATCGAGAGCTCGGGGAGCACCCGCCAGAGGACGAGTTCCTCGCCGTCCTCGCCGAGGCCCGTTCGAACGATCCTGACATCGGCGACGGCCGGCGGCTGTGGAGCGATGCCGTCCTGCCCCCGCCGGCACGGCGCTGAGCCCGAGCGCGCCGAGGGGGCGAGGCGCTGGGCGCTCGCCCCCTCGGGCTGTGCCGACAGGTTGTCGGTGCGTCTGGGCTAGGCGACCCGGCGCATCGGGGAGTGATGCCCGAGCGTCTCGTCTCCCATGGCCTTCTCGTGGGTGAGCCACGCGAACATGGCTCGCCACGGAACGGTCATGCCGGCCACGAGGAAGCCCGTCATCCACACGCCGACGTCCCGGTCTCGCACGGCGACGGCGAAGCCGTCGAAGAGCGAGTAGTCGAGGAACCAGACGGCGCCGATGGCGACGACGAACGTGAAGAGCGACCGGAACCGCTCGAGCCCGCTCAGGTTGTCGACGACGAAGTCGACGAGCTTCAGCGTGGCCAGCGCCAACAGGGCCACGATTGCGAAGTGGTACATGTCCGACCTCCTTGGAGGGGGTTGTCTTGAGTCTCCGCTCGTGACGTCCGACCCCTGCCGCAGCAGCGAGGTTGCATGAAGATCTGTCGACGCGTGTGACGATCCAGCGCAACGTGATGACACGTCCCCGATGTCGTTCGCGACGACCCCGCCGGTAGGGTTCGCCCCCGTGACCACCGCCGTGCAGACCTGCTACCGCCACCCGGATCGTCGGGCCGGTGTCGTCTGCCAGCGCTGCGACCGCCCCATCTGCCCGGACTGCATGCAGCAGGCATCCGTGGGGTTCCACTGCCCCGAGTGCACCAAGCGCTCCGGGCAGAAGGTGCTGCGCGCCAGCCAGCTGCGCACGAAGCCGGTGGTGACGCACGCCCTCATCGCGCTCAACCTGGCCGTCTTCGTGGCTGGCATCGGCAGCGGTCTCCAGACGAAGGACCGGGTCATCATCGACGGCGGCCTCGTCGGGGAAGCCGTCAACCCCTTCACCGGCCAGCTCGTCGGGGTGGCCCACGGCGAGTGGTGGCGTCTCCTCAGCTCAGGCTTCCTCCACGCCAACGCCATCCACATCGGCTTCAACATGTTCGTGCTGCTGCAGCTCGGGCGCCTGCTCGAGCCGGCCCTCGGCCGCTTGCGGTTCGGGCTGATCTACGTGGTGGCCATGCTCAGCGGCGCCTTCGGCGTGCTGCTCCTCGAACCGAACGCCTACACCGTCGGCGCGTCGGGGGCCGTGTTCGGACTGATGGGCGCGGCGGTGGCCGCCATGCGAGCCCGGGGCATCGATCCCTTCGCCAGCGGCCTCGGCGGCACCATCGCCCTGAACCTGCTGATCACGTTCACCATCCCCGGCATCTCGATCGGCGGCCACGTGGGCGGGCTCATCGGCGGCTTCATCTGCGGGCACCTGCTGGTCGACGTCGGCCCGCGCTACCTCAAGGACCCGACGCTCGTCCTCGTCGCCGCCGGCGCCCTCGGTGTGGCCGTGCTCGGCGCCGGCATCCTCGTGGCCTGAGGACTCGGCTCCTGAGGACTCGCCGGCGGTCGGCGGTCAGACGGTCAGATCGCCGGCGGCGCGTCGTCGCGGGGGCGGGCGAAGCGGCCCACCCCCCGGGTGGGAGGCCCGGCGAGGGCTGCCCCGCTGGTGTGCGTGCTGGCGAAGCGGATGGCCAGGGCCGCCAGCGCAGCGCTGAGCAGCATGGCCACCCCCACCACGCGGCCACGGTGCTCGTCCGCGGCACCGACGAGCTCCGCACTCGGGCGGGAGGCTGGCCGAGTGGGCAGCCCTGCGGGGAGCTCGCTGGTGGGGGCGGCGACCTCGGGCAGCGCCACGGTGCCGTCCGGGCCGAGCGGTGGGGGCGTGAACCCACCGTCGAAGGAGGGGGCGACGAAGGCGTCGGTGGATCCATCCGGGGTCGCCGACGGATCCGGGGCCGGGGTCGCCGGCGGTGGGGTGGGGCCGTCGCCGATGGCCACGGCGTCGGGACCCGGGGCGGCGGTGGTGACGTTGAAGGGTGCGCTGTCCTGGATCGGGAGCAGCATCACGTCCACGATGCCGTCGCGCTCGAACGCGGGGGGCAGGGTGAGCGACAGCAGGGCGGTGTCGGCGTCGACGGTGGCCGTCGCCTGGGCCGCGGCGCAGTCCCACTCCGGTGCATCGGTGAGGGCTCCCGCCCGGACGGGGTCCCAGGCGGCGGTGATCGGGCAGGCCACCACCGTGGCCGTCTCCGCCGTGGAGCCGACCTCGAGGTGCAGGGTCAGGGCGACGGTGGTGCCTTCGGGTGCCGCGATGCGCAGCGCCGCGATCGACACGGGCCCCTGGGAGCCGCTGGCGACCTGGAGACCTCCCTCGGGGACGAACGACGCCGCGCCGACGGGCACGCCGCTGATCTGGGCGCTGGTCCACCAGCCGATGGCCGCAGGCTCCTCGGCGCCGGCGACCCCGACCCCGACCCCCACCTCGACTGCGACCGTCAGCCCGGCCGCGCCAGAGAGGACGAGGCCCAAGGCCGCGGCCATCGCGCGGTGGCCCGTTCGGCGGTGGGACCTCACGCGCTCACCCCGCTGCGGTTGATGACGTCGAGGTCGCCGCCCAGGTACGACGCCACCACCCGCGGATCGGTGAGCACCTCGCTCGGCGAGCCGTCGGTGACGACGGCTCCGAGCTCGAGGGCGACGAGGCGGTGGCAGATCGAGCTGAGCAGCGGCATGTCGTGCTCGATGACGAGGAGCGCGCAACCGGTCTCGGCCTGGAGGCGCTGCAGCAGGGGACCGAGGGCCTCGGTCTCGCGCTGGGCGACGCCGCTGGAAGGCTCGTCGAGGAGCAGCACCTTGGGGTCGTGGGCGAGGGCCATGGCGAGATCGACGATCCGGCGGCTCCCCGTGGAGAGCTCGGACACGAACTTGTCGCGGTAGGCGCCGAGGTTGAGCAGCTCGATGAGGTCGGCCGTCGTGTAGGCGATGTCCTCCTCCATGCGGGCAATGCTCGGGAGGGCGAGCGCGGCGGCCAGGTGATCGCGATGCTCGAGGTGGCGCTCCAGGGCCAGGGCGATGTTCTCGGCGACCGTCATCGACGAGAAGATCCGAGCGTCCTGGAACGAGCGCCCGAGGCCGGCGGCGGCCCGGCGGTGGGGTGCCCAGCCGGTGATGTCGGTGCCGAGGAAGGTCAGCCGACCCCCGTCGAGCGGGAGGATGCCCGACAGGAGGTCGAAGATGGTGGTCTTGCCGGCGCCGTTGGGGCCGATCAGGCCGAGGATCTCACCATCGTGGAGCGTGAACGAGGCCCCGTTGACGGCTCGGATCCCGCCGAAGGAGCGATGGAGCTCGTCGGCGACCAGGACGGGAACCGGGCCCTCAGCGCGGGGTGGTGCGGACGCCGCCGGGCGGGCCTCCGAGCTGGGGGTGCTGGATGCGGTGGATGTCGCGCTCGCCCCTTCGAGGAACACCGAGCGCAGGATGTCGCCCCGCTCGAGAAGCTCGGCGGTGGGGCCCTCGAAGCGGACCTCGCCCTTCTCCATGAAGTAGGCCCGCTCGGCGATGGTGAGCGCCACGTTCACCGACTGCTCGACGATCACGATCGAGCACCCGTCGGCATGGATGGCCCGCACCATCTCGAGCAGCTGCTCCACGATGATGGGGGCCAGGCCCAGCGAGAGCTCGTCGATGATCAGGAGCTTGGGTTGGGCCACGAAGGCCATGCCGAGCGCCAGCTGCTGCTGCTCCCCGCCGGACAGGTTCCCGGCCTGCTGGCCCCAGCGCTCCCGCAGGCGCGGGAACCGCTCGAGCACCGACTCGGTGCGTGCGGCGACGTCGGTGGCATGGGCGGCGTGCTGGAGCCAGCTCCCCATCGTGAAGTGCTCCGCCACCGTGAGGGTGGGGAAGGTGGCCTTGCCGCCCGGTACGTGCACCACCCCGGCCTGGGCGACGGCTACCGGGCCGACCCTGGTGATGTCGGTGCCGTCGAGGGTGATGCGCCCGGCCATCGGCGTCACGAGCTGGGAGACGGCCTTGAGGAGGGTGGACTTCCCGGCGCCGTTGGTGCCGAGGAGGGCGACGATCTCGCCACGACGCACCGTGACGTCCACGCCGAAGAGGATCTGCACAGGTCCGTAGGCGACCTCCACGGCCTCGCACACGAGCATGGCGTCGGCCGCCGTGGGGTCCGTCGTCATGACGCCACCGGCAGGGCCACCCCGGCCAGGGTGGGCTCGTCGGTCGCCCCGCGCGGCTCGTCGTCGCGGCGGTCGGCCACGAGCGAGGGCACGAGGAGGTCGTGGCGTTCCGCCACGCGACGCAGGAAGCGGTCGCGCAGGCCGAAGGTGATCTGGCTCAGGCCACCGGGGAACACGTAGAGCACGAGCAGCAGCCCGGGCCCGGTCACCAGCAGGGAGGCGTTGTCGACGAGGCGCTCGCCGAAGAGCTTGATGCCGAACACGATGACCGTGCCGAGCACCGCGCCGGGGATCGACGTGAGGCCGCCGATGGCGGTGGCCACGAACACCTCCACGCTGGGGCCGATCCCGTAGGTCGAGGCGTCGAAGGTCTGCTGCTGGTAGATGAACAGCACGCCGGCCAGCGCGGCGACGGCCCCGGAGAGGGCGAAGGCCGTGAGGCGCGTGCGGGCCACGTCCACCGCGTAGGCGGGAGCGGCTCGGCTGTTGTCGCGCACGGCGAGCAGCACCCGGCCGCTGCGGGAGCGGCGGAAGCGCTTGGCGAGGTACATCACCCCCAGCAGGGCGGCCAGGCACACGTAGTAGTAGGTGCGCTCGTCGGTCAGGTCGAGGCGCTGCCAGAGCACCGGCCGCTGCACGCGCGGGTTGTCGCCCGAGGGCAGGATGGCTCGGCCGATGGGGTAGGTCGTCTTGAGCAGGTAGAACTCGACGGCACCGGCGAAGGCGAGGGTTGTGACGGCGAGGTAGAGGCCCTGCACGCGGACAGCGGGCAGGCCGATGAGCACGGACACGGCCACGCCGGCGACCAGCCCGATGGCCAGGGCCACGAAGAAGTCGATGTTGTGGTTGGCCGCGAACCCGCCCGCAGTAGCGGCGGCCGCCCCGACGATGCCCATGTGGCCGAGGCTGATCTGTCCCGCCCAGCCGGTGAGGATGACGAGCGAGACGGCGACGATGGCGTAGATGGGCAAGAGGGTGAGGAAGGCGAGGTCGCCCGTGCTGAGGAGGGTGGGGAGGCCCACGGCGACCACCGCGAGGGTCACGCCGAGCAGCACCCGCGCGGCCCGCACCTCCGGGAGGTGGCGCATCTCGGTGGGGATGGGCCGGAACTCCTTCACCACCTGGAAGGTGGCGGCGGCGGCATCGCCGGCTCGGGAGAGCTGTCCCCGCTGGAGCAGCAGGGCGGCGAGGATCACCACGAGCATGATGGCGGTGGTGAGGTCGGGGGAGCCGGTGGAGGCCACCGAGGCCTGCTCGAGCACGCCGATGGCGATGCCGGCGGCCAGGGCTCGGTTCGGGTCCTGCATCTTGCCGACGACGGCGGCGGCCAGCGCGAAGAGGAGCACGGAGAACCCGAGCGAGCCGTCGAAGGGCACCCCGATCAGGGTGGAGCGCAGGAAGATCGTGGTGCCGGCGAAGAGCCCGGCGACGGCCCAGGCGATCGTGCTGATGCGGCGCACGGGGACGCCGAGGAGGAGCGCCCGGTCGGGGTTCTCGGCGGCGGCCCGCACAGCGATGCCGGTGCGGCTGCGGCGGAAGAACGTGCCGAGGGCCAGGGTCATGGTGGCGACCACGGCGACGGCGAAGATCTGCTGACCGGCCAGCACGGTGCGGTCGCCGAGGTGGAACGTGATCCGGTTGAACGGGGTGCGGATGGCCGATGCCGTGAGGCCGTCGTTGCCCAGCCAGATCGGCACGTAGATGGCGGCGAAGGCGAGGATCTGCACGACGCCGAGGGTGGCGACGGTGAGGATGAGCCGCGGCGCGTCCTTGAAGCGGCGGATGACCACCACGTCGGCGCCGGCTCCGAGGGCCGCCGATCCCACGAGTGCGATGGGCATGGCGGCGAAGAAGGGCCAGCCCCGTGAGGCGATGAGCAGCGCTCCGAGCACGCCGGGCACGGCGCCGAGGCCGGCGGCGGCGAAGTTGATGATGCGGTTGGTCCGGTAGACCAGGATGATCCCGACGGCCGTGAGGCCGTACAGCGCGCCGTTGGCCACCCCGGTGCTGAGCACCTCGACGGGTGGCTGGAACACGGCCAGGACCACGCCGAGGTACAGCGTGGCGGCGATGGCACCGCCGAGCAGCCGCGTGGCCCGCTCGGGCGCGACGAGGCTCACGTCCGCTGCACCGGGATGGGCGGCAGGGTGGGGCCGTAGCCGCCCACCTCGACGCGGGGACCGACCGTGATGAACGAGCCAGGGCGACCGTTGAACGGGGAGCGCCGAGCCGGGTTCCAGTAGGTGATGGCCATGTCCTGGTTCCAGCTGTGCACGCCCGGCTTGAAGCCCCGGCGGGCGTGGCCGCTGTCGCCGCCGCCCCGGAACCCGACCGCGAAGGCGCCCTGCTCGACGGTGCCCGGCGTGAGGTTGGGGCCGGCGCCCTGCAGGAGCGACGCCATGAGCTGCCAGTAGTCCCAGGTCAGCTCGGCGCCCGCGTAGGGCGGAGCGCCGGCTCGTCGGGTGGCGGACCAGACCCGCTGGGCTCGGTCCTTGCCGACCGGCTGGCGAGGCTCGGTGCTCGACAGGCCGAAGGCACGGGCGAAGGTGCAGCTCGTCTGGCTCGGACAGGCCGACGACTCCATGAAGGACTGACCGGCGTCATCGAGATCCGTGTACACCGTGCCGGCGTAGATCGTCTCGGGGTAGTACGCCTGGTTCTGCATCTCGTTGAAGACGAACTGCGCCCCGACGGGGTTGCAGAGGCACAAGACCGTGGTGGCCTCGGGGCTCTGGCGCATCGAGGCGACGCTGGCCGACTTCTGGGCCGCGGCGGTGGAGAGGTCGTTCGACGCGTCGTAGGTGTGCGCCACGCGATCGCCACAGCCCTTCAGGATGCGGTCGATCTCCTCGCGCATCTTGATGTTCTCGGGGTCGTTGGTACCGATTATGCCGAGCACCCGACGCGTGCCGTTCGTGTTCCCCGGCCCGCCGTCGACGCTGGGGCTGGCCGAGTAGGCAGCCGGCTTCCCCGTCATCTGGCGGCACCACCACTGGCCGAAGTGCTGCGCGATCTGGGTGCCGCTCATGTGCACGTCCCAGTGGTAGGGACGGCGGGCCTCCGAGAAGGAGTCCATGAACATCTGGCCACCGAAGTTCAGCACCCCGAGCGCCGACAGCTCGTCGAAGGGGGCGCTCGTCAGCGGCGTCGTCCACTGGAACATGAAGGGCTTCTTCTCCGCCGCGATGCGCCGCATCTCGCTGCGCAGGCAGGCCGTGTCCGGTGGGATCGTCGAGCACTGACCCTGGATGACCTCGATGCTCACCTTGCGGCCATAGAGCTCGTAGCGGGAGTTGATGAAGTCGGCGATGGCCGCCGTCCATGCTCGCTCCTGCTCGATGGAGACGTAGAGGCCCTGGGCGCGCAGCGCCGAGTCCACCGCGGCGTTGCCCTGCGGGTAGTAGGCGACCAGCTTGATGGCGTCGGCGGTGACGCCGGCGTAGGTGGCTCCGGGGTTGCGGCCGTCGGAGCGGGCCAGGCACGGCGGCGCGAAGTAGTCGATGGCAGGGTCGAACTGCCGACCGTTGACGCAGTGGCTCATGTCGCCCGGGGCGCCCTGGCTGCCGGGCTGACCGGCCTGGCCGCCACCGTCGGTGCCCCCCGCCGATCCGGCCGCGCCGGAGGTGCCGAGGGAGGGATCGCCGTCGACTGCGCCGGGGTCGGCGCCGTCGCTGCCGTTGCTGGTCGGGCCGGTGGGCGAGGCGGTGTAGGGCGACTCGAAGTCGGCATCGCCGGTCGCGGAACCGCCACCATCGGCGGCGGTGGAGGGGAGCACGGTGACGAGCAGGCCCTGGATGGCCACCACGACGAGGAGCGGCGCGTAGCGGCGCAGGACGGTCAGCGAGGAGGGGCGCATCATCGCACCGCGTCGATCGAGGTGAGCTCGCGCGTCACCTCGTCGGTGTGCTCGCCCAGGCCGGCGCCCACGTCGGCGATGCCGCCGGGCGTGCGGGAGAACCGTGGCACCACGCCGGTCATGGGCAGGTCGAAGCCGGCCCGGGCAGTGGCCCGCAGCACCATGTCGCGGGCGAGGAAGTGCGGGTCGGTGAGCATGTCGGCCGCCGTGTACACGCGTCCGGCGGGCACGGCCCGCGCGGCGAGCAGCTCGAGCAGCACGTCGGACTGCACGGTCGAGGTCCAGGCCGCCACCAGCGCGTCGAGCTCGGCCGAGTTGGCGCCGCGGGCCTCGTGGGTGGCGAAGCGGTCGTCGGTGGCCAGCTCCGGCTGGCCCATGGCGTCGGCGAGGCGGGCGAACACCGAGTCGGCGTTGCCGGCGATCAGCACGTCGCACCCGTCGGCGGTGGGATAGGCGTTGGCGGGAGCCACACCGGGGAGGGTGCCGCCCGAGCGGCCACGTAGGACACCGCCCACCTCGAGGTCGGCCATGGTCGACTCCATGAGCGCGGCCACGGCCTCGTAGATGGCGACGTCGACCTCCTGGCCCACACCGCTCTGATGGCGCTCGTTGAGGGCGGCCAGGGTGCCGACGACCGCGAACAGAGCGGCGAGGGAGTCACCCAGGCTGATGCCGCACCGGGCCGGCGCCCGGTCGGGGTCGCCGGTCGTGTGACGGATGCCGCCGACCGCCTCGCCGATGGAGCCGAAGCCGGCTTCGCTCGATCGGGGACCGGTCTGCCCGAAGCCGGAGACGTGGACCATGATCACGCCCGGGTTGGTGGCCCGCACGGAGTCGTAGTCGAGCCCCCAATCCGCCAGTCGTCCGGGCCGGAAGTTCTCGACGATCACGTCGACCTCCGATGCGATGCGCTGGACGAGCTGGCGTCCCTCCGGCGTGCGGAGGTCAGCGACGACGGAGCGCTTGTTGCGGGCGATCGACGGCCACCAGATGCCCTCGCCCTCCACGGTCACGCCCCAGTGCCGCATCGGGTCGCCGTCGCCGGGCGACTCGACCTTGATCACGTCGGCGCCGTAGTCGCCGAGGAGCTGCCCGGCGAAGGGGCCGGCGATGAAGTTGCCCAGCTCGAGCACGCGCAGGCCCACGAGCGGACCGCGGCGCGGTGAAGGTGTCGACATGGGCGAGCATTGTGTACAACCAGCCGGTCGCTCGGCAAGTCGGGCCGTCTATATCGTGGAAGAGTTCGCATGACTTGACGTCAGGTGGGTTGATTGCACACAATCCGCTGGTGACTGCACCCTTCGAGTTCCGAGGCATCAACCACCTGGCCCTCGTCTGCAAGGACATGGCCCGTACCGTCGCCTTCTATCGCGACGTGCTCGGGATGCCCCTGATCAAGACGATCGAGCTGCCGGCCGGGCTGGGCCAGCACTTCTTCTTCGACTGCGGCAACGGCGACGCGCTGGCCTTCTTCTGGTTCGCCGATGCGCCGGAGGCCGCCCCCGGCATCGCCGCCCCCGCCCATCGCCCCGACACCGGCGAGCTGACCTCGGCCCACGGCTCGATGAACCACGTGGCCTTCGCCGTGCCTCCCGAGGCCATCGACGGCTATGTCGAGCGGTTGCGGGCCGCCGGCATCGACTGCACCGACGTGGCCAACCACGACGACAGCGAGTGGGGCATCAGCGCCGAGCTGAACGAGGGCGTGTTCGTGCGATCGATCTACTTCCAGGACCCCGACGGCATCCTCCTCGAGATGGCGTGCTGGACCCGTCAGCTCGGCCCCGCCGATGTCCGCCACGAGCCGGCCACCGCGGCCGACGCCAGCTGAGCGCCGTCATGCCCCGACTCCACCAGGTGACGCGCGCTGAGGCCGAGGCCCCGATCGTCACGCTCATGTACGACCTGCTGTTCGAGGACCGCGACCCGGTCAGCCAGCCCGGCACGGCCACCGGCTCCCCCGGTGACTGGTGGCCCGCCTTCGCCAACGTGCCCGATGTCCTCGAGCACGCCGTCCAGGGCTTCGGCCTCTACCAGAGCCCCCACCGCAAGCTCGATCCGGTGCTGCGCGAGCTCGGCCAGACCCGCGCCGGATGGACCGCGGGCAGCCAGTTCGTGTTCTCGCAGCACTGCAAGTCGCTCCGTGCCCTCGGCGTCTCCGACGAGCGCATCGACGCCATCCCGCACTGGCCGGCCGCGTCCTGCTTCACCGAGCTCGAGCGCCTCGTGCTGGCCTACGCCGACTGCCTGGTCTACGACCATGGGCGGGTGCCCGACGGCCTCTTCGCCGCCCTGCGCAGCCATCTCAGCGACGAGGAGGTGCTCGAGCTCACCTACATCACGGCGCTCTACCTGCAGCACGCCGTGATGTCGCGGGCACTGCGCACCGAGTTCGACGACGTCGACGAGCGCATCGTCGAGGTGGCCGCGCCCGATGGTGCCGAGGCTCGTGACGTGGGACGGGACATCAGCCTGCCTGGGGAGTCGTGAGCGCGTGACCGACCACGTCCGCGGCATCCTCGAGGAGCACCCCGACCACGTCTACGAGGCCATCCGACGGGCCATCGTCGAGGGTGGGTATCGCCCCGGGCTGCGCCTGGTCGAGCAGCGCCTGGCGGAGGAGTTCGCCGTGTCGCGCACGCCGATCCGCGAGGCCCTTCGGCGCCTCGAGGCCGACGGCCTGGTGATGGTGGAGCGCAACCGCGGTGCGCGCGTCCGGCGGCTCTCGGAACAGGAGATCGCCGACCTCTACGACGTGCGCTCCCGCCTCGAGGCCTACGCCGCCGAGCTCGCGGCGGCGCGGTGCGACGCCGCTGATGTCCGTCAGCTCGACCTCGCGGTGGCCGCCTTCGACGGCGCCGTGGCCGCGGTGCGCGACGGCGGTCACGAGCTCGAGCTGGTCCGCGTGCTGGAGGCCGCCAACGCCGACTTCCACGGCGCCCTGCTCACCGCCAGCCGCCACACCCGCATCCACCAGCTCGTCGCCCGCACCATCGACGTGCCCCTCGTGTTCCAGGCCCTGCACCACTTCGACGCCGCCCAATTGGCCCGCTCCAGCCTGTTCCACCACCTCATCCGCGACGCGGTCGCGGCCCACGAGCCCGTGCGGGCCGGCCGGCTGATGGCCGAGCACGTCCTGCAGGGCCGCGACGCGCTGGGTGACCTCCTGGCCGCTGAGTCGGCCGCTGACCTCTTGACGGTGGTGGCGCCGTGAGCGTCGTCGTGCTGCGAGACGTGACCCTGCGAGACGGCCTCCAAGACGAGGACCCGATCGACACCGACACCAAGCTGGCCATCTTCGAGGCCCTCGTGTCGGCCGGCATCACCGACCTCGAGCTCACCAGCTTCGTCCGCCCCGACCGCGTGCCCGCCATGGCCGACGCGGAGGCCGTGTGCGCCCGCACCGAGCGACCCGGCGTGACCCGGTGGGGCTTGGTGCTGAACCCCCGAGGCGCCCAGCGGGCGCTGGCCGCCGGCCTGTCGCACCTGCAGTACGTCGTGTCGGCCAGCGACACCCACAGCCGCCACAACGCCGGCGCCAGCACCGACGACGCGATGACCGCACTGGAGGCCGTCACCACCATCGCGGCTGACGCCGGCGCCGCCGTCGAGCTGACCATCGCCACCGCCTTCGGGTGCCCCTACGAGCAGCGCATCGACCCCGGTCGGGTCGTGGCCCTGGCCGGGCGCGCGGTGGCGGCCGGCGTCTCCTCCATCGGCCTGGCCGACACCATCGGCGTCGCGGTGCCCACCGAGGTGCGGGCGCTCGTCGCGTCGACCGCCGCCTCCGTGGGCGTGCCCATCGGCGTGCACCTCCACGACACGCGAGGTCTCGGCGTGGCCAACGCGCTGGCCGCCATCGACAGCGGCGCCGCTCGGATCGACGGCAGCGTCGGCGCGCTGGGCGGCTGCCCGTTCGCCCCTGGGGCCAGCGGCAACCTGGCCCTGGAGGACCTCGCCCACGCCCTCGACGCCATGGGCGTGGACACCGGCGCCTCCGTCGAGGGCCTCGTGGCGGCCGCCGCCCTCGCCTGCCATGCCGTCGGTCGCCCCGTCGGCAGCCACGTGGGCGTGGCCGGTCCCCGCTTCGTCACCCCCGCCCGCTCCGCCTGACACCCATGACCGGCGCGATGGGAAGCAACCTCGCGAGGCAATAGGTTCCGGGTCGACGAGCCCGAGGCGATCGGTTCCACATTCGGAACTCATCGCCTCGAGAGCCGGGCAGCGGAACCCATTGCCTCGCGGGGAGACGCCACGCACGTCGGGTGTCGCGCACGTCGGGTGGAGGTCGCAGACGTGCCGATGGCCCGGGCCGAGGTGCTGCTCGGCCCCGCCTCGTCGCGGTGTCGCAGGTTCCGCGTCGGTCGAGCGGGTCAGGCAGGGCGGGCGCCGTCCAGTGCGGCCCACCAGCCGCCGAGGTGGGCGGCCGCGGCCAGGTAGAGCGCCTCGGCCGGCGGGTCGGCGTGGGCCGCGTCGATGCAGGCGAGCGTGTACTTGACGAGGTGGGCGTCGTGGTGGGCGGCGGCATGGGTGGCCAGGCGGGAGCGGAGCGCAGGCCGCTGCTCGACGGCGGTGTGCCAGGCCGTTGCCGCCGCGGCGGCGGGTCCCGCGTCGAACATGGCGAGAAGGTCCACCGCGTCGGTCGGCTCCGGCACCCAGGTGGGGTCGAGCGCCACCTGTCCGTGGATGGAGCGGAACCCGAGGACGTAGGTGGCGGCCACGGCCACCGCGTGCCACGGCGTGGCACAGGCGCCGGCCACGCCGAGGGTGGCCTGGGGCATGGTGAGGCAGTGCGACCAGCCATAGGGCGCGTGGGCGGCGTCGTCCTGGAGCATCGACATGGCGGCGGTGCGCAGGAGCACCCGCCGAGCCTCGGCGACGGGCAGGCCGACGACGTCGTGGAGCAGGTCATGGGCCAGGCCGCTGCCCTCCGTCAGCGACATCATCGGGTAGATGAAGTCGTTGTCCGGCCGACCGGGCGACGGGGGACGACGCAGCCGATCGGCGAGCGCACCTGCGGCATCCGGCCGAGGCGCTGGATCTTCGGGGAGGTGGCGGAACCACGACAGCTCCCAGCCGGGGTGGCGGGCCACCTCGCGGATGAGGCTGCGCAGCATCCGGGCCGCGTCGTGGCTCCGCGGGGCCACACGGGGCAGGTGGTAGAGGAAGATGCTGCCGTGGGCGGCGCCCGACAGGAGCGGTAGCACGGGGTCAGCCAGGGCGTCGGCCAGCGACGCCGCGTCGAGGCGCTCCGCCAGCCACGTCGCCGCCGCGTCGGCCTCGTCGACGGCGCCGAGCTCGAGCGCGCCCCGGAGGGCGGCGACGGCCTCGTGGGTGCCAGCGAAGCCACCCTGCGGCGGGAGCGCGTCGTCGACTCCCTCGCTGAAGGCCCGGAAGCTTGTGGCCAGGTCGACGAGTCGGTCGCGCGCCTCGTCGCGGCCGTCGGGCTCCACGAGGGGGAGCAGGGCCGCCCGGGCCAGCAGCTCGAGCGGTGCGTGCAGCACGAAGGAGTCGGCCGGTCGGGCGCGCGGGACGGCGATGGTGGCGGCGACCTCGTCGACGAGGGTTGCGTCGGAAGGGGCGGCGAGGACCGGGTCGGTGCGCATGATTCGGGACCGTATGTGTTCAAGTGCACTTGAAGTCAAGGCACGTGACGGCCACGCTGTGGCGGTGGACGACCTCCTCACGATCGGTGACGTGGCGACGCGGTCGGGCATGGCCACCTCGGCGCTGCGCTTCTACGAGGCCACCGGGCTGATCGCCAGCGAGCGCAACGAGAGCGGTCATCGCCGCTTCCATCGGGAGGTCCTGCGTCGTGTCGCCGTCATCCAGGTGGCCCAGCGGGTCGGCCTCACCCTGGAGGAGATCCGTGCCGCTCTGGCCACCCTGCCGAGCGGGCGCACCCCCACCGCTGACGACTGGGCCAGGCTGTCGGCCGCGTGGCGGTCGCGCCTCGACGACGAGATCGACACCCTGGTCCGCGTGCGCGACCAGCTCAGCTCGTGCATCGGTTGTGGGTGCCTGTCGTTGCCGACCTGCGGCCTGTACAACGCAGGTGACCGGGCGGGTGCCCGCGGGAGCGGTCCCCGCTACCTGCTGGGCGACCGACCGTGACGCTCAGAACCGGCGCTGCAGGTTCCGCATGCTGCGTCGCCAGACCCAGGTGAGCACGGGCTTGCTGGCGAAGGCGCCGAGCGGTCCGCC
>JBKJIL010000093.1:0-47821 GCA_046598435.1 Acidimicrobiales bacterium
GGTAGGAGGCGGCCTGGATCTCGTAGAGCTCGGCGTACTGGCCCGCCCGGGCCATGAGCTGCTCGTGCGTGCCCACCTCCACGAGGTGGGCACCGTCGAGCACGACGATGAGGTCAGCCATGCGCACCGTCGAGAACCGGTGGGAGACGAGCAGCGTGATGCGACCGGCGTCGCCCGTATGGCGGGCGCCCGCTGCGTAGTGCTCGAAGAGGGCGTGCTCTGTCTCCGCGTCGAGCGCGGCCGTCGGCTCGTCGAGCACCAGCAGGAGCGGGTCCTCTCGCATGAACCCGCGTGCCAGGGCCAGCTTCTGCCACTGACCGAAGCTCACCTCCACCCCCTCGGGCCAGGTGGGCCCGAGCTGGGTGTCGAGGCCAGCCGCCAGGTGGTCGATCACGTCGTCGGCCCCGGCACGCTCCACGGCCGATGCCACCGCCGGCTCGTCGTCCATCCGGGGCACGTCGCCGAGGCCGACGCTGTGGCGAGCTCGGAGCTCGAAGCGGAAGAAGTCCTGGAAGGCCCCGGCCAGCCGAGCGCGCCAGCCCTCGGCCGGCATCCGGGCCAGCTCCTCACCGTCGACGAGGATGCGGCCGGCGGTGGGCTCGTAGAGCTTGGCGAGGAGCTTCACGAGCGTGGTCTTGCCGGCGCCGTTCTCTCCCACGATGGCCACCACGGCGCCGGCGGGAAGGGTGAGCGACACGTCCTCGAGCACGAGGCGGTCGGTGCCCGGGTAGGCGAACGACACGTGGTCGAGGGTGATCCCGTCGGTGAGTCGGTCGGGCACGGGGAGCTCGGCCATCGAGGTCAGGGAGGCGGCGTAGTCCTCCAGCCAGGCCAGGCGGCGCGAGCCGTCCATCCAGATGCCCCGCAGGAAGCCGATCTCGCCGACGGTGGCGCCGATGTACGACGACAGCCTCGCGCCCGCGGCCAGCACCAACAGCACGTCGCCCGCGGGCTTGTCGATGCCCGAGGTGACGAACACGATGCCGCCGACGTAGGCCGCGCCGAAGGTGGCCCAGGCCAGCGTGTGCCAGAGGGCCGACGCCCACCGAGCGGATGCCACCGGGCCATACCACTGCTCCCACGCCTCGCGCCGCTGGGCGACGAGACGAGGACCGATCCCCGTGACGCGCACCTCCTTGCCCGGCGGGGCCGTGGTGGCCACGGTGAAAAGGTGCTTCGACAGCCGCTTGGCGGGGGCACCGCGCTCCTCCACGGCTCGCTCGATCCCGGGCCGCCAGCTCGACGTGAGCACGGTCGGGAGGGCGAAGAGCGCGAGGAGCGCGAGGGCTGGGTGGATCGAGGCCAGGAGCACCACCGTCACCGCGAGGCGCAGGATCCAGCCGATGGTGGAGAACACCGACATGTACATGTGGTCGAGCACGAAGACCTGGTCGCGCAGCACCGACAGCCGATCGAGCAGCTCCGGTCGCTCTTGGTGGGCGATCGTCACGACGGTGGCCTGCAGGCCGGCCACGTGGGCCTCGAGGGCGATGGTCACGCGGTCGCGGAAGCGACGCTGCACCCGGGCCGAGACCGTGCGAAGGAACCAGGTCGCGGCGGCGGAGGCCCCGAGACCGAGTGCGGCGGCCCGCACGAGCCCACGGTTGGCGTCGAGGAGGCCCTCGCCGAGGAGCTTCAGCCACAGCGCCATGAGGGCGTCGGGCAAGGCCGCCAGCAACGACAGGGCCAGCGCCACGAGCATCAGGCGCGGCTCGCTCCGGTAGCCGAGCCGACAGAGTCGCCACATCGAGGACAGCGCCGGGGGGAGCTCGTCGTCAGGTGCGGTGTCAGCTGAGGGCTTCAAGGACCACTCCCTCATCGTCTTCCGACACCGGCTCCCCAGCCGCGAAGCGCTCGGCTTGGAGGTCGAACATCGTGCGGTAGCGACCGCCGGCGGCCATCAGCTCGTCGTGGGTGCCGAGCTCGACGACCGCGCCGTGCTCCAGCACGCAGATCCGGTCCGCCTGGCGCACGGTGGAGAAGCGGTGGGAGATGAGGATCGTCGTGCAGCCCCGCGTGGCCGTGAGGATGCGCTGGAAGATCTCCGCCTCGCCCCGCACGTCGAGCTGCGCGGTGGGCTCGTCGAGCAGCACCACTCCCGCGCCGAGCTCGACGGCACAGAGGGCCCGAGCCAGCGCCACGCGCTGCCACTGGCCGCCGGAGAGGTCGGTGCCGCCCTCGTAGCCCTTGGCCAACGGGGTGTCGAGCGACCGGAGATCCTCGGCACCGGCCTGGGCCAGCGCGGCCAGGATGACATCGTCGGGAGCTCCCGCCGGTGCGACGTTGTCGCGCAGCGGCAGCTCGAAGCGGATGAAGTCCTGGAAGACGGCCGTGAGCCGGCCTCGCCAGGCCTCGACGTCGAGCGCTCGGAGGTCGACGCCGTCCACCTCGATCGACCCGTGCTGCGGGTCGTACAGGCGACACAGCAGCTTGGCCAGCGTCGTCTTGCCGGCGCCGTTCTGCCCGACGATGGCCAGCGAGGACCCGGCTGGGATCGTCAGGTCGAAGCCCTCCAGCACGGGTGCCGAGCCGCCGGCCGGATAGGCGAAGGTGACGTCGCGGAAGCGGATCTCCGCGGCAGGGAGGTCCTCAGCGCCCCGTCCACCGCTCGTCAGCGCTCCCGCGGGAGCCATGGCCCCCTTCACCCGCAGCGCGGCGGCCACCGGAGCCGAGGCGCCGTCGAGCGCCCAGTTGAGCCCACCGAAGGCGATCATCGACGCCCCCACGGCGGCCTGGGCGAACACGATCGTGTGGGCCAGGTCGAGCCGTCCGTCGGATGCCGCGTCGGCCAGCGACCAGAAGACCGCCACGTTGGCGACGACGACCAGCACGAGGCTCGAGATGACCGACCGCTCACGCAGGCGGGTGGCCTCGTACTGCAGCTCGTGCAAGCGGGTGCGCCGCGCGATGAAGCGGTCGAGCGTCCACCCTGCCAACCCGAACAGGCGCAGCTCCTTGGCGGCCGGCGGGTCCACCGCGAGGCGGTAGGCGTAGTCGGCATCGCGCTGGGCGCCCCGCACCTCGTCGGTGTTGCGGTCGCGCCAGATGGCGCTCTCCTTCAGCAGCCAGTGGGTGGCCAGCCAGGCGCCGCCGAGCACCAGCGGCGCCCACCAGGCGTAGGCGAACAGCACCGCGGCCGAGGTCAGGCCGGCGACCATCTCGACGAGGCCGCCGGCGATGAAGTCCATCGAGATCGACAGCGGCGGTCCGGTCATCCCGAGATCGAACTCACGAGCCACGGTCAGATCGCCGCTCAGCTCCGGGTCTTCCAGGTGACCGAGCCCGGGCGGCTCGACGCAGGCATCGGTGAGCTGGTCGTAGAGCCAGGCCGCCGTGCGGTCGCCCAGGTTGTACCCGAGAGCCAGGTGGATCGGGTTGAGGACCTGCAGGAGCACGAAGACGACGCCGACGGCGACGAGTGGGCCGACGAGCGACGTGTCGGCCTCGACAGCGCCCACGAGCACGCCCATCGTGATGGCGAAGCCGGCGGGCAGCACCCCGCGCAGGACGAGGACCAGCCACCACGCCCCGGCCAGATGCCGGTCGGCCTTGGCGAGCACGCCGAAGAAGGCCCACTCCTGTCGGGCCCGCAGTCTGCCGAGCACGTGGCCTCCCTCCGGTCGATCGGAGAGGCTAGGCGTCGTCGGCAGGCGGGTCGGCGGCGACCGCGGCCGTCTCGGCGACCGCGGCCGTCTCGTCGACGGGGGCCTCCTCGACGGGGGCCTCCTCGACGGGGGCCTCAGTCTGCGTGCCGTAGTGGAGGAAGAGGTTGCGCACGACGTCGCCCAGCCCGGCTCCCGTCTGGCCACGGCCGAGCGTGACCGTGACGACCGAGCCGTTCAGGTGCACGGCCTCGATGCCGCCCTCGGCGAACAGGCGTCGGGCCAGCTCCGCGCCGGTCTTGTCGAGGAGCTCGCTGGGCGCCTCGGTGTAGCGCTCATGACCCATGCCCGTGAGGGGACGGTTCGTCTCGAACCGCAGCACGGCGGGGTTGCTCGATGGCTTCTCGACGACGGTGATCGGCTGTCCCATAGGCGGCGGCATGGTACCCATGGGAGTCGCAGCGCCGCCACACAACCGCAGGAGCCAGCCCATGTCCACCGAGACCGTCGTCCTGAAGGGACACATCGTCGACTCGCTGCTCTTGGCCAAGGTGCTCGACGTGGTCGTCGACGCAGGGGTCGCCTACGAGCTCTCCGACGTGCAGATCGGGCGCACGAACCTCGATGTCAGCCAGGCCGTGATCTCGCTCGAGGGCGAGCAGGCCCAGCTCGATCGGCTGATCGACGAGCTCCAGGTGCACGGTGTCAACCGGGTGTCCGCGGGAACCTCCACGCTGGTGGCCAGCGACCAGGACGGCGTGCTCCCAGCCGGGTTCTACTCCACCACCAACCTGGCCACCGACGTGCTCGTCGACGGTCAGTGGCTGGCCGTGGAGAACCCCGAGATGGACTGCGCCATCGTGATCGCCGACGGACGGGCTCGGACGGCCCCCATGCACCAGGTGCGGGCAGGCGACCAGATCGTCGTCGGCAGCGGCGGCGTGCGCGTGCAGGCCCCGGCCAAGCAGGGCGGGCCGACGGCCTTCGAGTTCATGAGCTCAGAGGTGTCGTCGGAGAAGCCCAAGGCGCTGATCGTGCGCGAGGTCGCCGACCGGATGCGAGCAGCGCACGAGCGGGGCGGGCGCGTGCTGGCGGTGTGCGGACCGGCCGTGGTCCACACGGGAGGCGCCCCCGACGTAGCCCGGCTCGTCGAGGCCGGGTGGATCGACGTGCTGTTCGCAGGGAACGGGTTCGCCACCCACGACATCGAGTCGAACGTGCTCGGCACGTCGCTCGGCGTGTCCGTGGCCGAGGGCACGTCCACCGAGGGCGGCCACGCCAACCACCTGCGGGTGATCAACGAGGTGCGCCGCCACGGGTCCATCGCGGCGGCCGTCGAGGCCGGCTACGTCACCGGAGGCGTGATGGCGACCTGCGTCCGCAAGTCGGTCCCCTTCGTGCTGGGCGGCTCGATCCGCGACGATGGCCCGCTGCCCGACGTGCACACGGACACGGCGGCGGCGGCCGATGCGATGCGGGCGCTCATCCCGGGGGTGACGGTGGCGCTCATGCTGGCCTCGACCCTTCACTCCATCGCGGTGGGGAACTGCCTGCCGGCGGGGGTGGAGACGTTCTGCGTCGACATCAACCAGGCGGTGGTCACCAAGCTGGCCGACCGGGGCAGCCACCAGGCCCTGGGGATCGTGACCGACGTCGGACCGTTCCTCGGGCACCTCGCCGACGCGCTCTGCGGTGGCCGCTGATGGCGGAGCTGGCCTGGGGGCGGCGGTACCTGATGTGCCCGCCGCACCACTTCGGGGTGCTCTACGAGATCAACCCGTGGATGCACGAGGCGGTGGCCGTCGAGCACGACGCGGCGTCGCTCCAGTGGCAGGACCTCGTGGCCGCCCTGCGGCTCGCCGGTGCGGAGGTCGTCACGATCGACCCCCACCCCAACGTGCCCGACCTCGTGTTCACGGCCAACGCCGGCATCGTCAACGGCAACCAGTTCGTGCCCAGCCACTTCCGGCATCCCGAGCGCCAGGCCGAGACGGAGATCGATGCGGCCTGGTTCGCGGACCACGGCTTCCAGGTGGACCGCCTGCCTGCTGAGCTCGACCATGAGGGCGCCGGTGACGCGCTGCCGTTCACCCCCGAGAACGGCCAGACCGTCCTCGTGTCGGGCTACTCGTTTCGCAGCGACGCGGCGGCCATCGCCGCGCTGGGCGACCTGGTGGGCTGCCCGATCAAGGCCGTGCAGCTCATCGACCCGCGGCTCTACCACGTCGACCTCACGTTCTGTCCGCTCGACGAGCGCCGGGCCATCTGCGCGCCGATGGGCTGGGACAGCTACGGCCGCAAGGTGATCGAGGCCCTCGTGCCGGAGCCGCTGTGGCTGGAAGACCACGAGGCGCTGGCCTTCTGCGCCAACTCGGTGGTGGTGGGCACCACCATCGTGATGCCGTCCACACCGCCCCGCGTCGGTCGCCAGCTCGAGGCATGGGGCTTCACGGTCGTGGAGAGCAGGGTCGACGAGTTCCTCAAGGCCGGCGGCGGCTGCCGCTGCCTCACCCTCGCCCTCGACGTCACCCTCTCGCCAACCCCCGCGAGGCAATAGGTTCCGCGACCTCGCTCTCGAGGCAATTGGTTCCGCATGCGGAACCAATTGCCTCGAGGTTGCGAGCGCGGAACCTATTGCCTCGCCACCCGCCGCCGTTCCAGGGACTGTCACAGGGCCGCACCATTCTTTCGGGATGGATCGACACGGACGTGATGCTCGCCTGGCGCTGCTCGCCGGCCGCCAATCCGGAGCGTTCTCCTTTGCCCAGGCCCACAAGGCCGGGTTCGCGAGAGCCACGATCAGCCGACGCCTCGCGTCGGGAGCATGGGCGCGGTTGCACCCGGGCGTGTACGCGCTGGCCGCCACCCCCGTGACGCGGTACCTGCAGCTGTGGGCAGCCGTCCTCGCCGCGGGACCGCAGGCAGTCCTCAGCCACGAGTCGGCCGCGCTGGTCCACGGTGCGGAGGACCTCCCGCCGGAGCCGATCACCCTCACCAACCCGCACGGTCGGCACCACCGGCTGCAGGGCGTCGTCGTCCACCAGATCGACGACCTCGCCCGTCGCCACCGAACGGCCGTGGATGGACTACCCACGTCCACGGCCGCTCGCTCGGTGATCGATCTGGCCGCCACGCAAGACGGATCCACCGTGGGGAGGGTCGCCGACGACCTCGTGCGGGCGAAGCGCACCTCTTACGGCGCCATCGCCTCGGTGCTCGCCGACGTGGCCCGCCCCGGCAAGCCGGGCGTCGAGGTTGTGGCGGCGGTCCTCGAAGCCCGCACCGCGGGGCACGTACCAGCGTCGTCGGCCCTCGAGCGGCTGCTGTTCGCCACCCTGGAAGCGGGCGGGCTCCCCGCTCCGGCGCGTCAGGTCCGGCTACCGGGCCGAGGGCCGGTGACCGGCTTGGTCGACGGCGCGTACCTCGACGCGCAGATCGTCCTCGAGGCCGATGGGCGGCGGTGGCACACCCGCATGGACGCCGCCCGCCGGGATCGTGAGCGCGACGCGCAGGTCGTGCGGGCCGGGTGGGTTCCGCTGCGCTTTGTGTACGAGCAGCTGCAGGGCGACCCCGCCGGCGTGTGCGCGATCGTCGCGGACACCCGAGCGCTCCGGCTGATCCAGCTGCAGCGGGCGGCGTGACGAGTCAGACCGAGCGCTGCAGGTACCGACTGCCGGTCTCCTCGTACCCGAGTCGGCCGTAGTAGTCCGCCATAGCGGGGTCGGCAACCACGTTGAGCACGCGTCGTCCGCCCGTGAGGCAATAGGTTCCAGTCGGGCGCTCTCGAGGCAACTGGTTCCACTGGCGGAACTGATTGCCTCGAGACTGCCCCGGTGGAACCTATTGCCTCGCCGACCTCCAGGTGGCGGTCGATCTCGGGACACCGACTTGCTCGGGGACCCCGTTGGTGGCCACAGGTGATCGTGGCCGCTCAGGCGGGGTGATCAGCCACAAGCGCTTCGGCACCCGCCCGCACCGCCTCCCGGACGGCGGCCACCGACAGCGTGATGGACACCGCGGCCAGCACCAGGTGGACGGCGATGAAGGCCGCCTCGTGGTCGCCGGTGGCGATGCCGGCCGCCCGGACCACCCACACGCCGATCGTCCAGGCCGCCAGGGCCTTCACGGCGAGGCCGCGCCACGAGGACCCATGCCACACGGCGTGGCCCACGGCCAGGGCCAGCACGGTGAAGCTCATGGCCAGCCCGGTGCGACCCCACTTCTCGCCGCCGCTCAGGGCATCGTCGCCCCAGATGTTGCCGATCCGGGTGGTCCAGACCAGCAGCGTCCAGACGACGAGCGCGATCGCTGCGGGCAGACGGCGAGGCGACATGCGGCGGGACGACATGCCGTCGACGGTAGCCACCGGCTATCTTGACCGGACAGTCAAGTTTGTACTCCGAGGGGACCCCACATGGCCGACCAGCCCACGCTCGAGCAGTTCCGCGACGAGTGCGTCGCCTTCCTCGATGCCAACGCCAAGCTGCGTCAGGCCGAGGACAAGACGTTCGTGTGGGGCGAGGGCGATGACGACGTCGCCATGTTCGAAGAGGTGGACCGCGAGACCGAGGCACGCGAGCTGGCCGCCGCCAAGGACTGGCGAGCCCGCAAGTACGACGCCGGCCTCGGCTACATCACGGGCGCCGAGGAGTACGGCGGGCGCGAGCTCCCGGGTCCCTACGACCGGCTCTATGCCAGCCTCGAGGCGAAGTACGACGTCCCCGGCCAGGGGTTCTTCGGCATCGGCCTCGGCATGGTGGCGCCCACCATCAAGGATCACGCGCAGCCCCACATCAAGGCCAAGTACCTCCCGGCGATGTACCGAGCCGACCTGGTCGGCTGTCAGCTCTTCAGCGAGCCGGGCGCCGGCTCCGACCTCGCCGGCCTCACGAGCAAGGCCGAGCGAGACGGCGACGAGTGGGTCATCACCGGCCAGAAGGTGTGGACCTCCGGCGCGCAGTACAGCGACATCGGCGAGATCATCTGCCGCACCGATCCCGACCTCCCCAAGCACAAGGGCCTCACCGGATTCATCGTGGACATGCACGCCTCAGGCGTGGAGGTGCGCCCGCTGCGCCAGATGACCGGCGGCGCGTCCTTCAACGAGGTGTTCTTCAACGAGGTGCGGGTGCCCGACGACCATCGCCTCGGCGACGTGAACCAGGGCTGGTCCGTGGCGCTCACGACGCTCATGAACGAGCGGTCATCGATCGGCGCCGGCGGGGGTGGCGGCGGGCTGGGCGTCGCCAACGTCACCCGCCTCGCCGAGATGCTCAAGCAGTTCGGCCTCGCCAACAGTGCCGTGCACCGCGACGAGCTGATGGACATCTACACCCGCTACCAGGTGGCCAAGCTCACCAACCAGCGAGCCCTCGACAAGATCAAGGCCGGGCAGCTGCCGGGGCCCGAGATGTCCATCGCCAAGATGGCCCTCACCGACAACCTCACCCGCACGGGCGCCTTCGTGGCCAAGGTCCTGGGACCCCGCCTGCAGGCCGACACCGGCGAGTGGGGCACCTTCGCGTGGTCGCAGTTCATCTGCGGATCGCCGGGGATGCGCATCGCGGGCGGCACCGACGAGGTGCTGCGCAACATCGTCGGGGAGCGGGTGCTCGGCCTGCCGAAGGACTCGGGGATCGACTCGAACAGCCCGTTCAAGGACATCCTCAAGAACTAGCGAGCTAGGCCGCCCCCGGGCCGGCCAGCTGGGCCTCGATGCGGTCGACGACCTCGGCCACCACCGACGGCACCGGTTCGGTGCGCTCCATCGTCGGCGTGAGCCCCTGGGTGTGACGCCGCTCGACGCGCTCTCGGTTGGTGTGGCTGCCCGCGAAGGCCACCCCGAAGATGAACAGCGCGAACAGCGCCGCGCCGGTGGCCACGACCCAGCCGCCCAGCAGGTAGCCCACCCCGACGAGGATCGCACCGCTGATCGCGCCCACGGCTGGGAGCGCGCTCGTCTGCTTGGTGGCGGCCACGTAGGCCGCGGCACGGTTGGCCCCCGCCAGTCGGCCCCGCACCTTGCCCTCGAAGGTGGCCTGGGAGATCGGCACCAGTGCCTTGCGCACCGACTCCACCTCACCGTGGGCCAGCGCACGGTCGAGCCGGGCCAGGTCGCCGGCCACGACCGGCCAGGCGGTGGCGGCCAGATGGGCGACGCGCAGGTCGGCCAGGATCTGGCGGGCCTCGCGCTCGATGTCCTTGGGCAGCTGGACCGGCATCGTCAGAACAGCTGCTGCTGGTAGCGCAGCGCAGGGTCGACGGGGGCCGGCGGCACGAGGCGCGGCACGCCACCCCATGGCAGGTGATCCATGAACACCCAGCTGCGACGATGGATGGCGGATGGTCCGAGGCCCTGCAACGCCACCTTGTGCTTCGGGCAGGGGTAGCCCTTGTTGAGCTCGAAGGCCCAGTAGGGGTGGTGCTCGGCCTCGGCCCGCATGATGCGGTCGCGGGTGACCTTGGCGAGGATCGAGGCGGCTGCGATCGACAAGCAGCGGGCGTCACCCTTCACGAGCATCTCGCTGGTGCCGGCGCCCACGAAGTCCCACTTGCCGTCGAGCAGCACGCGCTGGGCGGGCAACCCGAGCGCGTCGAGGGCCCGCTGCGCGGCCAGGCGCTGCGCCTCTGACATGCCGAGGTCGTCGCACTCCTCCTCGCTGGCGTGGCCGACCGACCAGGCCACGCACCAGTCCGCCACCCGGTCGAACAGCGCCTCGCGCTCGCGCTCGGTGAGCATCTTCGAGTCGCGGATCTTGTTGACCCGTCGATCCTTCGGCACGACGGCGGCGCCGAGGGTGAGCGGACCGGCCCACGCGCCACGACCCACCTCGTCGATCCCCACCACCACCTCGTGGCCCTCCGCCCACAGCCGGCGCTCGGTGTCGAGCGACGGCGCAGAGCGCTTGAGCGCCTTGCGCAGCACTGGCGCCGAGCGAGGTGCTCGGGTGGAGGCACCGGCGATCGACATCGCTCCGAGGGTAGAGCATTCGGCCGACGCCGCGACCGAGCCTGAGAGGGTTCACAGCCGACGGCGACCCGATCCACCCACAGCGGGCGACACTGGTGGCATGCGCGTGCTGCTCGTGGAGGACGAGGTCGGCCTGGCCGGCGCCCTCGCGCGCGGCCTCGCCGCCGAGGGCTTCGAGGTGGAGGCCGTGCACGACGGCATGGCGGGGTTGGAGCACGCGGGCGACCCCCGATACGCCGCCATCATCCTCGACATCATGCTCCCGGGGTGCAACGGCTACGTGATCTGTCGCACCCTGCGCGAGGAGGGCGTGTGGACTCCGATCCTCATGCTCACCGCCAAGGACGGCGAGTGGGACGAAGCCGAGGCCCTCGACACCGGCGCCGACGACTTCCTGTCGAAGCCCTTCTCGTTCGTCGTGCTGGTGGCCCGGCTGCGAGCCATCCTGCGCCGCGGCGCAGCTCCTCGCCCGGCCGTGCTCGCAGTGGGTGACCTCCACCTCGATCCCGCCACGCGGGAGTGCCACCGCGACGGCGTCGCCATCGAGCTGACGGCGCGCGAGTTCGCCGTGCTCGAGCAGCTCATGCGCCACGACGGCGAGGTGGTCACGAAGGGGGCGTTGCTCGAGCAGGTCTGGGGCCAGGACGGCGAGGCCGATGCCAACGTGGTTGAGGTCTACCTCGGGTACCTCCGCAAGAAGGTGGACGCCCCGTTCAACCGCCGCTCGCTGCGCACCGTGCGCGGCGCGGGCTACCGCGTCGTCGACGATCGGGCCCAGGCGCCGTGACCGAAGGCGCCGCGACCGAGGGGGCCGTGACCAGTGCGCCGGGCCGGTGGGGTGACGGCATGCGCGACGGACTGCGGAGCGTGCGGGTCCGCCTCACCCTGACGGCCACGGTGGTGACGGCCGGGGCGGTGCTCCTTGCCGCCACCTGGCTGGTGCACACCGTGGAGGGCTCGCTCACCAGTCGGCTCCACGACGAGGGAACGGCCCGCCTCAACGCCTTCCGCGTCGTCCTCGAGCACGGCGGCAGACCCGACCAGCTCGATCTGGCCGCCGCCGCACCCGGCGGCGGGTACGTCCAGGTGGTGCTGAACGGGCAGGTGGTGGCCTCCAGCCCCGCCGGACGCCGGCTGCCGCCCCTGTACACGTTGGAGCCCCACGACGACGTGGTGCGCATCGACGAGATCCCGATGGCGTTCACGGAGCAGACGGTGCACGGCGCCGCCGGCGAGGTGCGACTCCTCGCCGCGGCACCGCTGGATCCGGTGCTGCGCGGCGTCGACGCCGTCAAGGAAGGCCTGACGGTGTCGTTGCCGCTCCTCGTGGGGGCCGTCGCCCTGCTCGTGTGGGTGCTGGCCGGACGGGCACTGCGACCCGTCGAGTCGATCCGCAGCGAGGTGGAGGCCATCACCGGCACCACCCTCGACCGGCGGGTGCCCGTGCCCCGCTCGGGCGACGAGGTGGCCCGGCTGGCCTGCACCATGAACGCCATGCTCGACCGCCTGCAGGATGCGTCGACCCGTCAGCAGCGCTTCGTGGCCGACGCCTCCCACGAGCTCCGCTCACCGGTGGCCGCCATCCGCACCGAGCTCGAGGTCGCCCAGCGCACGGCGGCTCCAGACGACTGGCCCGCCATCGCCGAGCGGCTGCTGAGCGAGGAGGCACGGCTGGAGGCTGTCATCACAGATCTGCTGCTGCTGGCGACCCTCGACGAGGGCGCCCCGCTGCCCGACTCCGTCGCGGTCGACCTCGCCGAGGTGGCCACGGAGGAGGCGCGCCGGCGGGCCCCCCTCGGGGCCACGGTCGAGGTGGACGCTCCGGCGCCGGTCATCGTCCAGGGCAGCCGGACGCAGCTTCGGCGAGCCGTCGCCAACCTGCTCGACAACGCCGGCCGCCACGCTCGCAGGACCGTGCGGGTGTCCGTCCACCAGCGAGACGGGATGGCCCGCCTCCTGGTGGACGACGACGGGCCGGGCATCCCGGAGGCCGATCGAGCGCGGGTCTTCGAGCGCTTCACCCGCCTGGACGACCACCGCACGAGGGGCAGCGGGGGTGCCGGGTTGGGCCTCTCGTTGGTGTGTCGCATCGCCGAGCACCACCACGGCTCCGTGCACGTCCACACGGCACCGCTCGGCGGTGCCCGGCTCGTGCTCGAGCTGCCGAGCACGACGGGCCGCTGATCAGTCGGACGCGAGCTGTCGGGCGACGGCGAGTAGGTCCGGTCGGGTGCGGAGGAACGTGTCCTCGAAGCGGCCGTCGATGTCGACCGGCAGCGAATCGAACCAGCCCAGCTCGGCCAACCGGTGGAGGTCGCTGCCCTCGGGCTGGCGGGGCGGCGGGGCGGGGGCCGGCACCCGGTTCGGGACGGCGGCCGGCCCCGACACCGGCACCGGGATCTGCTCCAGCTGGCCGGTGGGGTCCTCCAGCAGCGGCTCGACGGTGAGGTGGAGCGGTGCCTCATAGGGCACGAAGGACGGGTCGGGGTCGTAGGAGCGGAAGCCTCGGAAGGCCCGGCCCAGGCTGTTGGTCGAGCGGTCGCGGGCGGTGAGGTGCGGAAGACCCCAGTTCTCCGACATGAAGCGCAGCACCGAGGAGTGCTCGTACAGCGTGTGGTCCACCTTGCTGCGACGACCGTCGGGGGTACGGGTCCAGGGGCTCATCACGGCAGTCGGGACGCGGAAGCCCAGCTGGCCGAAGTCCTGCTCCCCGCCCGGGTCCTTGGGGGTGGCCCGGTCGTCGGCCACCCGGGGCGGGTCGACGTGGTCCCAGAACCCGCCCCACTCGTCGTAGGTCACAACCAGGGCGCCCTTGCGGTAGCAGGGCGATGAGCCGAAGGCCTCCACCACGTCGGACAGGAAGGCCTGGCCAAGGCGGATGTCCGCGTGCGGGTGGTCGTCGTTGGCCAGGCCGTTCGGGCCGATGAACCACGGGTCGACGATGGCCACCTGCGGCAGCGTGCCGGCCGCGGCATCGGCGTAGTACTCGGCCACCGGACGAGCATGGGCCAGGTGGCGGGCACCCCAGAAGGCGATCTGGGGGAGGTTCGAGTAGTAGTACTTCGCCGTGATGCCATAGGCATCGCAGAGGGTCCACAGGGTCGGCCAGTCCCACCCGAGGGCCCACTCCGGGTGCTCCTGTGCCTTCTGCGGCGGGAGGTCGTTGTTCTTCAGGCCGCCCGACGTGGCCGAGTGGAGGTAGTACCGGTTCGGCTGCGTCGGGCCCAGCAGCGAGCAGAACCAGCGGTCGTAGGCCTGGTAGTCGCGCACCAACCGCGCCCACACGGGGATGTCACGGGCGTCGTAGGTGGCCAGCGCCAGCTCGTCGTTGCCGGTCACCGGGTGCAACCAGCCGTCGCAGGCCCCCCGGTTGCGCTCGGCCCGGCCACCCGTCCAGCCGTGGGAGGGGTCTTCGAACCCACGCCCGTGGAAGTTCTTGCGACCGCGCTGGCCCCATGGCTCGGTCGTGATCAGCGGGCCGTCCGGGCCCTGGCGGAGATCGCGGAACGTGCGCACCTGCGTGGCGTCGAAGTCGGGGTTCTCCACGCCGTACCAGCCCAGGTAGTGGTCGACGGAGCGGTTCTCCATCATCACCACCACCAGGTGCTCCACGGGTGTGCGGGCCTTGCGACGACCGGCCCGGGCCGAGGGCAAGGCCAGGTTGACGGGGTCAGCGCCCGCCGCGGTCGGGCGGGCGAGGGCGGCAGCACCGGCCGTGGCCAGGGCGCCTTGCATGAACGATCGGCGATCCACGCCTCACCATTCGTGGTCGGCCGGTCGACACCTCTCGCGACACCCAAGGTTCACCTGGCGGCCACCCGGGGCTCAGTCGAGGAGCACGACGTCGTGGGCTCCCAGGGCGCCCGACACCTCGAGCTGCTGGTACGTGGCGCGGCAGGGCGACCCCACCAGTGCGTGGACGACCGGGGGGCCGACGAGGGGCAGCTCGGCGACCATCGAGGCGGTGGTGACCTCGCGGTGCTTCGGGTCCTCGACGTGCATGCACACGGTCCAGCCATCCGCGCCGCCGGCGTGGGAGCGCAGGTGCTCCTGGAGGGCGTCGACCGTGACCGGCCGGCGAGCCAGCACAGCAGCCGACGCGTCGAGACGCGGCTGCACGAGGCGGTCGACGGGCTGGCGGGGGTGGGCCACCTCGACAGCGAAGCCGGCGATCGTGGTGCGGTTGGAGATGGCCCGCACGTCGTCCACCACCTCGACCGCGCCGGTGTCGCCGGAGGTCTCCACGACGTACGCCCGGCGGGGGTCGGCCAGGAGGAACGACGACCAGTACGGTCGCCGTTGATCGGCGTGACCCGACCCACCTTGGCCCACGGCGCTGAGGAGCTCGGCCAGCAGCGACACCGCCCGATCCGCATCCGGCGCCCGTTCGAGCACCAAGCGCACGAGGTCCATCCCGGTGAGCCCATCGGGGGCCGATCTCGGGTCGAGCGTCGTGTAGATCGTGGCGTTGCCGACCGCCAGGCCCTGGTCGTTGACCCCGTGCTCGGCCCCCCAGCCCCAGGTGGGCCGGGAAGCCAGCACCCCGAAGGTGGGTGCGGGGTGGGCCGCCACCTCGACGTGGGTGGCGCGAAGCACGCCGACGTCCTGCCGGGGCGCCAGCCACTCCACCACCTGGCGCTCCTCGGGCGGGCGGTCGCTGTTCTTGGCGAACAAGGTGGTGTCGCCGGTGGCGCCGGGCAGGGCGCAGAGCAGGTCACACACGGGCGCAGTCTCTCCTACGCTCGCTCTGATGGCGACGCCCGGGGAGCTCCACCGCATCGCACCGGGCTCGGCGGTGCGCCTCGCCTCGCTCGACCCCACCGACATCAGCGCGGCACCAGGTGACAAGGCGACGACCCGCACGGCGACGGAGCCACTGGTGGCGCGGCTCGCCGAGCTGCAGGAGCTGCTGTGGGCCAACGGCACCCACCGGCTCCTCGTGGTGCTGCAGGGGATGGACGCCGCCGGCAAGGGGGGCGTGGTGGAGCACGTGCTGGGAGCCGTCAACCCGGCCGGGTTGCGGGTGACGTCGTTCAAGGCGCCCACCACCGCGGAGCTGGCTCGCGACTACCTGTGGCGGGTGCACGCGCAGGTGCCCGAGGCCGGCCACATCGGCGTGTTCGACCGCAGCCACTACGAGGACGTCCTCGTCGTGCGTGTGGAGGGTCTCGTGCCGGAGGAACGCTGGCGGCGCCGCTACGCCCACATCAACGCCTTCGAGCAGACCCTGGCCGACGAGGGCACCACCATCGTGAAGCTGCTGCTCCACCTGTCGCCGGACGAGCAGAAGAAGCGCCTGCAGGCGCGTCTCGACGAGCCGGACAAGCGCTGGAAGTTCAAGCTGGGCGACCTCGCCACCCGCGCCAGGTGGGACGACTACGCGGCGGCCTTCGAGGAGATGGTGGAGCGCACCAGCACTGCGGCGGCCCCGTGGCACATCATCCCGGCCGACGAGAAGTGGTACCGCGACTGGGCGGTGGCGACCATCCTGGTGGAGGCCCTCGACGAGCTCGACCTCCGTTGGCCCGAGCCTGCCGAGGACCTCTCCGGGGTGCGGATCGACTAGCGCTTGGCGGTGGTCTTGGTGGCCTTGGCCGCCGCCTTGGCCGTGCGCCCGGTGGTGGTGGCGGCCCGCTTGGCCGCCGTCTTGGTGGCGCTGGCGGCCGTCGCGGTGCGCTTGCGAGCGGTGGTGGCAGTGCTCTTGGCCCCGGCGTTGGCGGCCCGGGCCGTGCGCTTGGTGCCCCGTGAGGCAGCGCCGGCCGTGCGGGAAGCCCGGTCAGCGCTCTCCTTGGTCTCGGCCTTGGCCCGGCGGGTGGCGTTGATGGCGGTCTCGGTGGCGTCGGCGGCCCGGTTGCGAACCTGCTCCGCCGTGCGGCGGGCCGTGCTCGAGCCCCGCGGCGAGCGACGCGGCCTCTTGCGCTGCAGGATCGTGGCGATGACGTCGCCGACGGCGGCCAGGCTCCCCTGGGCCAGGCCGCTCACCGTGTCCCCGACCCGATCCGCCACGCCGGCGGCCGTGCCGAGCACGAGGTTGCCCGGCGGCACGTCGGGCGAGCGGGGGTGTGGATGCGTAGGAGCCACCTTGCGGGCGGCGGCCATGGCGTCACCGAGGTCGCCCAGCGCACCGCGGCCCAGCTCGTCGCGGACCATGGGGAAGAGGTCGTCCTCCTCCTCCTCGACGTGGTGGCGCACGTTCTCCATGAGCACCGTGACCTTGGCGTCGAAGCGCTCGTCCTCGGGCGACATCCGCTCCAGCTCCGAGAGCACCCACTTGACGATGTGGTGCTCCTCGAGCGCTTCGAGGGTGAGGTCTTCGGTCTCGGGGACGGTGGAGCGGATGACCGGGTAGAAGAGCTGCTCCTCGATGGCGGCATGCACCGAGAGCTCCTCGATGATCCGGTCGACGATGGCGCGCTTCTCGACGAAGGCCCGCTCTCCCGCCTTCTCGAAGCGCTTGAAGAGCTGCTCCACGGTCTTGTGGTCGTCTTTGAGCATGGTGATGGCGTCCATGGGCCGGGGTGTACCCCCCCGTCGCCAGGAGCAGACCCGGGCGCCTCACCATGCCTCCGCCAGCAGCGACGCGAACACGGCCTCGGGGTCGGTGTCGACGCCGTGGCGGCCGAACCAGGTGCACATGGTGGTGACGTCGTGGTGGAGCAGGTCGAACCCGTGGGGGTTGGTCACCAGGTCGACGGCCTGCGGGAAGTCGATGAGCCACAGCCGATCGTGCCACCAGAGCACGTTGAACGGCGACAGGTCGGCATGCACCAGTCCTGCCCTCGTCAGGCGGCTCAGCTCCTCGAGGAGCTGGGCATACGCCCGGTGCACCTCGTCGTCGTCGAGGCGAGCGGTCACCAGTCGAGGAGCGGCGCCCGCACCGTCGCCGATCAGCTGCATGAGCATGCCGTCGCCGGTGAACTCGACGGGGTAGGGCACGGTGACCCCGGCGGCGTGGGCCCGCACCAGCACGTCGAGCTCCTGGCCGGGCCAGCGCTCGGCGAGCACCCGCTTGCCGTAGTCGGTCATGCGCTCCACGGCCCGCTGCTCACGGCTGCGACGAAACCGCCGCCCCTCGTGGTACACGGTGTCCTTCGTGAAGCCACGGGCCCGGCTGAAGCCGAGGGCCTCGAGCTCCCCCTTGGTGGTGACCTTGGTCGGCCGATAGCGCTTGTGGGCCAGCAAGACGCGCTGGCGGTCGTCGGCCGTGCGGCGCTCGACGATGAACACCTCGGCCTCCTTGCCGGTCTTCAGCAGACCGAGCACATCGTCGACGACCGGGGTGCGGCCGTCGGTGAGCCACGCCGGAGCGGCGCGGTCGGGGTCGTGCTGGTGCACGGGTCCTCCTGGGGTAGCGAGCGATCAGGGCGGGACGGGCCCGGACGGCTCACAGCACGCCGCGACGCAACCTGTGCGTCAGTGCGCGGAGCCGACGGGGCGATCGACGGTGACAGTCATCTCGTCGGCCTCCTCACGTCGCAGACCCGGCTCGGCACCAAGTCGGTGCCGGTGAGCATCGCGCCGCACCGGCGCCCTGGGAAGCGAATACCGTGCGCCCATGGGCAAGCGCCGCGTCGACATCGTTCCCCACACCCACTGGGACCGCGAGTGGTACGCGCCGTTCCAGACGTTCCGCCTGCGCCTCGTCGACCTGCTCGACCAGCTGCTGCCGCAGCTCGAGGCCGATCCCTCGTACGCCCACTTCCTGCTGGACGGGCAGATGGCCGTGGTGGACGACTACCTCGCCGTGCGGCCGGCGGCCGAGGACCGGCTCCGGGCCCTGGCCATGACGGGCCGCGTCGCCATGGGGCCGTGGTACGCGCTGCCCGACGAGTTCCTCGTGTCCGGCGAGACGCTCGTGCGCAACCTGCAGCGCGGCCTTCGGGTGGCCGCCCGCTTCGGCGGTGCCATGGACGTCGGCTACCTGCCGGACATGTTCGGCCACGTGGCCCAGATGCCGCAGCTGCTGCGCCTGTTCGGGTTCGAGCACGCCGTCGTGTGGCGAGGCGTGCCGTCTGCCATCGATCGCAGCGGCTTCTGGTGGTCGGCGCCCGACGGCTCCACCGTGCGGGCCGAGTACCTCCCCCAGGGCTACGGCAACGGCGCCCTGGTGCCCGACGATGCCAAGGCCCTGCTGCGGCGGATCGACGAGTTCGCCGAGGAGCAGGGCGACCTGCTCGTGGGGCCCATCTTGTGGATGAACGGGACGGACCACCTGATGCCGCAGTCGTGGCTCGGACGGGTGGTGGCGGAAGCCAACGAGGTGGAGCCCGACGACGGTGCCGGCTACGAGCTGCACGTCTGCTCGCTGGCCGAGCACGTGCGGCGCGCGCCCACCGAGGGCCTGCCGGCGTGGACCGGCGAGCTCCGCTCCGGCGCCCGGGCCAACCTGCTGATGGGGGTGGCCTCCAACCGGGTGGACGTGAAGCAGGCGGCGGCCGGGGCCGAGCGGGCGCTGGAGCGCCTGGCCGAGCCGCTGTCGGCCCTCTTCTTGCCCGCCGAGCTCTGGCCCGGTGCGCTCCTCGACGAGGCGTGGCTCGAGGTGATCCGCAACAGCGCCCACGACTCGATCTGTGCCTGCTCGGTCGACGAGGTGTGCGACGCCGTGCTGCACCGCTTCGCCGAGGCCACCCAGATCGCGGCCGGTCTGGCCGAGCGGGCCACCGAAGCGCTCGGGGCGACCGTCGGCGTCGACGGCCGCACCCCGGTCGTGGTGAACCCGTCGCAGCGCTCGCGGGGCGGCGTGGTGGAGCTGCGACTCCCCGGGGCCGAGGTGCCCGACGGATGCCAGCTCGTGTCGGCCCGCCCCGCCGAGCGACTGCTGATGGACGACACCGCGGTCGACGTGGCCACGGTGATGGTGAGCGAGCTGGAGTACGTCCGCGGCGTGCTCTCCTTCACGGTGGAGGCGGCCGACGGCACCGAGCTGCTGCGCGTCGAGCGGGAGGCGGCCGGCACGCTGGTGACCCCCCCGGTACGCCGCGACCTGGCCGCCATCCGCGCCGAGCGAGCCGGCGAGAAGGTGCGGGTGCGGGTCAACAACCGGCCCGCTGTCACCGTGCTGGCCCGAGTCGAGGACATCCCCGGCTACGGCTGGCAGGCCTGGGACGGCGGGCGGGCGGGATGTCCGGCCGTGACGGCGTCGGTGACCACGCTCCAGAACGAGATCATGACCGTCGAGGTCGACCCCCACGACGGGACCTTCTCGCTCAACGGCCACCGTGGCCTGGGCGCGCTCGTCGACGGCGGGGACGTGGGCGACACCTACAACTGGTGCCCGCCCGACACCGACACGCTGGTCGACCGACCGGCGGCGGTGCAGACGCGGGTGCTCGAGGGCGGCCCCGTGCGGGCCCGCCTGGAGGTGCTGCGGACCTTCGAGCTGCCCACCCATGCGCACGTCGGGGCCCGGTTCGGTGTCCAGGAGGTGGTGGTGCGGACGACCCTCGAGCTGCGGGCCGGCGAGGACCTCGTGCGGGTGCTCGTGGAGCTGGACAACCACGGCCTGCGCGACCACCGGCTGCGGGTGCACCTGCCGCTGCCGCAGCCAGCTCGGTCGTCTCGGGCGGAGTGCGCCTTCGCCGTGGTGGAGCGGGGGTTGGCGGCCGAGGGCGGGCCGACCGAGCTGGGGCTTCCCACGTATCCCTCGCGTCGCTTCGTGTCGGCCGGCGGGATCACCGTCGCCCACGAGGGCCTGCTCGAGTACGAGCTCGTGGACATCGCCGACGACGGGGCCCACACGCTCGCCGTCACGCTCCTGCGCTGCACCGGGATGCTCTCGCAGGGCCCGATGGCGACGCGACCGCTCCCCGCGGGGCCGCTCACGGCCATGGAGGGACCCCAGTCCCAGGGGCCGGTGTCGGCCTCCTTCGCCGTCCACCTGGGCGGGCGCGACCCCTACGCCGTGGTGGACGATGCCTTCCTGCCGCTGCTCGTGACGCGGGGCGGTGGGTCAGCGGCTGCGGGCGCGGCGCGCGGGCAGGCGCTCGCCATCGAGGGAGCCGAGGTGTCGGCCATCACCCGCGAGGCGGGGGCGCTGCAGGTGCGCGTGTTCAACCCCACCGACGAGCGAGCGACGGTGGCCATCGACGGCCACGGCTGGCTCATGGACCTACGCGGCCGGCCCCTCAGCCCCTTCGAAGGCGGCTTCGAGCTGGGACCGTGGCAGATCGCCACGGCCAGCCTCGCTGATCGCTGAGCCCAACTGGCTCCGGTCTCGGCCGATTGGGCAGACTGCCCGCTTCGACCACGAGGGGGATCCTGAAGATGGCAGAAGGCAAGGCTGAGGTCACGATCGCGCGCACGCCGGAAGACGTCTGGGCGCTGGTCGGGCAGTTCGAGGGGCTCGACACCTGGATGCCCGGGATCGACTCCTGCGAGATGGATGGCGACGTTCGCAAGCTCCAGACCATGGGCATGGAGATCCACGAGCAGCTGAAGGGCCGCGACGAGTCGGCCCGCTCGATCTCCTACTCGATCGTGCAGTCCCCGATGCCGCTCGAGCACCACCTGGCCACCATCACCATCTCCCCTGACGGCGACGGCTCCCGCCTCGAGTGGACCTACGAGGTGCGTCCCGACGAGATGGCGGCCGCCTTCGCGCCCGTGTACGACGGCTCGGCCCAGGCCGTGAAGGCCCAGCTCGAGAGCTGAGCCACCGAGGCTCCCCGGCGAGTCAGCTCGCGTCGACCGCGGCAGCGTCGTCGTCGTCCGGGCTGCCTCGCAGGGCGAGCCGCTCGCGCACGGTGCCGCGCATCTGCCGGCGTCGGTCGTCGATGATGTCGCGCAGCGAGCTGGGGGCGTCGTCGGCGTGGAGGAGCACCGAGAGCGACACGCGCCCGATGTGCTTCAGGAACCGCGGGCGCATGTTCTTGAAGGCGTAGTCGGGCTCGACGGAGAGCACCTCGCGCAGCTCCGGCGACACCACCACGGTGCCGGGGTAGGCGATGGCGGTGGCGCGGCTGGCCAGGTTGACGGTGACGCCGAACGCATCGCCTTCTCGCTCGATCACCGGACCGATGGCCATCCCGACGCGCACATCGGACAGCTCCGCTGCGTCTCGTGAGGCATCGGCCAGCCCCAGCGCGATCTCGGCCGCGTGGCGCGGGTCGTCGACCATGAACATGACCTCGTCGCCGATCATCTTCACCACGCGACCGCCCCCAGCCACCACGACGTCGTAGGCGAGCCGCTCGAACTGATCGACCACCTCCGCCAGCTCCACGTCGCTGACCTGCTGCGCCAGGGCGGTGAAGCCGACCAGGTCGGCGAAGCCCACGACCAGGCCCGGACCGTCGTCTGTGTCGCCGCGCAGGAGCCGACGACGAGCGGCCGCCTGAAGGTGACGCCGCCACACCTGTTCCAGCACCTCAGGGAAGAGGGGCAGGAAGCCACCCGCCTGACTGGCCACCGGTTCGAGGACCTGGGCCATCTCGTCCTCGCCCACCGAGGCCACGACCTCCTCGGCCCGGGCGCTCACCGCATCGATCAGCGCCGAGGCGACCCTCGCCATCGACGATCCGATGACGCGCGTCATGCCGTAGGTGACGTCGGGGCTCACGACGCCGCTTCGCATGAGGTCCGCCACTGCCGTGAGGTTGCTGATGTCGGTGGTGGAGAAGATCCGCTCCCCCGGCTGGGGGTCGGGGAATCCCAGCGAGCGCCAGATGTGCCGGACGTCGTCTTCGGGCAGGGCGGTGGCCTCGACCACGGCCCCCAGGTCGAAGTCGAGGTCCTGTCCCAGCGCCAGCCGGTCGATGGCGAGGAGCACGAGGGTGCCATCGTCGCGAGCGCGGCCGATCTCGGCGTCCTGCACCCCGAGGGCGATCAGCAGTGACACCAGCTCGTCGGTGGGCAGCCCGTGGGAGCTCACGGGCGGCCCTTCGGCATCGGCTCGATCGTGACGGGCAGCGACAGCCCCCGGCGCGGCGACCGCTCGGGGATGGCAACCGGCGACAGCAGCGCCTCGCCCTTGGCATCGGCCGTGGACCACCCGGGATCGAGGCCCGTGGTGATGGTCACCGGAACTGGCTGGTCGTGTGGCTCGAGGTGCCACAGCAGGGCTGCGCGATCGCCGTGCCACCGCACGGCATAGGACAAGCGGCCGTGCGACGTCGGCGCGTCGTGGAGCTCCCAGCCCTGCCCCAGCCACGTCTCGGGCACCGCCGCGCTGAGGTGCAACCCAGGGCCGGCGTCGTCGACGAGCAGGTTCCGCACGAGGGTGACGAGGGCCGCGTTGGCATCGGGGTCGTGGCCGGTGGCGATCCCGGGCCACGTCCACGTGCTGCCGGCCGTCGACAGCAGCTCGGCCAGGGCGGCGGCGGCGGCGGGCCGCACGCCGGCCGGCACGGCGCTGGCCACACGCTCGGCATCGCGGGCGGCTCGCGGCTGGCCAGCCGCGTCGAGCAGGCGAGCGACGCCGCACAGGGCCCGCGCGCCGAGTGCCTGATCGACGGGGTCGGTGCTGCGACGCAGGATCGGCACGAGGGCGGCGACGACCTCCACAGCCCGCGCCGCGAAGTCGTTGTCCCTGGTCAGCTCCCAGTGCCTCGCCACGGCGTGCAGCGCGGCGCCGGGAGCCGCCGTGCGGGCCAGGCGGGCCGGGTCGGCAAGGAGCGCCCGGGCCGCCTCGTCGGGGAAGCCGACGAGATCGAGGGCCGCCGCCACCGCCGGGGTGCCCTGGCCGAGGAGCAGATGTCGGGTGCTGGCTGCCACCGCGTCGCGCAGTCGGCGGTCGGGCACCTCGATGCGCGCTCCCTGACCAGCCTGGGTGCTCCAGCCCGAGGCCACCTGGGCGGCCGTCGGAACCTGGGCGGGGTCGATGGGGCCGGCCTGGGAGCCACGAGGACCGGGCAGGACCACCCGCAGCACGGCAGTGTGGGCCAGCGGGAACAAGAGGGCACCTTGGGCCATCCCGCTCGGGCAGCGCACCTCGGTGGCGGCGGCGGGCTCGGCCGCGCCGGCGAACACCACGGCGGCGGAGTCGGCCGAGCCGTCGGACAGCGCCATGCGACCGGGAGAGCGCGGCAGCACCATCACCTCGGTGCCGTCCACGCGCACGGAGGTGCCGTCGACGGCCAGGTCGTCGATGCGACCAACCGCGCTCTGCGTGTGCGGCCGCAGGGCAAGGGCCACCGCAAAGGGCAGCTTCGAGCTGTTCTCGATCTCGACCACGATCACCTCGGCGCCGGTCGCATCGCGGGCGGCGTAGGCCCGGTGCACGGCATCGCCGCTGGGCACCCGCAGACGGGTCTCGACCACGGGGCTGCCACCCTGCAGCGATTGGCGCACGGCCACCTCCCGGGAGGCGAGGTGCCAGCGATCCTCGGCGCCGATCCACCAGTCGAGCGACCACTCGGCGTCGACGAGCGTGAGCAGCCCCGCCGGGTCGACGGCTGCCCGCCACCGCGCATCGAGGTTCCCGATCGTCGTCGAGCGCCCGGAGCGCCGGGGCTGCACCCAATCGGCTCCCATGGTCCGGGGAGGTCGTTGTCGCAGCCGCATGGCCGCCATCAGATCAGTCGCGCGGCATGTCGTGCATCTCCGAGCGCACGTGGCGGCCGAGCAGCCCGCGATAGGCCTCGGTGGCGGGGGCGCCCTCGTGCACCACGGCGTAGACCGCCGCCGCGATCGGGAGGTCCACGCCGTACTGCTCGCCGAGCTCCATCACCACCTTGGAGGTCTTCACCCCTTCGGCGACCATGTGCATCTCGTCGATGATCTCCTCGATCTTGCGACCCTTCCCGAGCTGCTCGCCGACGTAGCGGTTGCGGCTCTGGGGCGAGATGCACGTGGCGATGAGGTCGCCCATCCCGGCCAGGCCGGCGAAGGTGGCGGCATGGCCACCCATGGCACAGCCGAGACGGGTGAGCTCAGCCAGCCCCCGGGTGATCACCGCCGAGCGGGTGTTGTCGCCCGTGCCCAAGCCGTCAGCCATGCCCGACGCGATGGCCATCACGTTCTTGAGCGCACCGGCCACCTCGCAGCCGATGACGTCGGCGTTCGTGTACACCCGGAAGAGATCGCTGGCGAAGATGCCCTGCAGGGCCTCGGCGATGGTCTCGTCCTCCATGGCCACCACCGTGGCGGCCGCTCCCCCGGCCAGGATCTCCTTGGCGAGGTTGGGACCGGTGAGCACGCCGCACGGGTGCCCGGGCAGCTCCTGCTGGAGCACCTCGGTCATCCGGAGGCGGGTGCCCTGCTCGAGGCCCTTCGAGAGGCTGACGACCGGCACCCACGGCCGTAGGCAGCCGGCCAGCTCGTGCGCTGTCTCGCGCATGACATGAGACGGCACGCCCATCACGAGCAGGTCCGCTGCGCACACCGCCTCGTCCAGGGAGGAGGTGGCGTGGAGGCTCGGGGTGAGCTCGAAGCCGGCCAGGTAGGCACTGTTCGTGTGCCGGTCCCGCACCTCCGCGGCCACGTCCTCCCGCCGGGCCCACACGGTCGTGGGGGTGTTCTTGGCGCACAGGTGGGCGACGGTGGTGCCCCAGGACCCGCCTCCGATGACTGCGACCCGAATCGACATGGGCCGCAGGATAGGTCGCCTCACCCGTCGGCGTCGGTGCCCTGATCCTCGTGGTCCACCTTGGTGCCGACCACCGCGAACTGCTCGTCGAGCTGGACGTCGACCTGGCTGCCGTCGTCGAGGGTGACCTCGACCTCGTAGTAGCTCTCCTCGTCGCCCACCTCGGTCTCGGTGACGCGGCCTCCGCCGGTCTCGGCCAGGGCGGCTGCCGACGCCTGGTCGAGCGCGGCTCCGGTGATGGCCGTGTCGCTGGCGTCGTCGTCGCCGCCCGAGGCGATGGCGGTTCCGGCGCCGGCCACGGCGACTGCTCCGGCCAGGACAAGACCGAGTGCAAGCTTGGTGCGTCGTTGCATGGGGGTGCTCCTTCGTGGTTGGTGGAGCCAGCCTGCGCCAGGCCGCCTGAACCTGACCTGACCCGGCGAGCCCGTGTCGTTCAGCGCCGGTTCAGGTGCACAGGGCAGCATGGTGCCGGTGAAGCTGCTGCTGGTGGAGGACGACCGCAAGATCGCCACCGCGGTGCGGCGGGGGCTGGAGGCCGAGGGCTTCACCGTCGACGTGTGCTTCGACGGCGACGACGGGCTCTGGCAGGCCACCGAGCACACCTACGACCTGCTGGTGCTGGACCTGATGCTGCCCGGGCGCAACGGGTTCCAGATCTGCGCCGACCTGCGCGACGCCGGCAACTGGACGCCCATCTTGATGCTGACAGCCAAGGATGGCGACCTCGACGAGGCGGAGGCGCTCGACACCGGCGCCGACGACTACCTCGTGAAGCCCTTCTCCTTTCCGGTGCTCGTCGCTCGGGTGCGCGCGCTCGTGCGGCGGACCACCGGCCGCAATCCCACCCCGGTGGAGGTGGACGACCTGCGGATCGACCCCGGAGAGCGCCGGGTGTGGCGGGCCGGCGTGGAGGTGGCCCTGACGGCCCGAGAGTTCGACGTGCTGGAGTTCCTCCTGCGGCGGGCCGGCCAGGTGCTCTCCAAGCGCGAGATCCTCGACGGCGTGTGGGAGCACGACTTCGACGGCGACCCGAACATCGTCGAGGTGTACGTGCGCCGGCTCCGCACGAAGGTGGACCTGCCCTTCGAGCGGCAGTCCATCGAGACCGTCCGGGGGGCCGGGTACCGACTGGTCGGGCGCTGACATGGCGACTTGGGTGCTGGTCTCCGTGCGATCCCGGGTCACGGCGGCGGCCGGCGTGGCCGCCTTCGTGGTGCTCACCGGAACCGGTGCGGTCTTGGTCCGCAACCAGGAGACCACCCTCACCGCCACCCTCGACGAGCGGGCCCTGAGCGACGCCCGCGCCATCGGTCGCCAGATCACCGACGGGCCGGTGCCCACGGTGCTGACCGGCCTCGGCGACGAGGACACCGTGGCCCAGGTGGTGACGCGCGACAGTCGCGTGGTGGTGGCCTCCGCCAACGCCGCGGACCTGGCGCCCATCGCCCCGTGGCCGGAGGGGGGCCGGAGTCGGGCCCGCGACATCGGTCGCCTTCCGGTCGACGACGCCCCGTTTCGGGCGGTGTCCGTGCTCATCGACTCGTCGCCACCGGTGGCGGTCCACATCGCGGCCACCACCGACGACATCAGCCAGAGCGTGCGGGCGCTGCGATCCTCCCTCCTCGTCACCGTGCCGCCAGTGGTGCTGCTGCTGGCTGCCCTCACCTGGTGGCTGGTCGGTCGCACGCTGCGGCCCGTGGAGTCGATCCGCACCGAGGTGGAAGCCATCCACGGGGGCGCCCTGCACCGGCGCGTCCCTGTCCCCCGCTCCAACGACGAGATCGGCCGGCTGGCCCGCACCATGAACGCCATGCTCGATCGCGTCGACGAGGCGTCGGGGCGTCAGCAGCGCTTCGTCGCCGACGCCTCCCACGAGCTGCGCAGTCCGCTCACCCGGATGCGCACCGAGGTGGAGGTGGACCTCTCCCATCCCGAGGGCGCCGACCTGGCCGCCACCCACCGCAGCATCCTCGAGGAGGCCATCGGCCTGCAGGCGCTCGTCGATGACCTGCTGCTCCTCGCCCGCACCGACGCCGAGGCACCGATGGCGCGGGCGGAGCCGGTGGACCTCGCGGAGGTCGTGCGAGACCAGGCCTTCCGCATGGGCGCCCGCTCACGGGATGGCACGGCGGATGGCACGGTGGACGTCGCGGTGGAGGTCGCGCCCCTCGACACCGCCTGGGTGCACGGCGAGCGGTCGGGCCTGGAGCGCGTCGTCGCCAACCTGCTCGACAACGCCGTGCGGCACGCCCGGGGCGCGGTGCGCGTGGAGCTGAGCGCGGGCTCGGCCGCTGACACCGTCGAGCTGGCGGTCAGCGATGACGGACCGGGGATCCCCGCCGCCGACCGAGCTCGGGTGTTCGAGCGGTTCGCACAGCTCGACGACTCCCGCCACGACGGGGGCACCGGTCTGGGCTTGGCCATCGTGGCCGAGATCGTCCGACGCCACGGGGGGACGGTGGCCATCGACCCCGACCACGCCGCGGGCGCCCGGTTCGTGGTGCGGTTGCCGGTCGTGGATCGCACGGCCGCACCACCTGCCTAGGGTGGCGCGGTGGTCGATGGTCCCGTCACTCGAGCGAGCGCGCCCAGGGCCGCCGTGATCGTGCCCGTGAAGGCCTTCGCCCGCGCCAAGCTCCGCCTGGCGCCGATGCTGGAGCCGGCCACCCGCGCCGAGCTCGCACGGGCCATGGCGACGCGCGTCCTGCGGGCGGCCGGACCGCTCCCCGCCTTCGTGGTCTGCGACGACGACGAGGTGCGGGCCTGGGCCGAACGTCAGGGCGCAGAGGCGGTCTGGACCCCGGGTCTGGGCCTCAACGGCGCCGTCGAGGCGGGGATCGACCACCTGGCCCGCCGGAACGTCGACCTGGCCATCGTCGCCCATGCCGATCTCCCGCTGGCGGTCGACCTGGCCTGGCTGGCCGACGCCGGCACGGGCTACGCCACCCTCGTGCCCGACCGCCACCGAGACGGCACCAACGTGGCCTGCGTCCCGACCGGGGCCGGGTTCCGCTTCGCCTACGGGGCGGCCAGCTTCGCCACGCACCGGGCCGAAGCAGCTCGGCTCGGACTCCTGGCCCGCCTGGTGCCCGACGACCGCCTCGGGTGGGACGTCGACGTGCCCGGCGACCTCCAGCTGCCCGACCACCTTCGGCTGCCCGGGGACATCGCCGCCCTCCTGACCGCGGCGGCGGCACCGTGTCCCTGAACCTGCCCACCCCGGCCGTGGCCCTGGCCATCGGGGCCCACCCCGACGACGTCGAGTTCGGGTGTGGTGCCACCTTGGCCAAGTGGTCGGCGGCCGGGTGCGTGGTGCACCACCTGATCTGCACGGATGGCTCGAAGGGCAGCTGGGACCCGTCCACCGACACAGCCGAGCTCGTGGTGGCCCGCCAAGCGGAGCAACGAGCGGCCGCCGCCGCACTCGGCGCCACGGGGCAGTGCGTGTTCCTGGGCTGGCCGGACGGCGAGCTCGAGTCGGGGTTGCGCCAGCGCTGGGAGCTGGCCTACTGGATCCGACGTCTGCAGCCCACCGTCGTGCTGGGTCACGACCCTTGGAAGCGCTACCGGTTGCACCCCGACCACCGCCACGCCGGCCTGCTGACCGTGGAGGGCGTCGTGGCCGCCCGCGATCCTCACTTCTTCCCGGAGCAGGCCCTCGCCCATCACCGACCCGAGACGCTCCTGCTCTTCGAGGCCGACGAGCCCGATCACGTCGAGGACGTCGCCGGTCACGCCGACGCCAAGCTGGCCGCCCTGCACGCCCACACCAGCCAGCTGCTCTCCACGATGCACATCGACGCCGACGCCGACCCGACCGAGCGCGACCGTCAGGCCCGTGCCTTCTACGACCGCATGCGAGCAGCACTGGCCCGCCACGGGGCGCTCGGCGGTGTGGACCAGGGCGAGGCCTTCAAGCTGCTCGACGACCTGTAGCGATCAGCCGGCCCGGATGGCGGCCAGCTCGGCGCGGTCGTCGCTGTCGAAGTCGCGGGGGATGCCACCCTCGAGCAGCTGGACGACGAGATCCGACTCCACCTGCCAGTACATGACCGAGCGGCGGTTGCGGGAGTGGCCCGGGTGGTCGGGGTCGCCGCGCCCGGTGCCGAGCACGAGGTCCACCAGCCCGAGCAGGTGCCCGACCTCGTGGACCGACACCGCGTCCTCCACCACGGCCGGGTCGACGAGAAGGCCGGCGGCCGAGTCGATCTGGTCGACGAACACGGCCGCCACATCGCCGGCCACGGCCACGCCCAGCACCCCGGTGTCGCCCTCGAACGTGCCCCGGAGGAACAGCAGGCGCAGCACCACCTGCGCGCGGCCGGACTCGATCTGAGCCATCGAGGCAGCCGCGTCGACGATGTCCCGGGCACTCCAGTCCTTCCCCGTCCCGAGCAGCTGGTCCACGCCGTCCACCCCCACCTCCTTGCCGGAGGCGCTGCGCAGCACGTCCACGAGGTGGTCGAGCGTCTCTCCCCTGGGGCTGGCGCCGGCCTGGGCGCGCACCTCCACCACCACCCGGTCCCCCCGACCCGGTCGCAGGAGGGCGGGGCCGAGCTGGCCGACGCGCCCCGAGCCGACGGGGAGCACGTTGCCCTCTTCACTTCCGTCGGTGGCGGAAGGAGGCTGGCCGCCGTCGTCGGCGAGGCCGTCGGCGGTGACGGGAGGCCCTCCGCCACCCGTGGTGGTGGTGCTGGTGGGATCGTCGATCCCCCCGGCCGGGGGAGCGCCCGCGCCGGTCGTGGTGCTGGCGTCGGGTCGCCCAGGGCCCGCCCCTTCCGACCCCCCGCCGCACGCGGCGGCCAGCAGGGCCAGCGACGCCAGCACCAGTCCCGTCCGTCGCCCCAGTGCAGCCATCGGGGAGCAACCTACCCAGCGGGGCGGGGCGGATCAGTTCAGGCTGGGGTGGGGCGGGAAGAGCGAGAGCCGCGCCAGCGATCCGTGCTGGCGGGCCAGGATCCGCCGCCAGAGCGAGGCGCCGTCGGCAAGGAACGGGTCGCTCGGCTCGGCGTCGACCACGAACCAGGCCTCCTGGGACAGCTCGTCGTCGAGCTGTCCCGGACCCCAGCCCGAGTACCCGGCGTAGAGGCGCAGGTCGGTGATCCAGCTCGACACCTCCGCGGGGTCGAGCTCGAGGTCGACGAGGCCGAGATCGCCCAGCAGGCGCACCACGCCGGGTCGGCCCACTGGGTCGAGCACCCGGGCGAGGCACCAGCCGCTCTGGCTCTCCACCGGGCCACCGACGTGCACGACGGCGGGTTCGGTGGCCAGCCGATCCCAGCTGGGGAGGGCCCCGGCGACCGAGAGGTCGGTCGGGCGGTTGAGCACGAGGCCGAGCGCACCGTCGTCGCTGTGCTCGATCATGAGCACGACAGCCCGATCGAAGTTGGGGTCGCCGAGCATCGGCTCGGCCACCAGCAACCGACCGGCGGTGCAGCTCACCGCATCAGTCTCGCGCCGAGCGCAGGTCGGGGCGCGTACGGTGGCCCGATGCTCCCCGATGGCACCTACGACGTGATCGTGGTCGACGCCGCCACCCGTCCCGACGGCTTGCACCTCGAGGTGACCATCCTCGGCGGCGATCACAAGGGCGAGGTCGTGTCGGTGTGCGCCACCGGCCTCGCCGTCGACGAGGTCGACGCCCTGGGCACACCCGGCACCCTGCGCGTGGACGGGGGCGCCCCCGCTCTCACGCTCGAGCCGTAGTAGGAAGGCCGTAGTAGGAAGAGACCCGCCGCCACACGATGAGGGGAACGCCATGCAGCGACTGACCGGGCTCGACGCGTCCTTCCTGGCCCTGGAGACGCCAACGTCGCACATGCACGTGGCGAGCCTCGGGATCTACGACCCCTCCACGGCGGCGGGGGGCATGACCCTCGACCGCGTCACCGCCATCTACACCGGTCGGCTGCACCTGGCCCCGCCGTTCCGGCGGCGCCTGGCCACCGTGCCGTTCGGGCTCCACCATCCGCTCTGGATCGAGGACCCGGACTTCGACATCGCCAACCACATCGTGCACACGGCGATCCCGGCCCCCGGCGGGCCCGACGAGCTGGCCAACCTGGTGGGCCGCCTGGTGGCCCAGCCGCTCGACCGCACCCGGCCCCTCTGGGAGATCTGGCTGATCGAGGGCCTCGAGGGCGGCAACGTGGGCCTGCTCAGCAAGGTGCACCACGCAGCCATCGACGGCGCGTCGGGCAACGAGCTGCTCGTCGCCCTGCTCGACCTCACGCCTGAGATCGCCGAGCACGCGCCCGACACCTCGTGGCAGCCCGATCGCCAGCCCACCGATGCGGAGCTGCTCGGCTACGCGGCCTCTTCGCTGGCCCGCCAGCCAGTTCGCGTGGCCAAGGCCCTGGCCCGCACCACCACCGCAGCGCTGGAGGTGCGCCGGCTGGGGCAGGCGTCCACCTCATCGGTCCTGCCCCCCGCCCCCTTTGCGGCGCCTCGCACCTCGTTCAACACAGCCCTCACACCGCGGCGGAGCTACGCCTACACCTCGCTCTCCCTGCCCACGGTGAAGGCCGTGAAGGCGGCCATCGGGTGCACCGTGAACGACGTCGTGCTCGGGCTGTGCGGCGCTGCCCTGCGCGACTACCTGGACGATCGAGGCGAGCAGCTCGATGCACCGCTCGTGGCGATGGTGCCGGTGTCGGTGCGCTCGGACGACGAGCGCGACGCGATGGGCAACAAGGTGAGCTCGATGCTCACGTCGCTGGCCACGGATGTCGACGATCCGACCGACCGGCTCAAGGTCATCCACGAGTGCATGACCGAGGCCAAGGGCCAGCAGCAGGCCATCGGCGCCGACACCCTCCAGGAGTGGACGGAGTTCGCGGCGCCGGCGCTGCTCGGCCGCGCAGCACGGCTCTACTCCCGCATGAAGTGGGCCGACGCGCACCGGCCCCTCTTCAACGTCACGATCTCCAACGTGCCGGGGCCGAACTTCCCGCTGTACTCCGCCGGCGCCAAGCTGCTCGCCAACTACCCCGTCGGGCCGATCATGGACGGCAGCGGGCTGAACATGACGGTGATGAGCTACCTCGACCAGCTCGACTTCGGCCTGCTGGCCTGCCCGGACGTGCTCGACGACGTGTGGGCGGTGGCCGACGGCCTCCACGCCGCACTGGCCGAGCTCGTCGAGGCCACGGGCGTCACGCCCGCCGACGCCGCCAAGCACAGCCGCGTGGGCTGAGGCGACTCAGGCCTCCACGATGGACCGGGCCCGCTCGAGGGTCTGGCGCATGCCGTCGAGGTTGGTCTTGTTGCGGGCCCGACCGGCGATGGCCCAGTACACCTTGGTGAACGGGTTGTCGGCCAGGCGGAACGACTCGGTGACGTCGGCACCGCCGTCGGTCGCCGTCATCTCGTAGCGCCACGAGTTGACGACCTGGTCACGGGGACCGACCACATCGAAGGCGAACACGCGCCCCGGCTCGCACTCGGTCACCTTGCACTTCGTCCAGTACACGGGTCCGCGCCCGTTGCGCTTCACGTGGCCACGGAACCGGGCCCCCACCGCGGGAGCGCTGGCGCCATCGAGCCACTCGCCCTCGAAGGTCTCGGGCGAGAGCTCGCCGATCCGGGTGACGTCGCTGACGAGCGCCCAGACCTCCTCGGGTGATGCCTGCATGTGGACGGTCACTGAGTCGTGCATGCTGCGACGCTAAACCAGCGGACCCGCGATCGACGATCGCCACCGGTCAGGGCACGACGGGCCGCGTCTGCAGCATCCACCATCGGCGGAGCGCGGTGCGCTTCACTGAGCAGCGGTGACCCATCGGGCGATCCACACCTCCGCGGCACTCTCCGACCGGCGCTCGCCGGCGACCCGGACGACGCCCCTGGCCCGCCGCCAGCACCATCCCATCACCCGTTCCAGTGACCCTTTGGGGGGCCCTTGACCGATCTCCTTGCCGACCAGGCGCGCACCAGCGCGCCCGAGCCCACCACCGCCGTGAGGATGGTGCTCGACACGTCGGTTCTGATCTCCGACCCGGACGCCATCACCGCCTTCCCGGGCGCCGACACGGTGATCCCGCTGGTGGTGGTGGAGGAGCTCGATCAGCACAAGAGTCGGATGGACGACGTGGGGCGGGCGGCCCGGGCCGTGATCCGCTCCATCGAGGAGCTGCGGGTGGCCAACGGCGGCGACATCCGCACCCCGGTGGCACTGCCCAACGGCGGCACGCTGCGCATCGAGACCAACGGCCTGCACCTCAACGAGATCCGCGAGCACGGCCTCGACCCCGCCAAGAACGACAACCGCATCCTCGCTGCCTCGCTCGGCCAGGCGGTGCACGGCCGGACCGTCGTCGTCTCGAACGACGCCGCACTGCGCATCAAGGCCGCACAGCTGGGCCTCGAGGCCATGGAGCACCATCGCCTGCGGGGCCGGGCCTCCTTCGACCGGCCGGTGGGCTGGCGCACGATCGAGGTGAGCTCGGCCACCGTCGACGCCGTGTACACGGATCCGAACGGCCTCGCGATCGACGACCTCCCGCCGGGGGATGTGGCCCAGGTGCGCGATGAGCTCACGGACCGCTACGCCGTGCTCAGGGCGGGAAGCCAGTCGGTCCTCGTGCGCCACCACGACGGCGAGCTCGAGGCGCTGCTGCGCGTGCCCGAGCCCTGGGGCCTGCGGCCGCGCTCCAAGGAGCAGCAGTTCGCCCTCGACCTCCTGCTCGACCCGGAGGTGCGGATCGTCGCCCTCGACGGCATGGCCGGCACGGGCAAGACCCTCCTCGCCCTCGCCGCCGGCCTCGAGCAGGTCATGGAGTCCAACCTCTACGACAAGCTCAGCATCTACCGGCCCGTCGTGCCCGTGGGCAAGGCCGAGCTGGGGTTCCTCCCCGGCACGCTCGACGAGAAGCTCAACCCCTGGATGACCGCCGTGCACGACGCGCTGGTCGCCCTCACGGAGCGACGCAGCCACGCCGACGCCCGCGCCATCCTCGAGGAGCTCACCGAGCGGGAGAAGCTGTCGCTGGAGGCCGTGACCTACCTGCGCGGCCGCTCGCTGCACGGCACCTACGTGCTGGTCGACGAGGCGCAGAACCTCGAGCCCACCACCCTGAAGACGATCCTCACCCGCGTCGGTGAGGGCACCAAGGTGGTGTTCACCGGCGACACCAGCCAGATCGACGCCCCGTACCTCTCCGAGCACAACAACGCCGTGTCCGTGCTCATCGACGCCTTCGACGGCGAGCGCTGCTTCGGCCACGTCCGCCTCGCCCACTGCGAGCGCTCCGAGGTGGCGTCGCTGGCCGCGCAGCGGCTCTGAGCACCGCGACGGGGCCGGTAGCGGGGGACGGCCAGGACAGACAAGCGCAGGCATGGCAGCGCTCGACGGGGTCGCCGTCGTAGCCTGACGCCATCGTGACGACCCCCGACGACGAGCTCGACGATCTAGCGGGTCCCCCGCACGTGCACTCGCCATGGGGTCTCATCGACGACCCTGAGGTGGTGGCCGCGGCGGCCGCAGCCAGCGACGACGCTCGCCACGACCCACCGCTGGTGGCGTCGCTGCTCGCGCTCATCGACGACGCCGCGTCGCGCCTCATCGACCACCCGATCAGGCCACGGGTGAAGATGACTGCCGCCGGCATGCTGCGGGGCGAGCTCGACGTCGTGAAGATCGAGGTGCCGGCTGTGCTGGCCGCCGGGCTCGTGATCGATCGCCTCGTGATCCGAGCCGAGCACGTGCGCATCACGCCCGGGCTCCCGCCCCACCTCCAGGCTGGTCCGGTGTCGCTCAGGGCCTACGTCACCCAGAGCAACGTGGATCGCTGGACGCGCACGGCCCACCTGCCCATCCGGCTCGCCCTCACCACCGACGGCGTGATGCTCACCACCGGGGTGCGCGGCTTCAAGATGAGCGAGACCGTGGCCGACCTCGAGGTGGCCGGTCGCTTCCTGCGCCTGCAACCGAAGCGGATGACCATCGTCGGGCTGCCCACTCCGCTGGTGCGGTTCCTCCGCGGCTACCTGCCGCTGCCCCCGCTGCCGCGAGGCGCCCGCATCACCGAGGTGCGTCCTGGTGACGGCGAGCTCGCCGTCACCTTCGAGCTCGAGCACCTCGACGAGCCCCTCACCCCGGACATCGCGCGACGGGTGCGCTCGCTCACCCGCCTCCCCATCCCCGGCTTGCGCTGACCCGACGAGCATCCACCACCTCACCCCACCGCGTTCCTACGCTCGCTGACACCAAGCGGACTGCGGGGAACGCCATGCGCCGACGGCCAGTGGTCTACGGGCTCGACATCGAAACGGACACCACGGAGAACGGCCTCGACCCCCGGGTGGCTGCCGTCGTCACCGTCGCCTTGGCCGGTCCTGGCTACGAGGAGATCTTCACCGGTCCTGAGCACGTCCTGCTGGCAGAGCTCGACGAACGGCTGCGCCAGCTCGAGCCCGGCGTGCTGGCCACCTGGAACGGCGCCGCCTTCGACCTCCCCTTCATCGCCGATCGAGCGGCGCGATGGGAGCTGCCCCTCGGCCTGCGGTTGCAGCTCGACCCCCGCATCACCATGCCCCGGACCCCGCTGCCGGGCCACGTCGGCGCCTACCGGGCCAGCTGGTACGGCCACGACCACCTCGATGCCTACCGCGTCTACCGCGGCGACGTGGGCCCGTCCCTGCGCATCTCCTGCTCGCTGAAGGCCATCGCCCGCTTCGTGGGTCTGGCTCCCATCGAGGTCGACCGCACCCAGATCCACGAGCTGTCCAACGAGGTGCTGCACGCCTACGCGGCGAGCGATGCCCGCCTGGCCCGCATCCTCGCCGAGCGCCGGTGGGGCACGGCCTCCCGGTGCATCGACCACGTCGAGGACCTCGTCGACGCTCACCTCGACGACGCCCACCACGTCGACGCTCACCTCCACCACCGGCGAGCGCTCAGCGCCTGATCTGGCCCTCGCCGTGCCCGCACCGGCATGGCATGCTCAGCCCACGGCCCGCTGCGCTTGGCGCGGCACCCTCGCGATCGCCGGATCGCCTCCCGACCCCACCGTCGCTGCGAGGTGCCTGTGCGATCCCTCACCACATCCCATCGGCGCTTGCACGCGCCAGCCGCTCCCGACCGGTTGCTCGACACCGTGGCCGACCTGGTCGACCGGGCCGATCTCGACGGCCTCGACGGCCTCGACGGCGCCCACCAGATCGTGCGGGTCGTCGACGACGGCGACCACCTCACGGTCGGCACCCGGGCCCTGCCCCCCGGCACCCACCCGTTCACCGAGCTGGCCGGGTGGACCGCACCGGCGAGCTGGGCCATCTTCGGGTTGCGCGTGCGCGGCCAGGGCCGCCACCTCACGCTCGATGGGCCGCCGGAGGCCACCACTGCGACCTATGTGATCGACCGGCGCGGCGCCGAGCGCTCCATCCTTCGCACCGGTGCCCGGTCCACGCGGTTGCCGGGACCGGCCATGGGAACCCTCCCCGACCTGTGCCGCCGGGTGCTCGGACTGCCCACCGCTCCCGCACCCGCCACCAGCGCCTCCTTCTGGACCACGCGCTGGATGGATGCGCTGCTCGAGTCGTGGCATGCGCCGGGCGGGCGCGACGAGCTGCGGTCATGGCTCGCTCTGGCTCGCCGCCACCCGGCGGCAGGCACGAGCGACACCGGCGACCTGGCGGAGCCGACTCGCCTCGTGCAGGTGGCCACCGCCCATGCCGAGCGGTGGACCTGGGCGCGGCTGCGGGCCGAACCGACCGTGCTCTGCCTCCCCGATGGCGAGCTCCCGCCCACGGTCAGCGAGTGGATGGACGACGGCTTCCTCGCCCGCTGGTCGCTCGGCGCCTTCCCCGAGCCGGCGACGCTGCTCCAGGACCTGCTGAGCCTGCTCCCCGACGATCTGCGCCGGCCTCTGCTGGAGACGGTCGTCGCCCTCTTGGAGCCCGATCCCGCCTGAGGCGGGGCGGCGCGCACCGTATGCTCCCGCCCGTGCGACATCCGGTCCATCCTGTGCCATCCCAGCGTCCTCGGCCATGACGCTCGTCCTGGGGGCTGCGCTCGGACCTCACGCCACCGGGGTGGAGGTGCGTGACGCGGACACCGGGGCGCTGGTGGCGAGCGGGTCAGCACGCCACCAAGATCTCGGTCCCGATGTCGATGACCCCACGGCGTGGTGGCGATCGCTCACCCACGCCATCGGTCAGACCGGCGAGCGGGAGATCGCCGCGCTGTCGGTGTGCGGAGGGCACCCCGGTCTCGTCCTGCTCGACGGCGCCGGGGCCGTGCTGCGCCCCGTGCAACCCTGGGCCGACGACGAGACGACGCCCGACGCCAAGCGGCTGCGCGCCGCGCTGGGGGCCGATCGATGGGCCCGACGAGCGGGAGCCATACCCGGACCCGCGACGGCCGTGGCCCGTCTGGCCTGGCTCCGTCGCACCGATCCGGGCACCTTCGCCAGGCTGGGCGCTGCCCTCCTCCCCCACGATTGGCTCACCTACCGGCTGGTCGGCCGACCTGTCACCGATCGCGGCAGCGCATCGCTCACCGGGGCCTGGTCCCCGGCCGGGGAGGGCTGGCTGGCCGAGGTGCTCGAACAGGTAGCACCTGATGGCACGGCCGCCTGGTGGCGCGACCGGCTCCCCGAGGTGCTCGGACCGGCTGCGCGCGCCGACTGGCTCGATGCACCGGTCTACGAGCTGCTGGGCCTACGAGGGCGTCCTCTCGTCGGCCCGGGCACGGCCGAGGCCATGGCTGTGGCCCTCGCGCTGGGGGTGCGACCGGGTCGGGTCGCCGTCTCGCTCGCCCATGCCACGACCGTCCTGGCCGGGCTCGACGAACCGCTCATCGACCCGACTGGCACGGTGCGCAGCCGGGCCGATGCCACCGGCCGGCACCTCGCCATGTCCGGCACGCCTGGGGGTGCGGCCCTGCTCGAGGCCGTGCGCTCCCTCTTCGGCCTCTCCGCCGACGAGCTGGCCGCCCAAGCCGGCGCCTCGGCCGGCACCTCGGCCGGCGCCGCGGGCGAGCTGCTGCTCGTGCCGGGTGTGGCCGGGCGCCTGGGCGCCGTGCTCACCGGGCTCACGACGGACGTCACCCGCGGCGCGGTGGCGCGCGCGGCCATCGACGGCGTGGCCTGCGCCGCTCTCGACACGCTCGATCTCGTCGTCGACGCCGGCGTGCGCTGGGACGACGACGACCCGCTCCTGCTGACGGCGCCGGCCGCCGACCTCGCCGCGCAGGCCCGAGCCCTGGCCGACCTGTCGGGCCGGGCGGTGCAGACCGGTCCCGCCGGCTCGCTGGCCGCGGCAGGGGCGTGCATCCAGGCCGCCGCCGTGCTCCATGACACCGATCCTGCGGAGGTGGCCGAGAGCTGGGCCCTCGTCGACGGGCCGTGGATCGAGCCTGACGAGGACGTCGACGAGGCGCGCCACGAGCGCCGCACCGCCTTCACCCAGGAGTGGAAGCGCCAGCGAGCGGCCGTCGAGCCCGCCGGCTGATCCTCAGCCGAGGGCGCCGCTGGCCTGCAGGCCCGCGATCTGCTCGTCGTCGTAGCCGAGGACGTCGCGCAGCACCGCCGCAGTGTGCTCGCCCGCGGTGGGCGCCTTGGTGGGCAGGGGCAGCTCCTCGCCGATCACCTTGATGGGCGAGGGCACCTGGTCGTTGCCCACGCGCTCCTTGGGCAGCCAGGGCAGGCGGTCCTGGAACTGCGGGTCGTCGGCAAGGGTCTGGGGCGTGTTGACCGGGGCGATGGGGGTGTTGGCTTCGCCGCCGAAGGCGACCCACGCCGCCGTCGTGCGAGAGCGGAAGATGTCGGCCAGCTCCCGCCGCAGCTCCTCGTTGCCGCGGGCGTGGTCGGCGTACTTCGATCCCGGGTGCCGTTCGAAGAGGTCGGGCCGGCCGATCCCCGTGCAGAAGTTCTCCCAGAACTCCCGCTCCGACGACATGAACAAGATGTGCCCGTCGGCGGTCTCGTAGAACTGGTAGCGCACGCCGTCGCGCATGCCGGCCGTGCCGGGGGCCCGCCGCTCGTAGTCGTCGGCCTTGTTCCCGGTGACCTCGGTCTCGGGGCGCTCGTAGGCCTTGTAGGTCTCGCTGCGCAGCCAGTCCATGGCCGCCGCGGCGTCGGACTGGGCGATCTCGAGACGGCACGGCTCGCCGGTGGCCCGGGCCCGGGTGATCCCCGCCAGCACGCCGAGGGCACCGAAGAGGGGACCGGCGTGGATGCCCACCGACGGGTGCTCCGGGATGGCGCAGAAGCCCTCGTCGGTGGTGACGGGCTGCACGAGGCCGGCCCACACATCGTAGGCGATGCCGTGGCTGGGCATGTCCTTGTAGGGCCCGGTCATGCCATAGCCCGAGATGGTGCAGAACACGATCCTCGGGTTGACGGCCAGGCAGGCGTCGTAGCCGACGCCGCGCTTGTCGAGGCCGCCGGGACGCATGGCCTCGATCACGGCGTCGGCGCCTCGCACGAGCTCGAGGAACACCGCCTTGCCCTCCTCGGTGCGGAGGTCGAGCGTGATCGACCGCTTGCCCCGACTGATGTGGAGGTGCATCAGCGAGGTGCCCTCGACGATGGGCCAGGTCATCTCCCGGATGTAGTCGCCCGACGGCGGCTCCACCTTGATGACGTCGGCGCCGAGGTCGGCCAGCGTGGTGGTGATGGCGCCGGGGCCGAGCATCGAGCACTCGATGATGCGGATGCTCTCGAGGGGGGCGGTCACGGGATGTCCTCCGTCGTCGCGAGGGGGCTGCCGGGCCCCGGGGTCATGAGCTCCTCACGCCAGCGGGTGCACCACTGGCGAGCCGTGGCCGGCCACGGATCGCCGTCGCGGAGCAAGGCGGTGTGGGCGGCCACGTCGGTGGCCCAGATGGTGCACACCTCGGTGTCGTTGAGCACGGCGTCGTACAGGCCGACCAGCGTGATGCCGCGCGCCGCCATGGCTGGCGCCCGTTCGGCGCGGGTGGCGGCGAGGTAGTCGGGCCCGGCGCCGGGACGCACCTCCGACAGCTCGTGCACGAACCAGGAGCCGTGCACGTCATCGGCGGCCAGCGCCGTCCTGGTCGGGCAGCCCGGGGCGCCGCGGAGCAGCCGGTCGAAGCCACCGCTGCGCCGCGTGTAGGCCTCGTCCCACCAGTCGGCCAGCTCGACGTTGGCGGCCTTGTCGACGTTGGTCCGCCGGGCCAGGCGCGCCCATCCGTCCCAGCCGTCGATCTCCCAGACGTTCACCACCTGCGGCCAGCGACCGGTGGTGCCGACCACCTCCCAGGTGCCCAGCAGGTCGAGCCCGCCGTCGGCTGCGGCCGCCGCGTCGAAGGCGACGGCGTGCTCCATGTAGGCCCGGCCGCCCCGGCCCACGATGTCGATGACCTCGTGCAGGAAGAGAGGGTGCCGATCTGCCATGGCGGCGAGGATGATGACACACTATCTGACGCCCCGTCAGATTCCGCCTGGACAAGGACCATGGACCTCTCCTTCACACCCGACCAGGACGCCCTCCACGAGGCGACTCGACGGCTCTACGCCAAGGAGTCGCACGGCGAGCGGGTGCGGGAGGCCGAGGCGACGGGGTTCGACCCGGCGCTCTGGGCGGCGGTGGTGGCCATGGGGCTGCCGAGCATGGCCGTGCCCGAGTCGGCCGGCGGCGCCGGCGCGTCGCTCACCGACCTGGCCGTCGCGGTGGAGGTCCACGGCGCTCACCTGGGCTCGGTGCCGCTCGTCGAGACAGCCGTGGCGGCGCGGCTCCTCGCCCGGCTGGGCGAGCTGGGCGCGGCGCTGCTGGCCCGAGTCGTGCAGGGCGCAACCGCGACGATCCGCTGGCCAGAGGCCGGCTCCGGGCCGACGGCCTACGCCGCCGTGGCCGAGGTCGTCCTCGCCGTGGACGGCGACCGCGTGCTGGTGGTCGACCCGGCGGGCGTGCGCCCGACGCGGGGCCTGGCCGGGCTGGGCCTCGGCCACGTCGCCACCGACGAACCGGCTGCGGTCAGGGCTGCCGGCACGGTCGTGGTCTCGGCCCCCCTGGTCGCGACGGCGGCCGCCACGGCGCTCGACGAGTGGCGAGCGCTCACCGCTGTCGCCCAGGCCGGCCTGGCCCGAGCGACGCTCGAGGTGGGCATCCAGTACGCCAAGGACCGCCACCAGTTCGGCGTGCCCATCGGCAGCTTCCAGTCGCTGCAGCACCGCTTCGCCGACCTGCACGAGCGGGTCGACGGCAGCCGGCTCCTCGCCTACCAGGCCGTCTGGGCCCTCGACGAAGACGACCCGCGCGCCCCGATGCACGCCGCCCAGGCCTCCTGGTACTGCGGGCAGGTGGCCGACGAGGCGGCCGGGTTCTCGCTCCACGTGCACGGCGGCTACGGCTTCATGCTGGAGTACGACGTTCAGCTGCACGTGCGACGGGCCAAGGCCACCCGTCTCCTCCTCGGGAACCCGCGCCACGAGCTGTCCGTGATCGCGTCGCGCCGCTGGGGCGCCGACGCGGCGACTCCCGAGGCCGTCGTCGCGGCCGCCACCAGCCGCCCCACCCGGCCGGGCATGGACTTCCGCTTCGATCCCGCCACCGAGGCCTTCCGAGCCGAGGTGCGGGCGTTCATCACAGCCCACCTGCGGCCGGAGGTCATCGAGCGGGCCCATGCCACCGGGACGATGCACGACTGGGACTTCCACCAGGCTCTGTGCGACCGCGGCTACCTGGCGTCGGGCTGGCCCACCGAGGTGGGTGGCCTCGGTCGCGATGCCATCGACCAGACGCTGCTGATGCAGGAGCTCTATGCCGCCGATGCCCCCATCGACGGGCTCAACATCGCGTCGATGGTGGGCGCCACCCTGCTCGTGTGCGGGACCGAGGCCCAGAAGGCGGAGATCCTCCCGGGCATCCTGCGCGGCGAGGTCATGTGCTGCCTCGGCTACAGCGAGCCCGATGCTGGCTCCGATGTGGCGGCGGTGGCCACCAAGGCCGTGCGCGACGGCGAGACGTGGGTGATCGACGGCCAGAAGATGTTCACAACCATGGCCCACGAGGCCCACTACGTGTTCCTGCTCACCCGCACGAACACCGAGGCCGCCAAGCACAAGGGCATGACCATGTTCCTCGTGCCGATGGACACCCCCGGCATCGAGATCACGCCGGTCGAGACGATGGGCGGGGAGCGCACCAACATCACCTTCTACAGCGACGTGCGCGTGCCCGACTCGTGGCGCGTCGGCGAGGTCGACGCCGGGTGGAGCGTGATGCACGCCGCCCTCGTGTACGAGCGCAACTCGGCCAACTGGGGCGAGCCCGACCACCTGGTGGAGGCCGTCGCCCGGTGGGCGCGGGCGGCCGATGCCGGCGGGGCCCCCCGCCCGTTCGACGACGTGCGGGTGCGCGAGACGCTGGCCCGGTGGAGCACGGAGCTCGAGGTCGGCCGGCTGCTCCTGTTCCGCTCGGCGTGGCTCTCGGCACGGGGGGAGATGCCCCAGGTGGAAGGGTCGATGGCCAAGCTCCACATCACGGAGGCCTTCGCGGCGGCGTCGTCCGAGCTCATCGACCTGTTGGGCTCGGCGGGGCTGGCCGCCGCCGACGACGAGGCCGCCGTGCTGGGCGGGTTGGTGGAGCACGCCTTCCGCCACGCCGTGGTCACCACCATCTACGGCGGCTCCAGCGAGGTCCAGCGCGAGATCATCGCCGGCCGGGGCCTCGGCCTGCCCCGGAGTCGGTAGCCCGACCCCATCGACTTGACAGAGCTAGTCCTGACGCACCGTCAGAGGGTCTTGTGCCTCAAATCACACTGGTGAATGTTGCGGTTTCGTGTCGTCTTCGGGTTACCATTTCGTAACTCACCAGCCGCCCGAGCGCGGCCCGCCGCTGGGGCGCAGTGATCCGTCGATCCCAAACCTGGATCGACGCGCGCCCCGGTCCCCCCACAGGAGGAACCCGACCATGTCTGGGAGCAACCCCCCGAGTACCAACGGCTCGCCGCGCATCGCGCGACGGGCCCTCACGACGAGCATCGCCGCGCTGAGTGCCGTGGCCGTGCCTGTCGCACTGGTGGCCATCAGCGCCGGCGGCCCCGCCGACTCGGCCAACCCCCGCGAGGCATCTACCAGCACCTCGTTCCTCAGCGGCGAGCTCCAGCTCGTCCGGGCCCGCTCGACCTCCCGAGCGGTCGCCTACCAGGACCTGGCCCAGCCGGCCGACCCGGTCGTCGTCACCGCCCCTCCCCCGGCGCCGACCACGACCGCGCCCCCGCCGCCCGCCCACTGAGCCGCCGTAGTGCCCGCTTCGCGCGCCACGGCCGGCTGGCCGACTGGCGAAAGCTACCGCTCGGCTGGAGCGTTCAGCGGGTTCACGGATCGGATGAGAGTGCACTGAGCGCTGTCTTGCGAAGATCGAACAACGCTCCGTGCACTCTCGTGATCGGGATCCTCCGAAACGCCTCGCGGCCGGCGCCCCGTCCGGGATGCTCGCACCGTGTCGAGTGTTCCGCATCTTCGCCTCGGTGTGCCCGGGTGGCCTGAGGTGTTCCGCGGGTCCGCGGCTGTCCGCGCTGGGCTCGTCACCCCGGCCCGGCTCCGCGGGCCGAAGTACCGCCGGGTGTTCCCCGACGTCTATGTCCCAGCCACGGACGAGGCGCCGGGTCTCGCGCTGCGCTCGCGAGCAGCATTCCGGTACGCCGGGGACCGGGGCGTCCTGTCGGGCTACTCGGCTGCCGAGCTACTCGGTGCTTCCTGCGCGCCGCTCGACGCACCCGCCGAGGTGATCGTGGTGAGCGGTGGGCTTCGCCCTCGACCGGGCCTGCAGGTGCGCCGTGATCGGCTCGAGGCCGATGAGGTGCGCGAATGCGACAACATGTGGGTGACTTCGGAGCTTCGCACGGCGTACGACCTGGCCCGGCAGCCCGAGGTGATCGAGGCGGTCGTCGCCCTCGACGCGCTGGCGAGGAAGGGGCGTTTCGCACCCGGGGATGTGCGGCGGCTCGCCGAGCGATATCCGCGGGCCCGGGGCTGCGCCGGGCTGTCCCGTGCCGTCGAGCTCGCCGACGCCCGCGCAGGCTCGCCGATGGAGTCGCGACTTCGGCTGGTGCTCGTGCAGCGCGGGCTCCCCGTTCCTGAGGTGCAGTTCCCCGTGCTCGACGACGCGCGGCGCCGTGCCGTCTGGCTCGACATGGCTTATCCCGAGCACCGCATCGGTATCGAGTACGAGGGTGCCGACCATGTACGTCCCGAGATGGTGCTCCGTGACGCGGGCCGATACACGAAGCTGGTCGACGAGGGTTGGCGGATCTACCGGTTCACGAAGTTCGAGATGTACACCGACCCGGATGCGATCGCCGCAACGATCGGCCGGGCCCTGCTCGCCCCGGCGAGAGTGCGGTGAGCGTTGTTCGATCATGAGCAATCAGCGCTCGGTGCAATCTCATCGTGCCGCGTGGCGCAACCCGAAGCCGCTGATCAGTCGAGGAGCCGGTCTGCGGCTCACACCGGGCACCATGGCCTCAGGACCTACTCAGCGGTCGAGCTCGATGACGAAGATGTCGTCCGCGGTGAGCCGCAGCGGGAAGCCGACGATGTTGTTGGCCCCGCTCAACCGCGCCCGGCCGGTGCGGCCGGCGTAGGCGCCTGTGCCGGAGATGGTGTCGGTGTCGGCGTCGGGGAATGCGCCGTTGAGGACGAACCCGGGACGGGCCGGGTCGGGCACGATGCTGACGGTCGCGTGGTTCGCGATGTCGCCGTTCTCCAGATGGAACGTGGTGATCGCGTCCATCAGCGGACAGCCGGGCAGCGAGTCGGTCTTGCACGCGACGTCGTCGGTGGCGGTGCCGATCCGCTCCCCGGTGGCCACTGAGTAGAGCTCGAACTCGAACGCCTGTCGTGCCGGGTTGGTGGACACGTTCGGCGACTCCCCGCGCATGTTCACCGCGATGATCTCGGGGCCGGCGGGTTTCGGCGCGGCCGAGGCCACACCGGCGGCGGCCACAACGGCGGCGGAGCAAGCCATGAGGCCCAGTCCGAGCAGGACATGACGGACCACGACGACCTCCCTGACAGGCGACTAGACCGAATGGACTAGTACTGGCGGGACGGTAGCAGGAGGTGGCAGAGCCGAGTTCAGGAGCGTGTGTCGGTCGCCACGATGCCACCGTCGTCGGGCGTGATGCGGGCCGGGACCGTCGCGGCCAGCAGCGGGATATTGCCCAGCAGCAGGTCGGAGGCCTTCTCCGTCGGCCATCATCGCGGGCGCGTCACGTGTTGGCGTTGCCGAGCGAGGGCATCGCCGAGGCGTCGACGATCCGCAGGCCCTGCATTCCGTGCACGCGCATGTCGGTGGGATCGACGACCGCGTCGCCACCGCGCCCCATCGAGGCGGTGCAGGCAGGTCTGGGCCGTGCGTGCCACGTCATAGATCGTCCTACCGCGACGCGCGATAGCGCCGCGAACGGGTGGTTCGCTCGCTCATCGCCGGGTTGCCGGGTTGTTCTGGCCCATCGCGGCCGGGAGGGCGTGTGCGGCCTCGAGAAGGCTCGGTCCGTACCAGGTCAGCAGGCGGCCGCTGACCAGCACGGACGGCACCCCACGGAACGCCTCCGGCCCGTCGTCGGCGGTGAACAGGTAGGGCTCGTCGGGCAGTACGGCCAGATCGTGCTCGGGCAGCGCGGTGGGATCGAAGCGCGGGTAGCGATCCGGGTCGGCTGCCAGCACATTGTCCACGCCGAGGCGGGCGAGCAGCGCGCCGGTGAACGTGTCGCTCCCGACGGCCATCCACGGCCTGCGCCAGATCGGGATCACCGCGCGACGCCGCACCACGGGCTCGGGCACCGCAGCCCAGGCCCGTTCGGCGTCGTCGAGCCATACCGGCAGGCCCAGCCCACACGCCGCCAGCATCCGGGCAAGTGAGCCGAACGCGCCGTCGAGCGTGCGTATGTCGGTCACGTACACGGCGACGCCCGCGGCGCGCAGCGCGTCGAGATCGGAGCGGCGGTTCTCCTCCTGGTTCGCGACTACGAGGTCCGGGGCGAGCGCGACGATCGCGGTGACGTCGGGGTTCTTCGTGCCACCGATCCGCGCCACGTCGAGGAACCCGGGATGGGTGCACCATTCGGTGGCGCCCACGAGCAGCCCGGGCGCGGTCTGCGCCACCGCCTCGGTGAGCGACGGTACGATCGACACGACTCGCCGCACCGTTGCCGGAACGGGTACCCGGCGCCCCTCATCGTCGATCACCATGCGGTCGACCCTAGCCGGAGGACGCGTGAGTCATCCCCTCGACAACGCGGCCTGGTCCTCGCTGGCCGGGCCCCACGCCGGGTTCGCGCAGCGGTACGGGCAGGCAATGCGATATCCCCCGGACGTCTCGCCGTTCGCGGCGTTGCCGGTGGACCCCGACGAGCAGGCGTGGCGCGATCTCGCCGCACTGGTCGGCCCCGGCGCGATCGTTGTCGTGTCCGGGCCGCCGCGGCCGGCGCCGGCCGGCTGGGTGACCGTGGGTCGGGACGCCGGCCTGCAGTTCGACGGCTCCGGGCTCGCCGTGCAGCCCGACCCCGCCGCGGAGGTGCTCGGCCCCGCCGATGTGCCTGAGATGCTCGACCTGGTGGCCCGCACCCAGCCGGGGCCATTCGAGCCGCGCACCCACCTGATGGGCACCTACCTCGGGGTCCGTAGCGGCGGCGCGCTCGTCGCGATGGCGGGGGAACGGCTGCGGCCGTCGGGCTGGACGGAGATCAGCGGGGTCTGTACCGACCCGGCGCACCGCGGCCGCGGGCTCGCGGGCCGGCTGGTGCGCGCGGTCGGCGCGGTGATCCGGGAGCGCGGCGACGTCCCGTTCCTGCACACGGCCGCGTCCAACACCGCCGCCGTCCGGCTCTACGAGCACCTCGGCTTCACCCTGCGCCGTCACACGGAGTTCGCGGCGCTCCGCATCCCCTAGATCAGCCCACCACGATGCGCCCCACGACCGGCCCGCCGTACACCTGGTGAATCCATTCGAGGTGTGATCAGGCCTCGGCGCGGCGTGCGCCAGTTCGCGGCGGCCCGTGCGGGGACCTCACATGTTGCGGCGGTACTGGCCGCCCACCTCGAAGAACGCGTCGGTCAGCTGGCCCAGTGAGCACACGCGGGCGGCGGCGATCAGCTCGTCGAACACGTTGCCGTCGCCCGTCGCAATGTCCTGCAGGCGCTTGATGGCAGCCTCGGCCGCGCCCTCGTGGCGGGACTGGAAGTCGGCGAGCCGGTCGAGCTGGCTCTGCTTCTCGGCCTCGGTGGCCCGGGCGAGCTCGATCTCCCTGGGCACGTCGTCCGAGTCCGGCTTGACGAAGGTGTTGACCCCGATGATGGGCAGCGTCCCGTCGTGCTTGCGGTGCTCGTAGCGCATCGACTCGTCCTGGATCCGGCCGCGCTGGTAGCCGGTCTCCATCGCGCCCAGCACGCCGCCGCGGTCGCCGATCGCGTCGAACTCCGCGAGCACTGCCTCCTCGACGAGGTCGGTGAGCTCGTCGATGATGAAGGAACCCTGCATCGGGTTCTCGTTCATCGACAGGCCCCACTCGCGATTGATGATCAGCTGGATCGCCATCGCGCGCCGCACCGATTCCTCGGTGGGGGTGGTGACGGCCTCGTCGTAGGCGTTGGTGTGCAGCGAGTTCGCGTTGTCGTAGATCGCGATCAGGGCCTGCAGCGTGGTGCGGATGTCGTTGAAGTCCATCTCCTGCGCGTGCAGGGAGCGGCCCGAGGTCTGCACGTGGTACTTCAGCTTCTGCGAGCGCTCCGCGGCGCCGTACTTGTCCTTCATCGC
>JBKJIL010000118.1:0-5336 GCA_046598435.1 Acidimicrobiales bacterium
CCAGAGCGGACGAATGGGACGGTCTCGAAAACCGTTGTGGCTTTCGGGTCACCGTGGGTTCGAATCCCACGCTCTCCGCCACAAAGTCCCTGGTCAGATAGGGTGAGAGCGTGTTCAGCGCCTCATCGATCGAGTGGCCAGGAGGAGGGCTCCGGACCTCCGTACCACTCAGGTACCACTGGTGGAGGGCCCTGCCGGGCGGTGACGGTCGGCAGCGGCCACCCCACCGCGGCCCACGGGCGCGGCGATGAGCGCGCCGCAGCAGAAGGTCCAGGTCTTCTCCCTCGGCCGACCTCGGGCTGGTGCCGAGCGCGCCCAGCGCCGCTACTACGTGAAGTGGCGGGTCGACGGCCGGGACCGCACCCGGGCGTTCAAGACCCGCTCGGAGGCTGATCGGTTCCGCTCCGGGCTCCTGGTCGCTGTGCAGGACGGTCAGCGCTTCGATGTCGCATCGGGAGTGCCCATCTCCTGGCTCGAGAACACCGGGGCGCCGACGTGGTGGAGCTGGTCGCGGGAGTGGCTGGCGCTCAAGTGGCCGCAGTGGTCGGGCCACAGCCGGCGCAGCAGTGTGGAATCGCTGACGCTGCTCACCCCGCTGCTCGTGAAGGACGGTGCTCCGGCCCCGCCGGCCGATCTCGCTGACTGGCTTCGGACGGTCGCCTATCGGGCCGGGGCCACACCCACAGGAACCTCGGCGGACTGGCTGAGCCGCTGGTCGATCCCGCTCGGCGAGATCGAGCCGCCGCTGATCGAGCGAGTGCTGCAGGCGGTGTGCACGAAGGAGGACGGCACGGCCACGGTTCCATCGGTCGCCCGGCGCCGCCGTGGCGCCCTGAGTGCGGTGCTGCGTGCTGCGGTGCGACGTGGAGTCCTCGGGACGAACCCCATGGACCGAGTCGAGTGGCGCTCACCCGTCGGCGCACAGGCCATCGACGTCTCGACGGTCCCGGCTCCCGGTGACGTCGTGGCCATCGTCGACCAGGTGACCGCCCTCACCTCGGCCGGGTCCCGCTATGCGGCCCTGTTCGCCACCGTCGGCATGGCCGGGATGCGACCCTCCGAGGCGATCGGCCTGCGCACCTCCGACCTCGACCTGCCCGCCCGTGGTTGGGGCCTGGCGGCGCTGCGCGGGGCCGTCGTCTCTCCCGGCACCCGGTACACGGCTGCTGGCGGGGTGGTGGAGGCGAAGGGTCTTAAGCAACGAGCCGTGGACGCCGTGCGCGAGGTGCCGCTGCCACCGGCTCTCGTCGCCCGGTTGCGAGCGCACCTCGCAAGGTTCGAGCCCATCGAGGGCCGGGTGTTCTCCAACGCCAGCGACCGGCCCGCGACGACCACGAACTACGGACCCGTCTGGGTGCGGGTCCGCGCACGGCTGTGGCCCACGGGCCATCCCCTGGCCGCAGTGACCGTGTACGACCTCCGCCACGCCGCGGCCACCATGATGCTGCGCGCCGGCGTCCCACCCGCCGAGGTCGCCCGCCGTCTCGGCCACTCCGTTGACGTCCTGATGCGCGTCTACGCCGGCGTCTTCGAGGACGAGCGGGAGCGCTCCAACCTGCTCATCGACAAGGCTCTCCGGGCGAGCGTTGCCCATCGCGTACGAGCCACGTGATCATCCCCCGGACCGCGAAGTCGTCCAGCATCGAGCCTGGGTAGCCTCGTCACCCATGGCGGGAATTTGCCCATGTGGCTGCGGACGGCGTCTCGGGTTCAACAAGGGTGGGGCGGCGAAGGGGTACTCCGGATGCACCACAATCCTCGACAGCGCGACACCACTCGTGTTCCAGATCATGCAGCAGGTCGACGAGCGTGATGGCGCGGAACTCGCTCGGACCCTCGAGAACGTCGCCCGACTACGCGGAAGCTTTCTCGAGCATCTCCATGGCGAAGCCCGACCTGGGCGTACGCCGGACCTGCTGGCCTTGGGCCGGGCCTACAAGGCACTCGCTGCGTGGTACGAGGAGCTCGGCACATCGTTCGGCGCCTTCTGAGGGGCGGTCAGGATGGAACAGCCGAACGAGAAGTCGGTGCCTCGCGCGACCCTCACCATCCGCACCCAAGGAGCTACAGCCAGGATGAGGTACGGATCGACCATCTGCTTGACGCAACCAGCTCTGTGGGCTGAGGGCTTCGCCGTCGGCTCCGGGTCGAGGGCGCGGCTCACGCCTCCGCGCACTCGCGTCCAACGTGTACTCCAAGCGCACGGTGAGGGGGCTACGGGTCTCAGCCTTCGAGGATCCGGTAGGCCTCGGCCTCACACTCGGCCGAGCAGGCCATCGGCGCCGTCCGCTTCCCGGTCTCGCCGGTCATGTCAGCGATGAGCTCGCACGACGCGAGGCAGGTGAAGCACGACCCGAGCACCTGGACGATCGCGCGGCCCGCAACCGGTGCAGGTCGCCTGATCCCGAGCTTCTCGAAGGTGATTGCGATCCAACCTGGGTACAGGTGCGCGTTTGACTGCTGCTTGCAGTCGTGACAGATCATGCAGGTGACGACGACGCCCTGCGTCGGGATGTCGGTGGTCACGACCGCGTTTGTAAGTCGGCCGTAGGTGCGGCAGTTCGTGCATGGCCCGAGGGTGGTCAGCTGCCCGGCCATTCAGTCCCCGCCCGCGAAGAACCCAGCAAGGAACGTCGACCACTCCGCCTGCGGCAGGGCCTCGGTCACCCCGGCCGAGTGGGCCGAGTACGCCTTGGAACCCATCAGCGCGAACACCGAGACCGCCTGTTGCGTCTTGATGCTGCGGCCGTGCTCGGTCCAGGCCGACATGACTACCGCTGTGACCTGGTCAACGATCGGGTCCAGGAACGCCAGCATCTGGTCCTTCGACAGCCCGATCTGCTGGAGCTCCTGGTAGCGGGCCTGTAGCGACGAGTCGGTCGCTATGGCTTCCGCGAGCCTTGTGATGTCAGCCCCGGGCATGGCCGGGACCGTAGTTGAGGCTGCTACGAGGCGGCCGGTTGGTCCCGAGTGAGGCGTTCATGCACGCGGCCCCGGGCACTCACGGCTCGTTGTGCTGCGCCATCTCTCTACGCATCTCCATGCGCACCTCGTGTTCGGTGTCGATCCCGACGTCCGCGCCGTGAAGTGCTGACGTCACCTCGTTGATCGCGGTGACGAAGGCGCGCAGGCTGAAGCCCTTTGATGTCTGACGGCAGCGATCGGTCGCCCGTCAGCTTCCACGGATACCGGGAGGCGGTTCCGGGGTCGAAGCGCTGAAACTCGCCGAGGCGCACCTCCATGGTGTCGAGGTCAGTCGCTGGTGTGTTCGGCCACGCGATGAGGATGATCAGGCGGCACGACGCCCAACCTGACGAGGTTGTGCCCATCGCGCTTGTCGATCACCTCGTCGATCTCGAGGCAGCGGTAGCCAGTCTCGATCAGTTCCTTTAGCTGGAGCTCGATGGCCTGATGACAGAATCCGGCGTCAGCGCAGGCCAGCGAGCCAGATGTCAACGGCGGCCGCGGCACTCTCGAAGTCCCTCGCGTTGTCGCTGCCGATGTTCCCGGTCGCGTCATCGGCACCCTCCTCGAGGCTCGCCCGCGCGGCCTTCCAACAGGCCAGGGCCGCCTCGTCTAGCCGCTCCCACAGCTCGTCCGAGACGTCGAGCGTGTGCAACCGCACGCTGAGCTCTGCGCGCTTCACGCGCAGATCCCCCCACGGGGTGTCCGCCCACACATACGACCAGAGCTGAGCCACGAGGAGGCGGGCCGTGATCGACTCAGCTCGCCGCCACCCTCGCTTGTCAATGAAGTACGAGCCGACCGCGCCGACGATCACGCCGAGCAGGGTGCCGACGACGCCGACGATTGCCATGTCCACGATTGGTCCGGGCCTTCTAGGAAGGCGCCGGTCGTCCGGCATCGATCGCGGGCCCATCGGCATCCAGCTCGCCGTTCGGATCGAGGATGTCCAGGGCTTGACGACCGATGGATTCGAGACGTTCGTGGTGGTGGCGAGCGTCCAGGAGGTACTCGACGCGCCCGCTGGGCATCAGGCGGGCAGCAAAGCTCCCGAACCAAGCCCAGTTAGCTGTTCGGTCATCGACTGCATGGGTCATGGCGTCCCGGTAGGTGTGGAGCTCCGGGAGCTCTTGGTCGATCGACTCGAGCACTGGGCGGAGGGCGTCGATGCCTACCCGCCGGACACCCTGTCGGATGGCTTCTCGCATCTGCCAGGCGGAGTGGGCGTAGAAGTCGAGGTCATGGCCAGCCGGGTGGTCCACTTCGAGGAGTCGCTCCCGCTGAGCTCGAAGGCCAAAGATTGATCGGCGCACGATCATGGCCAGGAACTGCTGCCGCTCGGCCCGGTCCGTCCTGACGCGGCGAGACCCCCTGCTGGCTCCTCGCCAGCGGTCAACGTCCCGCCGAGCCCAGAGCATGCAGCGCCCGGTATTTACCACCGGCGGCGGAAAGTCCGGGTACCTCGACCGGTACACGCTGATGCCGGTCGAACTCGACAGACCGAGCTCTGTGCTTACCTGCGCGGAGTCGAGCAGGTCCTCGACGTCGATCTTGCGTCCCATGAGGTTCATGTCTAGTTGACAATGACTAACACCCCGATCCGAAAATCCAGCAGACCGGCTCTGGCTGCGGAGAGCAACGGCAGTAGGGACTTGCCGCTCGTATGATCTCGGCGTGGCTGCTCGAACCGTTGAGTTGCAGATGTCAGCAGTCGCGGCGTGGACCAAGCTCCAGGCGGTCGGCTCGTCGATCGGAAAGATCGAGGAGGCGAGCGAGACGGCCCGATACCTCGTCCTCAAGGTTCGATACGGCCTCAACCCAGTGCGACTTCGGGTTTCGGTTCTCACAGGCCCATCCGAGGACACCGCCGTTCTCGACATTCAGGGACGAGGCCAAGACATCTGGGGGGTCGCTAGCCGCAAGGTCATCGATCGTCTCTGCGCGGCGTTCTGACTCCACCAGCACCGTGGCGGTAGCGCCTCTGGCGACCGTTTCGTCAGCCAAGACGACGCTGACGGAGTTCATTGGAAGGTCTGCGGCCGTCGGTAGGTCTCGATCCAGATGGCGATGTCGTTGGGGTCGAAGCGGATGAGGTGTCCCCATTTGATGTAGGGGATGCGCTTCTCGTGGACGAGGCGACGGATGTGGCGGGGTTGGACGCCGAGGTGCTGCGCGAGCGCGGGGATGTCGAGCAGCTCGGGAAGGCTCGGGTTCGTGGTGGTGGTCATCGGTGGTCTCCGTTGGGTCGGTTGTCGTCACTAGGCCCTTGTGGGGGCCGGTTCTCGACTTGGAGGCACCGTGGTGATCCCGGATCGGTGTGGACGGGCCGTGATGATCCTCCACCTATATACGGACCCTCCGGAGGGTCCTAT
>JBKJIL010000295.1:0-13501 GCA_046598435.1 Acidimicrobiales bacterium
CCGACCGGGTCGCCTGCTGGTGGCACCGGGACTCGTGGGCCTGCTCGTCATCCCTCTGCTGCTGTGGGGCAACCCGGGGTTCCACCTCCCGCTCGCACCGTTCCTCGCCCTCTCCGCCGCGTTCGCGCTCGACGCGGCGTGGACGCGCGTACGTCCGGCCCCCGCCTCGCCCTCTCCATGACCGAAGCCGGCCGCGGGCGGTCGCTCTCGGCTCGGGCGATGGTGACGATCGCCATGGTGGCGCCGCTGGTGCCGATGGTGGTCGCGCTGCTGGCCCGGCGACATCCCCCGTGGGTGCCCGACCTCGACCTGGCCCTGACCGAGCTGCGGGTGCGCGATGTCGGTGGCCCGCACACGCCGCTCGTCGGGCTGCCGGGTCGGATCGGCACGCTGGCGCGGCAGGGGAGTCACCCCGGACCGCTGAGCTTCTACCTCCTCGCGCCCACGTACCGGCTCCTCGGCGCCACGGCCTTCGCCCTGCAGGCGGCGACGGTGCTCCTGCACGCCATCGCGGTCGTGGTCACCGTCGGGTTGGTCGGCCGCCGGGCGGGCGCGCGCTGGGCCCTCGGCACAGGCCTGGCCCTGACGGCGTACGTCGGTGCCGTCGGGCCGAGCCTCTTCACCGAGCCGTGGAACCCGCACCTGCCGCTGCTGTGGTGGCCGGCCTTCCTGGCCGCGGTGTGGTGCGCGCTGGCCGGCGACCGGCGGGCGCTCCTCGTGGTGGCCCTGGCCGGCGCCATCTGCGCCCAGACCCACGTCTCCTACCTGGGGCCGGTGGCCGTGCTCACGGTGGTGGCCGCCGCGGTCGCCGTCTGGCGGCCGGGCTCCTGCTCGGATCGCCGAACCACCGGCCCCTGGCTGGCGGCCGCCGCCCTGCTGCTCGTGGTCCTCTGGACGCCGACGATCGCCGACCAGATGCGCCACGACCCGGGCAACCTGACCCTCCTGGGGGAGCACCTGCTCGATCCACCCGAGGCACCTCTCGGCGGGCGCACGGCCGCTCGGCTGGTGCTGGAGCACCTCGACGTCGTGCACCTCGCCCGCTCCTCGCTCACGGGTCCCGGTGCCCTCGGCGCCCGCTACCCCGTCGGCGCCAGCGCCGTCCGCGGCGCCGCGCTCCTCGTCGCAGCGGGCGCGGCGGCGGCGCTGCGTCGACGACGTTCAGCGGCGAACGACGGGGCAGGCGTCCACGGTGCCCGACCAGCGGACATCGGTGGTCGAGACGAGGCCGCGGGCCAGGCGTTGGCCGGCCTCGCCGTGGCGCTGGTGGGCCTGGCCGTCAGCCGCATCTTCGGGGTGCCGTGGGGCTACCTGCTGCTGGTCATCTGGCCCGTGAGCCTGGTGCTGGTGCTCGTGGTGGCCGCTGGCCTGGCCAGTGGTGTCGCCCGCCATGCTGGTGGCGCGGCGCGGATCGCACTGCCCTTGACGGCGGTGCTGGCCCTCGTGGTGAGCGGTCGGGCGTCAGCGGCCGCCTGGGACGCCGAGGCCACCAACCCGGTGGTCAGCCGCACGGTGCTGGCCCTCGTTCCCGAGGTCGTCGCGGCCCTCGACCTCGAGGACCGGTACCTCGTGAGCTGGGACGACGCCATCCACCTCGGCGGCCATGGCTACGGGATGGTCGTCGAGCTCGAGCGCCGGGGTGTGCGGGTCGCCGTGAGCGACGGGCTGGCCACCCAGTTCGGCCGGCACCGTCGAGTGGCGGCCGGCCCCATCGACGCCGAGCTCGTGGTGGCCACGGGCCTCGCAATCGACCGGTGGGCCGCGGTGCCCGGGTCGGTCGAGCTGGCTCGGGCCGACACCCGAACGTCAGCCGAGCGGTCGGCTGCGGCCGATGTCCGGGCCGAGCTCCTCGATGTGCTGCGCGCCGCAGGCCTGGTCGACCTGGTCCCCACGCTCGACGACAACCTCCTCGCCGTCGCCTTCGACCCCCGCCTCCCGACCACCGCCCGCAACATCATCGATCGGCTCGACCGCCTCGGTGCCCCCGCCGCGGTGTTCCTCGTGGTCACCGGCAGCCCACGCCCCTGAGCCCACTGCGCTGCCGCTCAGCTCAGCTGTGACCGGCGCCCTTGGGGAGGATCGGCGCGTCACGGCCGGTGCCACTGGTGCCTCCCGAGGTGCCGGTGGCCTCCTCGTGGTACTCCTCCTCCACGTTGACCTCCCAGATGTCGTGGGACGCGCCGTAGAGGTTGGCGACGGTGAGCATGGCCGTGAACATCGAGTGGTCCTGGTTGTTGTACCGGTGCATCCCGTTGCGGCCCACCGGATACACGTTGGGCGCGTGCTCCTCGAGCCACGCCCGCAGGACGGCCACGTTGGCCTTGTAGTCCTCGTCGTAGGTCGGGTACGCCTTCGGCATCCGCACCACGTAGCCCGCCTCGACGTCGTCGGCCTGCATGAGCCCGAGCGAGACCAGCTCGGCGGTGCCCTTGGCGATGAGGTCCTCGTCAGTGGACGTCCACCACTCGTCGCCCTCGAGGGCGGTGTACTCGAGGCCCAGCACGTTGCGCCCGCCCTGCACCATGTGGGGCGACCACGACCCGAAGTTCTGCACCCGCATGGTCTTCACGTCGGGGTCGTGGATGTAGATCCAGTTGTCGCTCCAGGCCACCTTCTCCTCGGGCACCACGAGGGCGACAGAGAGGAAGTCGCGGAAGGAGAGGTCGTCGGCGGCGGCCAGCACCATGGGCGGCACCGGCGGGTCCATCGCTCGGAGCAGCGCCGGGAACGGCATCGACGAGATGACGTGGTCCGCAGTCAGCGTGGTGTCGGCGCCCGTGGCGTCGGTCGACGTCACCGACACGGCCCGGCCTTCGGCGTGGGCGATGCGGGTGACCTTCGCCTGGAAGACGACCTTGGAGCCCTGGGCCTCGACCAGCTCGTGGCAGCGCTCCCACATCATGCCGGGCCCGTACTTGGGGTACTGGAACTGCTCGATGAGGCTGGTCACCTGCTTGGCCTTGCTGCGGCGCCCGCCGGCCAGCTTGGCTCGCAGCGGCTCCCACACGGCGCCCCACAGCGACATGCCCTTGATGCGCTGCGCGCCCCAGTCGGCCGACATCGCCGCCGGCGGCACCCCCCACACCTTCTCGCTGTAGGTCTTGAAGAAGTGCTGGTAGAGGCGCCAGCCGTAGTTGCTGGCGATGTAGCCCTCGAGCGTGGTGAGGTCCTTGGGCGGGTGCACCCGCACCCACAGGAACGAGAGCATGCAGCGCACGGCCTCCACCGGACCCAGGTTGGTCAGTGCGTTCATGACCTTGATCGGGTAGTCGTAGAACTTGCCCTGGTAGTAGATGCGGCTCGCGCGGGGCCGGAGCATGAAGTCCTCGTCGGGGAGGATCTCGTGCCAGAGGGCCTCCACCTCGGGGACCTTGGTGAAGAACCGGTGCCCGCCGATGTCGAAGCGGTAGCCGTCTGCCACCACCGTGCGGCTGATCCCGCCGACGACGTCGTCAGCCTCCAGCACCGTGGCCGTGGCCCCTCGCTTGCCCAGCTCGTAGGCCGCCGTGAGGCCGGCCGGCCCGGCGCCGATGACGACCACATCGCCGGGCGACGCGGCGGCAGCGATGCCGTCGGGAGTGGGGCTGGTGTCGGGGGTGGGCATGCAGGATGGCTTTCGCTCGTCGAGGGCCGTCGGACCGAGTGTAGAGAGCCCGACCAGACGCTCCGGGGCATCGGCGGGCGGGCGCCACGGCCCCGCTACGGTGACCCGTCGTGCGCCTCCGGAGCAAGACCGAGCTGGCGGCCTTGGCGGCGCTGGCCTACGGGCCGTTCCTGGCCTCGGCGCCCGGACGGGTGAGCGCGGACAGCAAGCAGGACCTCTACCTCGACCCCGGCCGCTTCCTGGCGCGCGCCATCGACCTCTGGGACCCGCATCTCGGCGCGGGCGGCGTGCCCCACCAGAACCTCGGGTACCTGTTCCCGACCGGCCCGTGGTTCTGGCTGTTCGACACCCTGGGCGTGCCCGACTGGGTCGCACAGCGGTTGTGGCTGGGCACGATCTCGCTGATGGCGGTCCTCGGGGCCCGGTGGCTTTTCGGCCAGCTCGGCACAGGACGCCTGGGCGCGCTGGCTGGTGCGCTCGTCTACATGCTGACGCCGTACCAGCTGGCCTTCACGGCGCGGATCTCCGTGCTCCTGCTGCCGTGGGCGGCGCTGCCCTGGTTGGTGGGGCTGACGATGCGGTCCACCCGCACCTCGAGCTGGCGGGCCCCGGCGCTCGTGGCGGTGGTGCTCCTCGCCACCGGTGGGATCAACGCGTCCTCCCTCGTGTTCGTCGGGCTCGCTCCGGTGCTCTGGGTGCTGATGGAGCTGGTACGCGATCCCGCCGGGCGCGCCCGGGTGCTCGCCGGCGCGCTCCGGATCGGCGCCCTGGGCACCGGCATCTCGCTGTGGTGGCTGGTGGGCCTCCGCCTGCAAGGGGCCCACGGCCTGCCGGTGCTCCAGCTCACGGAGAACGTGGGCACGGTGGCCGAGGTGTCCACGCCGGGCGACGTGCTGCGCGGCCTGGGCAACTGGTTCTTCTACGGACGCGACCGCACCGGGTACTCCCTCGACCAGGCCTCGGACTATGCCAGCAGCAGCGTCGTCGTCGCCCTGAGCTATGCCGTTCCCATCGTGGGCCTGTGTGCTGCCGCGCTCCTGCGCTGGAGGTACCGGAGCTACTTCGCGCTGCTCGTCATCGTGGGCACCGTGGTGGCCGTCGGCGCCTGGCCCTACGGCGACCCTTCGCCCTTCGGCTCGCTGTGGCGCACCGTCACGACCGACACGTCCTTCGGCCTGGCCTTCCGGAACAGCCCGCGGGCGGTGCCCCTGATCGTGCTCGGCTGGGCGGGCCTGCTGGCGGCCGCCGTGGGGGCTATCTCCGCCGGCACGTGGCGGCGAGTGGCGGGTGCCTCGGTGGCGGCGCTGGCCGTGGGCGGCCTCCTGCCCGTGTGGCAGCACGGCTACCTCACTGAGGGCATGGAGCGACCCGAGGAGGTGCCGAGCTACTGGCGAGACGCCGTGCGCGCCATCGACGGTGGCGATCACCAGACGCGGGTGCTCGAGCTGCCGGGATCGAGCTTTGCCGCCTACCGCTGGGGGACGACCGTCGACCCGATCACCCCGGGGCTCACCGATCGCCCCTACCTCGCCCGTGAGGTGCTCCCCGCCGGTACGCCTGCCTCGGTGAACCTGCTGGACGCCCTCGACCGGCGGCTGCAACAGGGCACCTTCGAGGCGGCCTCGCTCCCGCCGCTGGCGCGGCTGCTGGCGGTGGGCACGGTGTCGCTGCGCGCCGACCTGGAGCGGGCCGGACGCTTCGACACGCCCGCCATCGACGGCGTGTGGCGGAGCCTGCGGCCGGTGCCGAAGGGGCTCGATGCCCCCGTCGGCTTCGGGCCGCCCGGCGGCGATGGCACCGACCCGACGCTCCCTTCGGTGGCCTTGTTCGACGTCACCGACCCCCAGCCCATCGTGCGCACGGCCCCTGTCGGCGGGGCGGTGCTGGTGGCGGGAGACGGCGACGGCCTGGTCGACGCGGCGGCGGCCGGTCTGCTCGACGGGCAGGCGCTGGTGCTGGAGGCGACCGCGCTCGACGACGTCACCCTCCAGGTGGCCCTCGACGCCGGTGCCCATCTCGTGGTGACCGACTCGAACCGCCGGCGCATCCAGACCTGGTTCTACTCGCTGCGCGACACGCGAGGTCCGACGGAAGAGGCGGGCCAGACCGCTCCCGATCCCACCGACTACGACTTCCGGCTCGACCCCTTCCCGGGGTCGGGCGACGACAGCCGCACCGTGGTGGAGCAGGTCGGCGGCCGGGTCGAGGCGACGGGTGGTGGAGGCCCGGAGCGCCCGGAGGACCGAGCGGCCCACGCCGTCGACGGCGATGTCGACACGGCATGGCGGGTGGGCGGGCCCGACCCCCGGGGCCAGACGCTCACCATCGTCCCTGCGGGCGCGGTGCGGGCCGACGAGATCCGCCTCGTGCAGCCGACCGTGCCGCCAGGCGGGCGGTCCCTCGCCCAGGTGGCGGTCACCATCGACGACGACGCGCCCGTGGTCGTCTCGCTGGGACCGGACTCGTTCGAGCCGGACGGCCAGGCCGTGACCTTTGCCCGCCGCGCCGTGAGCCGGGTGCGGGTCGAGGTGCTGGCCACCAGCCCACCCTCACCCTCGGGCGGCGACGCCACACCGGTGGGGCTGGCGGAGGTGCGCCTCGGCGAGCTGGTGGTGGCCGAGCGGGTGCGACCTCCCGTCGACCTGCTGCGACGGGTGGGTGCCGCCGATCGCGGTCACAGCCTCGACATCGTGCTCACGCGCCTGCGCTTCGAGGTGCCCGAGCCGGGACGTCGGGACGACGAAGCACGCCTCGATCGCATCGTGGAGGTGCCCTCCACCCGGACCTTCGCCCTCACCGGCACGGCCCGGGTGACCGACCGGGCCGGCTCCGCCTCGGGCTCAGAAGAGGACGCGACACTCTGCCGGGACGACCTCCTGGTCGCTGACGACACGCCGGTGTCGGTGCGCCTCGTGGGATCAGGCGACACCCTCCGGCTCGAGGGCTGCGGGTCGCTGCTGTGGGGCCCAGGCAGGCACGTGGTCACCGCCGCCCCTGGCTCCCGCACCGGCGTGGATCTCGACCGCCTGGTGCTGTCGTCGGGACCCGACGGGAACCCGATCCCCGTCGAGCCCCGGGGCACGCCCCGCTCCGCTGCGGAGCGCGTCACGATCGTCGACGAGTCGGCCAGCCGCCTCGATCTGTCGGTGAAGCAGGACGGGGAGCCGTTCTGGCTCGTGCTGGGCCAGAGCGAGAGCGACGGCTGGGCGGCGCACGTCGACGGTGCCGAGGTGGGAGAGCGCCACCTGGTCGACGGCTACGCCAACGGCTGGCTCGTCACCCCCGACCGCGCCGGCCCGCTCTCGATCGAGCTGCGGTGGGGGCCCCAGCGCCTGGTGTGGCTGGGCCTGGCCGGCAGCGGGCTCACCCTGCTGCTCGTCGTGCTGCTCCTGTGGCGAACTGGTCGCCGCGGGGGCCGCTCGCATGACGCCACCTCGGGCAGCGCACCGAGCCTGCGGTGGGCACCTGACGCCGACCGACCGGCGGCTGGCCGGGTCCTGGCCGCTGCCGTGGCGCTCGGCGTGGGGACGGCCCTCGTCGCCACGCCCGCCACCGCCGTGCTCGGCGGGGCGGCCACCCTGGCGGTGGGCCTGGTGCCTCGCGCCCGCCTGCTCGTGGTGGCGGTCGCCCCGGCGGCCCTCGTCGTCAGCCGTCTCGACCAGCGCCCCACGCTGGCCTGGCTGGCGCTGGCCATCCTGGCCGCCGACCTCCTCGTTGAGGCCCTCTCGCGTGTACGCCGACCCTCGGACGTCGGCGGCTAGCGCACCACGAGCTGGAGCTCGCTGAGCCCGAGGGCGTGACGCCACTGCCGGCTCGACCCCACGGCTTCGTTGCGGCGCTCCGTGGACGGCAGCAGCGCTTCGATGGCGCCATCCACGACGCGGTACTGGATCTCGTGGCGGACTCGAGGCGAGCGGGCGGCCTCGTCGTCGGAGTCGCCGTAGCCGACCGTCACGCGGATGGCGCCGCGCTCGTCGACGAGCAGCGCCCCCGCCCGCTGGGTCGATGCGCTGACCTCGACCTGGTGCGTGAGGGGCCCGGGGGCCGACGCCGGGATCACTCGCGTCGTGTCGCTGGCCCCGACCTGCACCCGGATCGACACGAACGACGTGGCCGCGGGCGGGTCGATGGTGAGGTCGAGGCTGAGCGTGGCGGCGCGGCGGACCTCGATCGGGACGAGCCGCACCTGGAGGTCATACGGGTCCTCCCTGGGTCCGAGCTCCTGCGACGGCACCGACGCCCGCTGCAGGTAGGGGGTGCGGTCCGGCATGGACGCGATGAGATCGAGCATCGAGGGACTGCCGTCCGCGGCGTACAGGAGGCGGTCGTCGAGCTCGGGACCGTTGGCCGAGAAGGGGTTCAGGTAGAGCAGATAGGGCGCCGTGTCGGCGACGAACACCAGGGCCCGACCGTCGACGTCCTCGACGCTGGAGCGCCAGGGCTCCTGCGCCACGCTCACGTCGTGGTTGACGTCGAAGCGGCTCACGGCGACCGGCACCGTGGCGGTGGCCAGCGCAGCGGCCAGCGCGACCGCCCATCGTCGGCGCGTCGACCACCAGCCCACGAGCACCGAGGCGATGAGCAGGCACAGCGGCGCGTACAGCGGGATCAGGTAGATCGGGCCGCTGATGCGGGCCGCCAGCGACGACAGGTGGGTGCCCCAGAACACGAAGTAGCCCACCGGGAACACGGCGCTGATGAGCACGAGCGCGAGGGTGGGCGCTTCGCGCCGGCGCTGCCACAGGCCCACGGCGGCGGCGGCCAGGCCCACGTAGCTGCCGACGAGGAACCAGGGGAGTACGAAGCCGTTCTTGGCGGTGCCCTTGAGGGCCTTGCCCAGCGTGTAGTCGACGGTCTCGAAGGTGGGCATGAGGCGCTTCGGCCCGAACCCGAAGGTGTCCATCGGGTCGGCCGCCGTGATCGGGAACTCGAGCCACCCGCCCGTCACGTGGCGGTTGTAGACGAGCGCGCCGACCACGAAGGGCACGGCGGCGATGCCCGTGAGGGCGAACGCCGGCACGAGGGCCTTCCAGCGCTGGCGGTCGCGGTACGCGGCGTATCCCGCGAAGGCCGCGCCCCAGAGCACCGCGTCGTAGGGCCGGGTGAGGAAGATCCACCCCAGGAGCGCGCCGGCGGCCGCCAGGTGTCCCCATCGACCCAGACGGATGCCGGACAGCAGGAGGGTGCCGAAGAGGAGCCCGAGCCCGAGGGTGAACAGGTAGCTCAGGTACACGCCGCCTTGGATGGCCAGGATGGGCGAGGCCACCATCAGCGCCGCGGCCACGGTGGCGACCCGTCGATCCCGCCACAGCTCGACGCCCAAGGCGTAGGTGCCGACCACGGCCATGGCGGCGCCGACCAGGAGCGCGTTGCCCGCTGATCCCGTGACGACTGCGAAGGCGAGCAGCACGAGTGGCCAGCCGAGCGTGTACTGCGTGAACACCACACCGTCGCCCCGCGCTGACAGCCAGGGCCGGAACAGCTCCGGGAACCCGCCGTCGGTGGGCGTGAGGTGCCCGGCTCGGAGTGCCCCGACGTGCCACAGGTACACGGGCTCGTCGCGGTTCCAGGACAGGGCGGGAAACAGCGCATGCCGGGCCCAGAGCGCCACGAGGGAGGCGGCCAGGGCCAGGACGGCGGCCGGCCAGTGGTCGCGCCACCGAGAGGCGGTGGCAGGGGGCGCGGCAGGCATGGCGCGCGAACCTACCCGTGGCGCGCGATCCTGGGCCGCATGCCGTTCGACTGCCCGCGCTGCAAGAGCTCCGTCGACGAGCGGTTCTATGGACCGTGCCCCACCTGTCGGGACCAGCTCCGGAGCTCGCTCGGTGGCGAGCGGCGCGATGTGGAGCGGGCGGCCTACGAACCGGCCATGCACGTCACGCCCAACGCGGTGGCCCTCAAGGACGACTGACCCAGCGGATCACCGCCGCGGCGGCGAAGGTGTTGGATCTGCTGACGAGCTCAGCGCTCGGCGATGGGCTGGATCGGCTGGCGGGGGCCGTACTTGGGGGCCGACAGCCCGGAGGACTCCAGCAAGGTGCAGACGCGTCCTCGGTGGCCCATGAAGGGCTCAAGCAGCTCGAGCATGCGCTCGTCGGTGCCGCGGGGCTCCGCGGCCAACGCCCAGGACACGAGGTGCTTGAGGTGGAAGTCGCCCACGCTGACGGCGTCGGCGTCGCCCAGGGCCACGCGCGCCACCTCTGCCGAGGTCCACTCGCCCACGCCGGCGATGGCCTCGAGGCGGCCACGGAGCTCGGCGGGAGCGGTGACGCCCACCAGCTCGAGGCGCGTGGCGTGGGCGCAGACCCGGCGCAGCGCGTCGGCGCGCTTCTTCTCCACCCCTACGACGTGCAGGTCGTAGTACCCGAGCTCCGCGATCACCTCGGGCCTGGGTGACAGGAGCAGGCCCGTCGGTCCCGGTGCCGGCTCGCCCCAGCGCTCGACGAGCTGACGGTACGAGCGCTTGGCCTCGAAGCCGGTCACCCGCTGGCTGAGCACCGCCGGGATGAGGGCATCGAGGACGCGTCCGGTGCGGGGCAGTCGCAGCCCGTCTGCCTCCCGATGGAGGCGACGCACGATCGGGTCCACCGGGTCGAACCCGGCACGGTCGTCGAGGCACCCCAGCATCCCCGGCGCTTGCTCGAGGGCCCATTCGGCACCATCGCCCCACGCCTCCGCCTCCACGCGGTCGCCGTGGAAGGTCGCGCGGAGGGCGGCGGAGCCCGATGGCGTGTGCATGGCGACGGCCAGGCCCGCCTCGCTGAGGTCGACGCTCGGGTCGTGCTTGCCGAGCCGCAGGACTCGAAGCGAGCGGCGCAGGTCGATGGCGAACGGGAGGGTGATCGTGCGCCGCGCCATGGGGGATCGACGCTAGGAGTGCATCCGCTGCGCCACCAACTCGATCGGGCGCGTCAGGAGCTGGTGGCGGCGGCGACGGCCCAGCGGTAGTCGGGCTTGCCGCTCGGGCTCCGCTCGATCTGGGGCACCCGGACGAACGACTTCGGGAGCTTGTAGCGGGCCAGGTGGGGCTCGGCGGCCGCCCGCAGCTCGTCGTCCGAGGGGTCGTCGGCCTCGGGCCGCAGCTGCACCACACCCACCACCTCCTGGCCCCAGCGCTCGCTCGGCCGGCCCACCACGACGGCGTCGAACACGGCCGGGTGGCGCTTGAGGGCCTGTTCGACCTCCTCGGCGAACACCTTCTCGCCACCGGTGTTGATGGTGACGGAGTCGCGGCCGTGGAGCTCGATGCCGCCGTCGGGCAGGATCCGGGCCCGATCGCCGGCCACCGCATGGCGCACGCCGTCGACGGTGGGGAAGGTGCGGGCCGTCTTGTCGGGGTCGCCCAGGTACCCCAGCGGCACCCGCCCGGTCTGGGCCAGCCACCCGAGCTCGTCGTCGCCGTGGGCCAGACGCCGGGTGAGGTCCTCGGAGAGCACGACGGCGGTGGGGGAGCGATCGAAGGTGCCTGTCGACGCGCCGCGGCCCCTATCCGAGCGCTGGACCCCCTGGCGGCCGGTCTCGGAGGAGCCCAGCACGTCGACGATGTGCAGGTGGGGGACCAGCTCGATGAGGTCCTCCTTCACGGATGCCGACAGCACCGCACCCCCGGTGAGGAGGAAGCGCAGGCCGTCCACGTCATGGTCGCCCTGCCGTAGCGCATCCACGAGCGGTCGGGCGAAGGCGTCACCGACGATCAGCAGCGAGGTGACGTGCTCCCGTGCCACCGTGTCGAGGATGTCGGCCGCGTCGAGCCGCAGCGGATCGTCCTGGATGACGACGGTCCCCCCGGTGAGCCACGCGCTCAGCGCGTTCCAGTGGGCGGCACCGTGCATGAACGGGGGTGCCGGCAGGGCCCGCAGCGAGCCCGCCCGGGCCGCCTCCACGAGCTCGTCGGTGGTCTGGGCGATGCCGAGGCAGGCCGCCAAGAAGTCGGCCTGGCGCCACAGGACGCCCTTGGGCATGCCCGTGGTGCCGCCGGTGTAGAGGATGTAGAGATCGTCGGGTGACAGATCGCGCGGGGCCGCGGGGCTGGCGGCGGCCAGGGCGTCCTCGTAGGCCACGGCGCCGGGCAGGAGCGCCGTGCCCGACCCGTCGTCGACCTGTACCAGGAGCGTCAGGTGGGGGAGCTGCGGCAGCACCTCGGCGAGGGTGGGGGCGAAGGCCGCGTGGTACACGATCGCAGTGGCCGCGCTGTCGGCCAGGACGTACTCGAGCTCCTCGGCCACGTAGCGGTAGTTGATGTTCACGCCCACGCAGCGCGCCTTGGCTGCCCCGAGCAGCGCCTCGAGGTACTCGTTGCCGTTGTGGAGGTACAGGGCCACGTGATCGTGGGGCGATTCCCACGGCTGGCACTCGGCAAGGGCGCGGTGGGCCCCCAAGCCGTGGGAGGCCAGCAGGTCGGCGACGCGCCGGCTGCGATCGGTGACCTGGGCCCAGGTGAGCCGGCGGTCGCGCCACACGATGCACTCCCGATCTGGGATGACGGCCGCGATCGCCTCGTGGGCGGCAGCCAGGTTCAGCTCCTCAGGTACCTCCAGCACGGCCATTGTCGGTGGACCGTAGGTGGTGCGCGATGCTCGCCGCATGTCGACTGTTCTCATCGAACGGCCCGCCGACGGCGTGGCCCTGCTCACCCTCAACCGCCCGGAGAAGCTGAACGCCATGGACGTCGGTCTCGTCACCGACCTCCATGCCGCGCTGGGCGAGGTCGGCGCCGACCGAACCTGCCGAGCCATCGTGCTGACGGGCGCCGGGCGCGGCTTCTGCGCCGGGCTCGACCTGGCCGGCTACGGCACGGCGCCCGACGCCGAGGGCCGCGGACCGGTGGGCGCCGGCTTCGCCACCCAGCAGCACATCGCCTCGCTGATCCCGCGGCTCCGCGGCCTCCACCAACCGGTGATCGCGGCGGTCAACGGTGCCGCTGCCGGGGGCGGGCTGGCGCTCGCCCTCGGCTCCGACATCCGCATCGCGGCCGAGTCGGCGCGCTTCAACGTGGCCTTCGTGCGCATCGGCCTGTCGGGGTGCGACATCGGGGTGAGCTGGCTGCTGCCACGCCTCATCGGCGCGTCGAGGGCCTGGGAGCTGATGCTGACCGGTCGCGTCATCGACAGCGCCGAAGCCGATCGCATCGGGCTGGTCGCTCGGGTGGTTCCCGACGGCACGGTGCTCGACGCCGCGCTGGAGACGGCCGCCCTGATCGCGGCCAACAGCCCGTGGGGGGTGCGGATGACCAAGGAGGTGGCATGGAGCCAGCTCGAGGTCGGGAGCCTCGAGGCCGGGATCGACCTGGAGAACCGCACGCAGATCCTGTCGTCGTTCACCGACGACATGCGCGAGGCCATGGCCGCCTTCTTGGAGAAGCGACCCCCGAGCTACACCAATCGCTGAGGGTGTGGCTCAGCCGGTGGGCTGCTCGACGACCGTCACGCTTCGCATGCGGTCGCCGACGGCGATGGCCTGCGCGATCTCGACGCCCGAGGTCACGTAGCCGAACAGGTTGTAGAGCGGCTGCAGCTTGTCCTGGCAGTCCTCGATGCAGATGAAGAACTGCGAGCCGTTGGTGTCCGGCCCTGCATTGGCCATGGCCACCGCCCCGAGGGTGTAGCTGCCCTGCACCGGCTCATCAGCAAACTTGTACCCGGGACCGCCCCGACCGCTGCCCTCGGGATCCCCACCCTGGATCACGAAGCCGGGCACCACGCGGTGGAAGGTGAGGCCGTCGTAGAAGCCGTTCCGCGCGTTCACGATGAAGTGGTTCACGGTGGTGGGGGCGAGGGCCGCATCAAGGGCCATGACGATGTCGCCCTTGGTCGTAGCGATGGTGACCTCGAAGGTGGCGGTGGGCTCGATCTCGATGGCGGGTGCGGCAGGCATGGGCGCAGACGCTATCGCCCCCGC
>JBKJIL010000310.1:0-17652 GCA_046598435.1 Acidimicrobiales bacterium
CCGTGACCGAGGCCGACCAGGGAGCTCCGTACGCGCTGTCCGCCGGCAACAAGGAACGCTGGCAGCTCCAGTGGAAGGAGCTCTACGACGAGGTGATCACCTCGGGGCTCTGCACCGGCTGCGCGGGCTGCGTGATCGCCTGCCCGCACGACGTCATCGGCTACGAGCACGCGCCGGGCGCCTACAAGCCCTTCCACCTCGAGGAGGAGCTGGGTCTCGACGACTGCATCCACGGTCAGAAGGGCTGCACCTCGTGCACCCGCGCCTGCCCGCGGTTCCGGGCCTGGGAGCCATCCGCTGACGAGCACCTCTTCGCCCGCGTCCGCAAGCCCGAAGAGGCGGCCGGCATCTACCAGGACGTGCTGCTCACCCGCGCCAGCGACGACATGGTCCACCAGATGGGCCAGGACGGTGGTCTCGTGTCGGCGCTGCTCATCTGGGCCCTCGACAAGGGCTACATCGACGCTGCCCTCACCTCCTTCGTGGAGGGCACCGGCGAGGACGGCTGGAAGGCCCGCCCCGGGGTGGCCGCCACCAAGGACGAGGTGCTGCAGGGCGCCGGCTCCCGCTACACGTACTCCGCCAACACCCTGGCCCTCGACGAAGCCTTGGAGCGGGGGTTCTCCAAGCTGGCGCTGGTGGGCATGAGCTGCCAGAGCTCGGTGCCGCCGGTGATGTGGAGCCGAAAGATCGGCAAGATCGGCAAGCCCATCGTCTTCAACATCGGCCTGCTCTGCTCCAAGACCTTCGACGACTCGATCTTCGACGAGCTCTTCTGGACGAAGTACGGCCTGGCCAAGTCCGAGATGACGAAGATGAACATCAAGGGCGTGTTCCAGATCTGGATGCGCGACGGCAGCTACCACGAGATCAACCTCAAGGAGTGCCACGCCTGGACCCGCGAAGGCTGCATCCACTGCCCCGACTTCGCGGCCGAGCACGCCGACATCTCCACCGGCGGCATCGGCAAGGACAACGACTGGACGCTCACCATCGTCCGCACCGACCTCGGCCGCGAGATCATCAGCCGCATGATCGCCGACGGCTCGATCATCGCCCGCCCGGGCGACGAGGACCCCGGCGCCATCGCCCTCATGAACAAGCTGGCCCAGAAGAGCCGCGATCGCTGGCCCGCCACGGCGGTCGACTTCCCCCGCAACCCGGCCAAGGCCAAGTAGCCCACGTCGACCCTCGTCGCGGGCAGCCGCCGCACAGACGAAGCGGCGGTCAGCCCGCCGTGTTCGCGGTGGCCGCTCGGTGCAGCGCCTCGGCCAGGCCGGTGCCGCGACCGACGGGCAGCCGGGTCGCCGCATAGGGCAGCGTGGCCTGCTCGATCCAGCGCACGTAGGTGAGCCCCGCGGCGGACACGATCGGCAGGCCGGTGACCTCGTAGTCCTCGAGCACCTGGAGGCGGCGGCGGTTCATGCGTCGAGCGTCGCGCCGGGCTGTCAACCTGTGAATGGTCCGATCGGGCCATTTGCTCGTGGTCACACCGGAGACGGAAGGGGGCCGCACAGACGGGGGCAGCCGTCGTCGTGCAGTAGACCTCCCCCGATGGACGTCGGGCTGTTCCGTGATGCGCTCACCGTGGTGCTCGGCGTGGCCACCGGCGTGCTGTCGGGCCTCTTCGGCGTAGGTGGCGGCGTCATCTCGCAGCCGGGGATGCGCCTGCTCGGCCTGGCGCCCCTCGCCGTCATCGGCACCGCCTTGCCGGTGATCATCCCGGGCGCGGCCAGCGGCGCCGTGCGCTACGTGCGAGAGGGGCTGATCCGCTGGCCGGCCGTGGTCGCCACGGTCCCCACCGGCCTCGTCGCCGCCGTCGTCGGCAGCATCGCTTCGGAGCACGTGCCCGGCGATGGGCACCTCCTGCAGCTCATCACCGCGGGGCTGCTCGGGCTGTCGTCCTACCGGATGGGGAGCATGGGTCCCCCGCTCCCGGCCGACGAACCCCTCGCCGAGACCGACGCACCGGAGGCGCCCCACGGCCCGGCGCCGAGTCGCGTGCCCGACGACCGGGCGCTCCTCCCGCGCTACACCGCCATCGGCGCCGTCTCCGGACTGCTGTCCGGTCTTCTCGGCATCGGTGGCGGCGTCATCATGGTCCCCGCCTTCGTGCAGCTGGCGGGCATCGAGGTGAAGGCCGCCATCGCGACCTCGCTGGTGTGCGTCGGCGCCTTTGCCGTGCCCGGCACCCTCACGCACGCCCTGCAGGGCCATGTGGACTGGCGCGTGGCGCTCGCCCTCATCGTCGGCGTGATCCCCGGTGCTCGCTTGGGCGCCGCCCTCACGATCCGCGCCACGGATCGGCGCCTGCGGATCACCGTGGCCTCGTTCCTCGGCTGCACCGCGGTGCTCTACGCCGCCGGCGAGCTCAACGCTCTCCTGCGCTGACCCGAACGAACCCCTCGTTCTGTGCACGCCGACATCCGCCCTGCGGACGTGGGCGTGCACAGAACGGGGAAGGCGGCGTCAGGTGATCAGGGCCCGAGCCCGGAGGAGGACGGCATCGAGCATCGGTTCGGTGAGGCGACCGGTGAAGGTGTTCTGCTGGCTCACGTGGTAGCTGGCCAGGAGCCAGCGGCCATCGGGGAGGGCCACCTCGACGCCGTGGGCGAAGGGCGGCCGCCCCGTCACGCCGAGGATCCCGCAGACCACCTGGTAGCCGAAGCCCCCCAGCGCGAGCACCACCGTGGGATCGACGAGCTCCAGCTCGCGCTCGAGGAACGGCCGGCACGCATCGCGCTCCGCCACGGTCGGCTTGTTGGCCGGGGGCGCGCAGCGCACCGGTGCCGTGATCCAGGCATCGTGCAGCCGCAGGCCGTCGTCGCGCCCAGTGCTCGTGGGTTGGTTGGCGAAGCCGGTGCGGTGCAGGGCGGCGTAGAGGAAGTCGCCACTGCGGTCGCCGGTGAACATCCGGCCCGTTCGGTTGGCGCCGTGGGCGGCCGGTGCCAGGCCGATCACGGCCAGGCGGGCGGCCGGGTCCCCGAAGCCGGGCACGGGCTTGCCCCAGTAGTCCTCGTCGCGAAAGGCAGCCCGCCGCTCGAGGGCCACCTGCTCCCGCCAGGCCACCAGGCGCGGGCACGCCCGGCAGGCGATCACCTCGGCCTCGAGCTGCACGAGCTGGCCTGGCCGGTCGGATCCCACGACATCGAAAGATAGGTTGGCTGCCGACCATGGCCCGCGCGACCCCTTCCCCGCCGCCCACGCTCGTGCTGCTCGTCCGTCACGGGCAGACGCCGACGACCGGCAAGGTGCTGCCGGGGCGCGCCCCGGGCCTGCACCTCGCCGACAAGGGCCGCCAGCAGGCCGAGGAGGTGGCGCAGCGGATCGCGGCGCTGCAGACCGACGACCGGAGGATCGCGGCGGTCTACGCGTCGCCCCTCGAGCGGACGCGGGAGACGGCCGCGCCGATCGCCGCTGCCCTCGGCTTGCGCGTGCAGCGGGCGAAGGGGCTGCTCGAGTGCGAGTTCGGCGAGTGGACCGGCGCTGAGCTGAAGAAGCTGGCCAAGCTTCCCGAGTGGCGGACCGTGCAGCGCAACCCGAGCGGGTTCCGCTTCCCAGGCGGGGAGTCCTTCACGGAGATGCAGGCGAGGGTCACCTCAGCGATCGACAAGCTCCGGGTCGACCATCCGGGCCAGACGGTCGTCGCCGTGTCCCACGCCGATCCGATCAAGGCAGCCGTGGCGCACGCGATGGGGACGCACCTCGACCTGTTCCAGCGAATCGTGGTGTCACCGTGCTCGGTGTCGGCCGTGCTGTACAGCGCCGACGGCCCGATCGTCCTGGCCGTGAACTCGACCGGCGACCTGCGGGCCCTGGTGCCGTCGTGAGCAGCTCGTTCGACCTGCCCGACCCGGATGTCTTCACGGCTGGCACCGTCGGTCCGGTTGGCCAGCGCGTGTTCTACCTGCAGGTGCGGGAGGACCAGCTGCTCGTGACGCTGCGCTGCGAGAAGCAGCAGGTGGCGGCGCTGGCGGAGTACTTCGACGGCCTGCTCGACGACCTGGAACCGGCGCCCTACGGCGTCGCCGTGAGCGATCTGGGCCTCACCGAGCCCGCCGTGGAGATCTGGACGGTCGGGGCCATCGGTGTGGCCTACGACGAGCCCTCGGATCGGATCGTGGTCGTGCTGGAGGAGCTCACCGAGCTCGACGGCGAGGACCCCGACGATCCCGATGATCCCGACGACGACGACGACCTCGATGCGGCAGGCGCGTCTGTGAAGGTGCGCCTCACCCGAGCCCAGGTGTCGGCCTTCGTGCAGCACAGCCGCCAGCTGGTGGCGTCCGGGCGGCCTCCGTGCCGGTTCTGCGGCCTGCCCGTCAACCCGGACGGCCATGCCTGCCCCAAGATGAACTGATGGGCGCCCGGCCATGACGGAGGACGCAGCCGCTGGAGCCCTGCTGGAGCACGGTGAGGTCGCGGTGCTCGGACGCATGCCGTGGAGCTCGAACGCCACCTACCTGTGCGAGGTGCGCTGCGGTGAGGAGGCCGACCGGGCCATCTACAAGCCTCGCCGGGGCGAACGACCGCTGTGGGACTTCCCGTCGGGCCTCGACCACCGCGAGGTGGCCGCCTACGAGCTGTCCGAAGCGCTGGGATGGGACCTGGTCCCCCGCACGATCCTGCGCGAAGGCCCGCTCGGGCTCGGGTCGCTCCAGGCCTTCGTCGACGCTGACTTCGAGCAGCACTACTTCACGCTCTACGAAGACGAGGTGCACCACCCCGCCCTCCAAGCCATGTGCGCGCTCGATCTCATCGGCAACAACACCGACCGCAAGAGCGGGCACGTCCTCCTCGGGCTCGACGGCCACATCCGTGGCATCGACCACGGCTTGATGTTCCACCACGAGTTCAAGCTCCGCACGGTGATCTGGGAGTTCGGCGGCCAGCCGATCCCCGACCGGCTCCTCGGCGACGCAGCCGCCCTCGCCGAGGACGGGTTGCCCGATCCCCTCGCCAAGCTGCTCGACACCTTCGAGCGCGATGCCGTCCTCACCCGCGCCCGAGCGCTCGTCGACGCCGGGGTCTTCCCGATCGACGAGACAGGCCGCCGCTACCCCTGGCCGCTCGTCTAGCGCGACGCGTCGTCGGACGCGGCGCGCCGCTCACGGGTGAACGGGATGACGTCGTCGCCGTGGTCGATCCGCCGCACCTGTTGGCGGCCGAGCCAGGCCACGAACTGAGCGGCCGGCAGGGGGCGGCTGAGCAGGTATCCCTGCGCGTCGTCGCAGCCATAGTCGCGCAGCATGTCCCACGCCTCGGTGCTCTCCACGCCTTCGGCCACCGTGTGCAAGCCAAGGCTGTGGCCGAGGTCGATGAGCGCCCGGACGATGACCGCATCGTGCTCGGTGGAGGTCATCGTGGACACGAACGACTTGTCGACCTTGAGCTCGGTGACGGGCAGCTGACGGAGATGAGACAGCGAGGAGTAGCCCGTGCCGAAGTCGTCCACCGACAAGCCCACCCCGAGGTGCTGCAGGCCCTCCAGCACGGCGAGGGATCGCTTCGAGCCGCCCATGACGGTGGACTCCGTCAGCTCGAGGGTGAGCGACGAGGCCGGCACGCCGGAGCGCTCGATGGCGTCGCCGATGTCGTCCACGAGGTGGCTGTCGAAGAGGTTGCGAGCTGACAGGTTCACCGCGATCGTGAGGTCGAGCCCGGCGTCGCGCCAGGCGCGGCACTGGGCGAGGCTCTCGCGGACGACGTAGGCGGTGAGCGCTCGGATCACGCCGGTGTGCTCTGCCGCGGGGATGAACTGGTCGGGGCGGAGCGGGCCGAGTCGGGGGTGGGTCCAGCGCACGAGGGCTTCGGCGCCCACCACCACGCCGTCGGCCAGCGAGACCTTGGGCTGCACGTAGACGTCCACCTCGTCACGCTCGATGGCCTCTCGCAGCTCGGCGGCGAGGGCCAAGCGGCGAGGTGCGTAGGGATCGGTGTCGGCGGCGTAGACCTCGATGCCCGACCCTTCGAGCCGCGCCATGTAGGTGGCGGCATCGGCTCGCTGCAGGAGCAGGTCGCCGCTCGACGCATGGTCGGGGTACAGAGCGATCCCGAGGCTTGCGCCAAGCACGAGCGACACGGCGTCAGCGGTGAAGGGGGAGTCGAACTCCGCGTGGATCGATTCGGCCAGCCCGGTGAGGTCGTCGACGTCGGCCACACCGGTCACCAGCACCGCGAACTGGTCGCCGGTGAAGCGGGCCAAGCTGGCGGCGGCGGGCAGGATCGCCTCGACGCGCTGGCGGACCTCGAGGAGCAGGCGATCGCCGGTGGCCATGCCGAGCGTGTCGTTGACCTCCTTGAACGTCTCGAGGTCGATGAAGATGAGCGCCACGCCCACCTCGGTGGCCTTGGCTCGTTGGATGGCTCGCTCGAGCTGGTCCTGCAGAGCGGCCCGGTTGGGGAGCCCGGTGACGGAGTCGTGCAGGGCCAGGTAGGCCTGCTCCTTCGCCTCGTGCTGCAAGTGGGCGACGAGGCGACCGTTCTCGAGCGCCACTCCGGCGTGGTTGGCCAACGTCTCGAACACCCGTAGGTCGTCCTCGACGAAGTCGCTGACCTCCGTCAGCCGGTTGGCCACGATCAGGGCCCCCGTGGCGATCCCGTCGGTCGCTAGGGGCACGATGGCAGCGTCCTTCACGCCGATCTCCGCCAGCCAGCCGGGCAGCGGCTGGCCCGGCTCGAAGAGCCGAGATTCGCCGGTCGGCAGCAAGATGGCGAGGTCCGCTGCCAGCTCGATGGGCGAGATGTTGCTCCGGGCCGTCACCTCGCCCTGGGCGAACACCCGGGTGGCAGGCGCCCCATCCCGGATAGGTGGCAGCAACAGGGCCGCCTGCTCGCCGCGCAGGATGGTCCGGGCACCCTCCACGACAGCCCGCTCCAGCTCCTGGATCTCCAGCGACCCCCCAAGCCCCCGAGTGAAGTCATGCAGAGTCTCCAGGCTCTGGTGGCGCTCCGTCAGCCCCATGTACGACCGATACAAGAGAAACAGCGCTGCGATGACGGCGACGACGAGGAGACCTGCGTAGCTCCTGTCCCACACTGAGGTGACCAGCGCGATGCCAGTAGCGGTGTTCGCAAGGCAGAACACGCTCCCGAACGCGAGAACTCGGGCCACCACCTCGCGCCCGGGCCATCCGCTGAAGACGGTGATGGCGAACGTAACTGCGCCGGTCGAGAGGACGACAGAGGTCAGGAGCGCCAGGAAGACGGCCGGCCAACCACGCACCTCCACCGGTGTCGAGTCCCCGAGGAGCAGAGCGAGCGTCGATGCCGCCGCAACGGCCTCCATGGCGAAGAGAGCCAGGTTGAAGGACAGCTTGTTGAGGGACTGACGACGGACGACCCCGAGCACGACAACTCCGCTGATGAGCCGCGCAGCGACGAGGGACGCCGGGTCAGCAAAGGCCAAGCTCGCAATCGTCGCCACCTCGGAGAACGTCAGGGCGTAGGCGACGCCGCGCGATTCGATGTGAACGGTCAGAAGCTCCGTGACGGTGAACGCCACGAGGAGCGCCCAGAGCGGGAGATGGACAGGGGCCCCCTGAACTCCCGTGTGCTGGGTGTACCCGAACCAGGTCGCTGTCGTCGCCGCGACGATCGTCGCCGTTACGGCATGCAGCCGCAGGGTGGGATTGAGGCTGCGCCGAATCGTGGCTGACTCAGCAGACATCCCGGCTCGTCACTTTCTGAGTCATCGGCACAAGGGAACCGAATCTTGACCGCTGGGTCAAGAGGGCGAAAACGAATGAAGCCCCGGCGTTGTCGCCCGGGCTTCATTCAGGATCTAGAGACTGACCTAACGAAGCTGGAGCCCACGAAGCTGAAGCCCACGAAGCTGGAGCCCACGAAGCTGAAGGCCACGCCCGCCCCACTCGACTCCACGGCCACCCCACTCGACGCCGAGCTTGTTCATGTCGTTTTCCTCCGAGAAGATTTTGTTTGGTCCCACACCAGTGGTGACCGCTGGCGGTGAGATTCCCCGAGATTGGGGACATCCCATTTGCCTGATCACCGCTGCACTGAGCGTGACCATACGGTGTTCCTCCGCGGCGCACAACCCACGTTTTCCCAGGTCAGAGGGGGTGACGGGGGGTGTTGGTGTGACCACTTTGTGTGGTCATTAGGCCAAATGGCTCAGCGCGGTCACGCACCCACTGAGCGTGATATTTACCGGGTCAGGGGCGCGCAGAACTCACCGATCGCGCGTCGGCAACCGCGTCAGGTGGTGACAGGACCGAGGACGCGCTCGAGGTACTGGTTCGTGAACCGGCCCTCGGGGTCCAGCCGTCGCCGAACGGCTTGGAACTCGTCCCAGCGCGGGTACCGCTCGGCGAGCGTCTCGGCTCGCTGGAAGTGCATCTTGCCCCAGTGAGGGCGGCCGCCGTAGCTGTCCATGATCCGCTCCACGCCCTGGAAGTAGGCGTCGTACGGCGTGCCCTTGTACACGTGGACGGCGATGTAGCCGCTGGGCCGACCGGACGCGGTGGACAGGGGGATGTCGTCCGGCGCCACGACCCGGACCTCCACGGGAAAGCTGAGCTGGATCCCGGCCTCGTCCACCAGCCGCCGCACCCGGTTCAGCGCCTCGGGGATGACCTCCCGGGGGATCGAGTATTCCATCTCGTAGAAGCGCACCAGTCGGGGACTCGTGAAGACGTGGTCGCTGCGATCCGTGTACTCCACCCGACCAGTCGACGGCAGGATCTTCGCCATCCGAGGGATCCAGTCCGGCTTGCGCCGGCCCACGCGGCAGAGGGCGCCGAAGGCGACGTTGGGCAGGATCAGGTCGTCGAGGAGCTGCTTGGCCTTGGGGCGGGGCGCGGCGGGCTCCTGGGTGCGGGCGTTGCGCTTGGTGAGCGCCCACGCCGTGTGGGGCACCCAGAAGAACTCGACGTGGTCGGCGCTCGACATGAAGCCGTCGAAGTCGTCGAGCACCTCATCCACGCGGATCGGCTCCTCGATGGCATGGAGTCGGAAGGCCGGTACCGCTTCGAGCGTCACCGTCGACACGATCCCGAGGGCGCCGATGCCCACTCGGGCCGACGCGAGGACATCAGGGTTCTGATCGGCGGAGCACTCGACGATGGAGCCGTCGCCGGCGATGAGGCGGAGCCCGACGATCCGGCTCGAGATGTTCCCGAAGTGCCACCCGGTGCCGTGGGTGGCCGTGGCCGTGGCGCCGGCGAGGGACTGGTAGCCGATGTCGCCCATGTTCTCGAGGGCCAGGCCGCGCCGGTCGAGCTCAGCAGAGAGGGTGCTCAGGGAGATCCCGGCCTCGACGGTGACGGTGCGGGCCTCCCCGTCGTAGGCGAGCACCCTCCCGTAGTGGCTGAGGTCGACCATCACGCCGTCGGTGCAGGCGATGGGCGTGAACGAGTGGCCGGCGCCGACGCACTTCACCCGCTGACCCGTGCGGGCGGCGTCGGTGACGATGCGCACCAGCTCCGCCTCAGTGGTGGGCTGGCGGATCGACGCCGGTGCGCACACCTGGTTGCCGGCCCAGTTCGACCACGAGATCCGATCCTTCATGCTCACCTCCGGCAACCTAGCGGTGAGGGTGCCACCACCTCCGCCATCGTGCCTGCCCCCTGTCGCTGGGCACCTACATGAGGTGAGATGTCCGCCATGGAAGCTGCGAGGGCGTGGGCGCGCGCCGAGATCCGACGGACCCTGGGCGGCACCGTCATGCTCGTCGCTTTCGTCGGGCTGGCTGGCGCGGTGGTCCTCACCGCGCTGGCGGGAGCACGGCGCACCGACACCGCGTTCGACCGGCGACTCGACGAGGCCCGTTCCGCCGACGTGCGCCTGCAGTACTCCTCGAGCGCACCCATCGATGACGACGTCATGCGGGCGCTGCGCCGCCACCCCGACATCGAGGCCGTGGCGCCCGTGTACTTCACCCTGGCCGCGGCGGCCGACAGCGACTACGACCTCAACGTCTTCTCTGGACCCGACCCTGCGCTCTTCACCGAGATCGACCGGCCCGAGCTGCTCGAGGGGCGCCGGCCGGCGCCCGCAGCCGCCGACGAGGTGCTCGCCAACCGCTTCTTGGCCGACAACCTCGGGCTGCGCGTCGGTGACACCATCCGGCTGGCGACGTTCACTCCCGCACAGCTCGAGGCCGAGGACTACGAGGAACCGGCCGGACCCGCCCTCGAGGTCACGATCGTGGGCATCAGCCAGCTCGCAGATGAGATCGCCGACCCCGAGCTCACCGCCTTCCTCGGCACTCCCGCCTTCTTCGACTCCTATGCCCGCCAGGCCGGCGGCTACGGGCCATCTGTCGAGGTCCGCACCCGTCCCGGTGCCGACCCTGAGCAGGCCGTGCGGGCGGCGATCGAGGGCATCTCGTTCGACGAGGTGGTGCTCACCACCAGTCAGTCCCTCCGCGTACAGGTGGAGCACGGCACCCACGCCATGGCCGTCGGGCTCTACCTCTTCGCGGCCACTGCAGCGGCGGCCACCGTGGTGGCGGCGGGCCAGGCCCTCCACCGTCGGATGGCGGGCGCCGGCGCCGACCAGCCCGCGCTGTGGGCTCTCGGGCTCACCAAGGTCCAGCGCAGCGCCGGCGCGGCCATGGTCGCCCTCCCGCCCATCCTCGGCGGTGCCGTCGTCGCGCTCGTGGCGAGCGCGACGGCATCGCCGCTCATGCCGGTGGGCACGGCCCGACGAGCGGAGCCCGATCCCGGGTTCCGGGTCGATCTCCCGGCGCTCGGCTGGGGCGCAGCCGGCATCATCGGCAGCCTGCTCGTGGTGGCCGGCTGGAGTGCCTGGCACATCAGCGGCGCCACCTCGCACCGCACGACGGTGGGGCCGGCGGCGACCAACCAGCGGGTGCTGGCCCGTCTCATCCACGGCGGGTCGTCGGCACCGATCCAGCTCGGGCTGGCCATGGCGCTCGAGCCCGGAGCCGGGCGCACCGCGGTGCCCGTGCGGTCAGCGGCGGTGGGATCGACCCTTGGCGTGGTCGGTGTGGTCGCCGCGCTCACGTTCGGGCTCAGCATGGACCGGCTGGCCGACTCCCCCGCGCGCTACGGCTGGAACTGGACGCTGGCACCCGATGTCGAGCCGGGGAGCTTCGCGGACGTCGAGAAGATCGACGGCGTGCGCGACATCGGCCAGCTCATCCACCGAGAGATCGTGCTGGCGGGAGTCCAGATGCAGGGCATCGCCGTCCAGGCTGCCCACGGCTCGCCGTCGCTCACCGTCCGTGCCGGCCGAATGCCGGCGGTCGTCGACGAAGCAGCCATCGGGCCCAAGACGGCGGAGCGCCTCGGGATCGAGGTCGGCGACGTTGTGGAGGCGACCGGCCCCGACGGTGTGCTGCGCCTTCGGGTCGTGGGCGAGGTGCTCTTCCCGGTGTTCAACGAGAACGCGTTCAACAGCGGCGTGGCCCTGCACCCCGACGCCATCGACGGCCTGGCCGTGAGCGACGGGTTCGAGCAGACGATCGTCACGTTCGACGACGGCATCAGCGCCAGCGAGGCGGCGGCCCGGCTCGAGGCCGTGGTGCCGGACAGCGGCTCGGTGTACGCGTTCGCCTCGCCTCCCCCCGACGTCGCCAACCTCGAGGCCGTGCAGTCGTTGCCGCCCGTCTTGGCCGCCTTCCTGTCACTGGTCGCCGTCGCCGCCGTCGGCCACGCGCTCGCCACCAGCGTGCGGCGACGGCGCCGCGACCTCGGCACCGTGCGGGCCATCGGGTTCGTGGGCAGCCAGGTGCACCGCTCCGTCCGCGTCCAGGCCACCACGCTGCTCGCCATCGGCATCGTCGTGGGGACACCCCTGGGCGTGGCCACCGGGCGGGTGGCCTGGCGCACCGTGGCCGCCGGGCTCGGCGTGCAGGCGGCCCCCGCGACGCCCCTCGGCGTCGTCGCTGCGCTCGTCCCCCTCGGCCTGGTGCTCAGCGCGCTGCTGGCCGCCCTTCCCGGGCGGGCGGCCACGGCCCTTCAGCCGGCGGAGGCCCTGCGAACGGAGTAGTCCGCGCGCGGGATGGGCATACGCTCCGGCGCATGGTCAAGTTCCGACGATCCGGTGGCGGGCTCAGCGGCAACCTCGAGGACCGCCGCGCCGCGGGCGGCGGTCGGCTCGGCATCCCCATGGGCAAGGGCGTGGGCGGCGGCGTGATCGGCATCGTCGGCCTGCTGCTCGCGCTGTTCCTGGGCGGTGGCCTCGGCGGCGGAGGAGGCGGCACCGGGGTGGACGTCACCGACATCTTCGGGCAGCTGCAGTCCCCCGGCGGCACGGTCGACCCGGCTGACGACGAGCTCGTGCAGCTCATGTCCGACGCCCTCGATGACATCCAGGCGTTCTGGTCCACCGACGCCGGGCTGGGCCGCGAGTACCGCGACGCCAAGCTCGTGCTGTTCAGCGGCGGTGTGAGCACTGGCGGTTGCGGCAACGCCTCCAGCTCGGTCGGCCCCTTCTACTGCTCGGCCGACGAGCAGGCCTACCTCGACCTCGACTTCTTCCGTGAGCTCCAGCAGCGCTTCGGAGCCCCCGGCGACTTCGCCCAGGTGTACGTGCTCGCCCACGAGCTCGGCCACCACGTGCAGAAGGTGCTCGGCACCAGCGACCAGGTGCGACAGACCCAGCAGCAGGATCCGGGGGGAGCCAACGAGCTGTCGGTGCGGCTCGAGCTCCAAGCCGACTGCTATGCCGGCGTGTGGGGCAGCAGCGCCCAGGACCGGGGGCTCCTCGAGCCTGGCGACCTCGAGGAGGGCCTGGGTGCCGCCGAGGCAGTGGGCGACGACACGCTCGGCAACCCCAGCGAGGAGTCGTGGACCCACGGCTCGGCAGCATCCCGCCAGCGTTGGTTCAACGTCGGGTTCGACAGCGGCGACCACCGCCTCTGCGACACCTTTGCCGTCCCCGCCGACCAGCTCTGAGGCCGGACGCGACACGACCGGGGCCGAGGCCCCGGTCGTGACGGCAAGCGATGTTGGCTCAGCGGGCCTTCAGGGCCTCGATCAGCTTGGGCAGGACCTTGTGGACGTCGCCCACGATCCCGAGGTCGGCCACCGAGAAGATCGGTGCCTCCGGGTCCTTGTTGATGGCGATGATGTTCTTGGAGCCCTTCATGCCGACCAGGTGCTGGGTGGCGCCCGAGATGCCGGCCGCGATGTACACGGTGGGCTTCACGACCTTGCCGGTCTGGCCGACCTGGTAGCTGTAGGGCACCCAACCGGCGTCGACGATGGCCCGGGAGGCGCCCGGAGCCGCCTTCAGGAGCTTGGCGAGGTCTTCGATCATGGCGTACTTCTCGGACTCGCCGAGGCCACGACCGCCGGACACGACCACGGCCGCTTCGTCGAGCTTCGGGCCGGTGGCCTCTTCGACGTGGCGGTTGGTGACCTTGGCCTGGCCGGCCTCGGGCACCTCGATGGAGGCGACCTCGGCGGCCCCGCCACCTGACTCCTCAGCCACGAAGGACTTCGGGCGGAACAGCGCGATGTGCGGGCCGGCGGCGGTGAAGCGGGTCTTGACGAGCTTCATGCCACCGAACACCGGCTCCGTGACGACGACGCTGTCGCCGTCGACCTCGACGTCGATGTTGTTGGTGATGACCGGACGGTCGAGCGCCACCGACAGGCGGGCGGCGATGTCGCGGCCCTCGTAGGTGGTGCCGATCATGAGCAGGTCGGGGGCGTTGCCGTCGTCGACCTGCTTGGCGATGGCCGAGGCCACCGGGACGCCGGGCAGCGAGCCGCCGAGGTCGCCGGTGGTGAAGACCTTCGTGGCGCCGTGGGCGCCAAGCGTGGCGGCCACGGCGTCGGCATCAGCGCCGCCGTAGACAGCCTCGACGGTGCCGCCGAGCGTGCGGGCCTTGGCCAGCAGCTCGAGGGTAAGGGGGGAGACCTTGCCGTCAACGGCTTCGGCGTACACCCAGATTCGGTTCAGAGCCATGTGCGTTCTCCTCTTCGGGTCCGGGTCTCAGATGACCTTGAGGCCGTCGAGGAACTCGACGATCTTGGTGAATGCTTCGCCGTCGTCCTCGATGATCTCGCCGGCCTGACGGACGGGCGCATCCTCGACGGCGACGATCTCCTGGCCGGCTCCAGCGGCGCCCACCTGGGCGGCATCGAGGCCGAGATCGGCGACGGTGAGCTGATCGACCGGCTTGGACTTGGCGGCCATGATCCCCTTGAAGGAGGGGTAGCGGGGCTCGACGACGCCGGCCGTGACCGACACGAGGGCCGGCAGCGGGCAGGTGACCTCGTCGTAGCCGGCCTCGGTCTGACGCTGGACCTTCACGGTCTCACCGTCGACGTGGATCTCCTTGGCGAAGGTGATCGACGGGAGGCCCAGCAGGGCGGCGATCTGCTCCGGGACGGTGCCCGTGTAGCCATCGCTGGACTCCGTGGCGGCCAGCACCAGGTCGGGCTCGGCCCGCTTGATGGCGGCGGCCAGCACCTTGGCGGTGTCGAGGGCGCCGGCACCGCTCAGGGCGTCATCAGACACGAGGATGGCCTTGGCGGCACCCATGGCGAGGGCCGTGCGGAGGCCGCTGGTCTCGCCGTTGGGGGCCATGGACACGAGGGTGACCTCTCCACCGCCGGCCTTGTCGACCAGCTGGAGGCCCATCTCGACGCCGTAGCTATCGGACTCGTCGAGGATGAGCTTCCCGCTGCGATCCAGCGTGTGGTCACCTTCGAGCTTGCCCGGCTCGGCCGGATCGGGGATCTGCTTCACACAGACGACAACATGCATGGGGCGCATCGTCGCACGAGAGCCGTCACCGCTTCCAACTGGCCCAGAGCGACATGTGGCACTCAGGTAGGTTCGGCGGTCCATGAGGTTGCTGCTGCTCGTCAACTCGTCCGCGTCGTCGGTGACCGCGCGCAGCCGGGTCGTCATCCAGAAGGCCCTTTCCGCTGACCACGACGTCACCCTGGCCGAGACGAGCCGGCGCGGCCACGCCACTCGCCTGGCCCAAGGCGCAGCGGCCGCCGGCACTGAGGTGGTCGTGGTGCTGGGCGGCGACGGCACCCTGAACGAGGCGGCCAACGGCCTCGCCGGCAGCTCGTGTGCCCTGGCGCCTCTTCCGGGCGGTTCCACCAACGTGTTCGCCCGCACCATCGGCCTGACCAACGACCCCATCGAGGCAACCGGTGAGCTGCTCGACGCGCTGGCCCGTCGCAACATCCGGCGGGTGGGGCTGGGTTCGGTGAACGGGCGCTACTTCCTCTTCCACGTGGGCATGGGGTTCGACGCCGCCGTGGTGGCCCAGGTGGAGCGACGGGCCGGCCTCAAGCGCTACGCCGGACACCCGCTGTTCGTCTACGCGGGCTTCGACACGTGGATCCGCCACTACGACCGCAGCCGGCCCCGCTTCGCGGTGCACCACGCCGACGGCACGGTCATCGACGACGGCTACCTCGGCATCTGCCTGAACACGAACCCCTACACCTATCTGGGCAACCGGCCCCTGAGCCTGGCCCCTGAGGCCACCCTCGACCGGGGCTTGGCGATGGTGACGCTGCGCACGCTGGCCTTCGGCCGCACGATGCGGATCATCGGCTCGGCCCTCGTCGGCGGTCGCCACCTGCGCACGTCGCGCTGGACCGACCACCGCACCGACCTCACCCGCGTGGTCATCGAGGGCTACGGGCCCTTCCCCTACCAGGTCGACGGCGACCACCTCGGTGACATCGAGCGCCTCGAGATCCGTCACGAGCCCGACGTGCTCGATCTGGTCCTCCCCTAGCCGGTTCTGTGCACTCAGAACGGGGGGTGCTGGTCAGCGGCCCAGGGCCGCGAGGGCGACAGCGGGCACGTTGGTGACGACGGCGTCGACACCCAGGTCGGCCAGCCAGCGGATCCGATCCGGCTCGTCGCAGGTCCAGGTGTTGACGGCCAGGCCGACCTCGTGGGCGCACCGCACGAAGTCCTCGTTCACGAAGGCATGGTGCGGGTGCACCGCCACGTGGCCGCCCGCGGCGGCCCGCTCGATCAGGGCAGGCGCGTCCTCGACGAGCCCGAGCAGCCAGGCCGTGGCCAGCCCCGGGGCGAGCTCGTGCACGCGGTCGACGGTGGGCAGGTGGAAGCACGAGATCAGGTTGCGGCCATCGGTCAGCTCACCCCGCGCCTCGAGCAGGGCCACCACCTGGCCGGCGAGCTGCTCGGTGGGATCGAAGTCGCGGTCGTCGGGCCAGTTCTTGATCTCGATGTTCACGACCCCCAGCGGCGCACAGGCATCGAGGGCCGCCGTCAGATCCGGCACCTCGGACGGCAGATCCCCGAAGGCGGTGTCGACCAGCAGACGCCCGTCGGGCAGGGCGTCGTCATGGCAGATCGCCAGCCGGCCGTCGGCCGTGCGGCGCACGTCCAGCTCCACGCCGTCGGCGCCGTGCTCGACAGCGCCCCGGAACGCGGCAAGGGTGTTCTCCGGGTAGGTGTGCGAGGCACCACGGTGTGCAATGACGAGCATGGCAAATGTCACCTTCGATGCATCAAAAAAGTGCTTGCAACCGTTAGCGCATTACCGCTACCGTGTCCAACTGCAGCCGCACACGCTCTTCGCACCGCATCGTAGCGTGGCGGCATGTGAACCCAGTCACGAACCCGCGTGACATCCACACAGCCGCGGAGACGCCAAGTGGCACTCGCTCAAAGCCGCCCCCTTCACCTGTCCATCGAGCGCGACGACTGGCGTGACCTCGCCTCTTGTCGTGACACGGATCCCGACCTCTTCTTCCCGGTCGGCACCACCGGTCCCGCCATCGAGCAGATCGAGAACGCCAAGGCCGTGTGCCGGCAGTGCGAGGCACAGACCCCGTGCCTCGAGTACGCCCTGTCCACGAACCAGGACTCCGGCGTGTGGGGTGGCACCTCCGAGGAGGAGCGCCGTCAGCTGCGCAAGCAGTACGTCGCCCGCCAGCGTCGCACCGCCTAGCTCCTCCTGCGCCCCCGGGCGCGCCTTCCTGTCGCCGACCTCCCCTTGCGGGAGGTCGGTTCGCGTCTGGGCCCTATTCGGGGCGGGCGACCGGAATGTCGACCTGCACGATGGTGCCGGGCCGGTCGGCCGGGCCATCGCCGCGCCGCAGCGTGATCGTGCCCATGAGCTCGGAGGTCACCAGGGTGCGCACGATCGACAGTCCGAGTCCGGTCACGGCCTCGAGGTCGAAGTCCTCGTCCAAGCCGGCCCCGTCGTCGGTGATGAGGGCCCGCAGGCGCTGCCCGTCGTTGTCGAGCGACACGGTGACCGAGCCCGGGGCGGCCTGCAGGTCGAGATCGTCGGGAAAGGCGTGGTCGATGGCGTTCTGCAGGAGCTCGTTGAGCACCACCGACGCGGGGGTGGCCACCTCAGCAGGCAGCACGCCGGCGTCGCCCACCACGTTGAAGCGGACCGGCCGGTCGGGGGAGGACATGCCGTCCTCCACCATGCGCACCAGCGGGCGGACGATCTCGATGAAGGCCACGTCATCGCCGGCCTCTCGAGACAGCGTCTCGTGGACCAGCGCGATGGACCTGATCCGACGCACCGACTCCTCGATGGCCACCTTGGCCTCGGGCGACTCGAAGCGGCGCGCCTGGAGCCGCAGCAGCGACGAGATCGTCTGCAGGTTGTTCTTCACCCGGTGGTGGATCTCACGGATGGTGGCGTCCTTCGAGAGCAGCAGCCGATCCCGTCGGCGCAGCTCGGACACGTCGCGG